>JAKLPK010000084.1 GCA_022013895.1 Cellulomonas sp. | reverse complement strand
GGCCGGGGCTGGACCGACGCCCGGACAGACGTCGGCCGCCGTCCACGGCGCGTAGACGGCGGCCGTGTCACGTCGCCCGCGTGAAAGCGACCACAGAATGGTGGAGGTGGCGAGAATCGAACCCGTCGGGAGGTGTGGGGACGCCAGGGCCCAAGGCGGTGACCAGCGGAGACAACGGCTCCGGACGGAGCCGACTTGGTCCTGGTGTTGACGCCGTCAACGGCCACGGACCGGACAGTCGGTCAATAGACAGGCATGTTGGGGATGACGCGCTCGGCGATTGCGACGATCGCCTGTGAAAGCGGGAGCGCGTCGTTGGCGTCGCCTGACATGATCGGTGGCGTCTCCGGCATCGGGTACTCGGCGGAGTTGCGGGTCCGGCGTAGCCAGTCGAACTGGCGAAGGTCGCGGCCCATCGGGGGATCGAGCTGGGCGAGTGCGGCGGTGAGCAGGACGGCGTGGGCTCCCTCGCCCCGCGAGCGTAGTCCTTGGTTGGCGAGGACTGCGGCGAGGGCCTTGCGGGCGGCGTCGTAGGCGAGCTGGAAGCTCCCGGTGGGGTCCGCGCTGACGCTGCCCGCTGCTGTCGCGAGGTGGCGCTGCGCCTGGTCGACCAGGGCGTCCGCGAGCTCGCGGCTTGGTGCGACGCGTTCGAGTCGTCGATCTGCCAGCAGGGCGTCGATCGTCGTCCGGGCCTGTTCCCAACGCGCGATCACGTGGCTACCCCCGTGCCGATGTCCAGTCTGATCAGGGGCCGTGAACGGACCGTGGCGAGGAATGGGTCGTCGCTGGAGGCCCATGCCTCCGAGGAGACCTTGGTGATGTTCACAGGCGCGTTCAGCGTCTGTTCAGCCGCGGTCGCGGCTTCGTTGAGCTCGGTCCGTGAAGGGTCGCCGACGACGAGTACATCGACGTCTCGAGGAGGCTCACCGGTGACGCCCTCATAGCGAGCGGCCCACGAGCCGTAGATGTAGGCGGCGTCGATGCCGGAGGTTCCCGCGAGCTCGCGAGTCAGCACCGGAACGGGTCCGTAGGCGCCGGCGATCAGCTCGGTGAGGGGCCGAAGCAGGCGATAGTCGGGGTTCGCCCGGACGAGCCGGGAGCGGCCCTGCCGGGCGTCGAGGAGGATGCCGGCCTCGACGAGTCTGCCGATCTCCTTGTGCACGACAGAAGGAGGAGAGTCGACTGTGCGTGCGACCTCGGCAAGGCTGTGTCCGTCGGTCGGGTTGAGCAGCAGCAGAGCGAGGATCTTGCCCAGAGTGTCGGACCGTAGGAACGGCGCCAAAGCGGGAGCCGCTGTTCGCATAACGCGATCATATCATCGCTCTATGCGAACAACCAGGGGGTGGCAGCGGTCGTGTCGGGGGCCGGCGCGACCATGAAGGCATGACCGAGCACGAAGCATCCGATCTGAAGCCGCCCCACGACGGCGCCCTTGAGGTGCTCGACCTCAGCACCGCAGGCGCTGGCCGCTGGCTGGTCGAAACGGCCAGCCGAAGCAGCTACCTCGTGACGGCCGACGAGAGGGGCTGCGTGACGTTCGTGCGCACGCCGCGGTCAGCCCCCAGCCGGCCGGTGGACGAGTGGCCGAGCGCCGACCTGCGCGGCGATGGGGCACCGGTGCGGGTGTTCTCCGTCGGACGGATGAGCGTCGCGGACGACGGCGAGACGTCCCTGGTCGGCGAGGTCAGAGTCGGCTTCACGGTGGTCTGGCTGGTGGAACCGCTCGCCGACAACGCGGACTTGACCGCGCGGACGACTACCGAGGTTGTCGCGATCACCCGACTCCCGTAGCGGCGCGAAAGAGTGCGGACGACACTGCTGGACGCAAGGCGGAGGCCCGTCAGCCGCGGCCCCGCAGCGAGGTAGCCGGGGATTCTTCCTGAAGGTCAGCCACGTTGTTGACGCCGTCACGAGCGTATCCCGTCGGATGCGACAGCATCCGACGGGATACAAGGAGTGGAGGTGGCGGGAATCGAACCTGTCTCGACGGGTTGCGACCGCGAGGCTCGAGGCGGTGACCTGGGTGAACGCTTCGGACGAATGGGATCTGGGAGGTCCGGATGGTGCGCCTGTGTTGACGGCGTCAACACAGCCATCGTGATCTTGGAGTAGTGACCCTTCAGATTGCCGGGCTAGCGCTCGAAGGACCACCTCCCACGCCCTCGTCGTTCAGCCGCGGCGTGACTCCCGGGCTCGTGGGCCCCTCAGCAAGGTAGGTGCCGTTCGCTCGGGGTGTGGTCGGACAGGCTCCGACACGGAACCTGCCGATCGTCTCGCGCTCGTTGGGGTCGAGCCTAGAGCCAGAGGATTCCGGCAATGTCCTCGATGTGAGCCTTCGCCTTGGAGACGGTTGGCCAGTACTTGTTTGGGTGGCCGCACTGGTTTCGAAGGCCGAGCGCTTGGCCGAGAACGACGTGCTGCGCCTTGTCGATGACGGCCAGATCCTGGGCGACCTTGAGGATGTCGACCTCGTTGAACTTGAGCAAGTCGTCGTGTGTAGAGAGGTTGGCCTTGGCGTAGTACTTCTGAAACGCCGTGGTCACGGCCAGTGCTCCGTGCCTCCAGATCCGGTTCTTCACATCCGCCATCGCGCCGACCCACACGAACACGATCGCTGCGCGGAGTGCATCGACGCTGAGGCACAGGATCGCCTCCTCGAGGTACTTCCTGGCCCCCGCGTCCGCTACCGTCGCCGCGACCTTCTTCAACTCGGCCACGCCGTGCTCGATCTCCGGCTCGTCGTCGGGGAGGCCGTGGATCGCGCGCACGGCTTTGCGTCCGGTCTCAGTGAGCGACCACTGCTTCACGCCACCCTCGCAGTTGCCCGTAGCGTCTACATTCGCACCGGCTTTGGCGAGAACGTCCGGCATGTTGATGTTCTTCGCACCGGTGATTCGTGCACCACTCAGGGCGGCCTTCACTTGGGCCGCCGTCATGGAGGGTTGCGTGCCGTAGCGCTCGTACCAGTACAGAACGGAGAGCGCTTGCGCTTGTCTCGTCGCGCTCTTGACCGCTGATAGGAACTCAACAAGTTTCATGCTCACTTCTTCGCTGGCCGGGGCATGCCGTTGATCACCAGAGCGATGCCCTGAGAAGTGAGCTTGATGTCGTCCGCGTTCGAGGTGTCCAGCAGGCCGTGACTTCCTGCAGTCTGCGCCGAGTTCTTGGGATCTCTCGGGAGAACCCACTTCGCCGCAATGAAGAGGGTGACCATCTGGCTGATCCCAGCCGTGGCCCGGCCGGCTTCCTCCAGTAGCCAGTACACGGCGGCCGTGTTCTTCTCGTCGTTGTTCTGGGGGCTCTTCGCAGCCACGAAGTCGGCCCACGGCGTCTTGCCTTTCGGGGCGATCTCTAGCGTTTTGTCCTGCGTGAACGAGGTCGCCTTCGAGCTGCCGGACGACCTCGCTCGCTTCGACTTCTCGTTGAGACCTCCGCCCGCCGGTGTTTCGTTCGTCGGGGGATGCGGCGCAGGCGCGTGTGCGGCCGCCGCAGGAACCCCACCGAGGAGCCAGTCCAAGGCTCTCGTCTGCAGTTCGGGGTTACTCTCGACCGTCTTCACCACTCGGAGTGCGCGGTCAAGTTGGTCAAGTCGTTCGTCAAAAGACTCCGCCACAGCGATCTCCTTGTCGAATTTCAGGTGGCTCAGATCGTAAACTCGGTCCCGCGCCGACGGCCCTGTCGAGCACCGTTGACGTGCTCTCGCGGGCCAGGCGGTCTTAGTTCAGGTGACGGCCATCGCGTCAGTTGGATAGGTGATACGCACCCGCTGGATCATGCCTTCGCGTGGAATAGCCCGGGCCATCCTGGTGCCTTGAGCATGGACAATCACTCCAGGCCCAACAGTTTGTCGACGATGCCGGGGAAGGCGGCGATGCCGGGGCCCTTGGCCCGCACCCGGCGGTTGGCGCCTGTCCCCGTGACCACAAACCCCGCCAGCGCCTTCACATGGCCCGAGAAGTTGTTCTGGTCGTACACGCGCAGCCGATCGCACTCGGCTCGGATGAGTTCCAGCGAAGTTTCACTCTCCTCCAGACCGAATCCACGAGTGATGGTCAGAATCTGGGCGACCGAGCGGGCGCGCTCGGCGTTTGTCTTCCCAAGCCTGAGGCCGGGGATGCTGACCTTGAGGACGTCGCCGTCCAGGTGCACGAGCTGCTCGAGCTTCTCGCGATCGACACCAGTCTGGGCGACGACGCGGTCGTAGATCGTGGCTTCCGACACGGCGATCCCGCCGCCGCCCTCCGCCCCGTCGCCAGTCGGGGCGCCGTTCCCCGTGCCAACCCGGCCACTGAGCTTGGCCCCGCCCGGCGCGATCGGACCCGGAGTTGTGGCCGCAGGCGGGGGGGCCAGCAGGCGGACCGCCTCGCGGAACGCCACCTCGTGGATTGACTCCGGAAGATCCGCGTCCTTCACGGCGGCCCACGCCTTCTTCAGCGTCTCGCTAGCTCCCATGTCAGCTCCTAACGCTCGGATGTTGAGGCTAGGCTACTCGCGGCATGGGTATCAAGCAAGATGGCCATCGCCTTCGTGCCACTCACTGGCGACGGTCCATCGAGTCCATGTCATGAACCAAATAACACTGCAGGTGATGCCCGACTTGGGGAGAGGCATAGGGCCTGGATGTTACTGGGGCACTGAGGGCTAGTGACGCCTCGACAGTAGCAGTTAGGTCCTGAAGGGAGCCGGTTCGGGCCAAGTCGCTCTCACAGGCGTCCGGCGCCCTCGCGGGAGGGATCCACCGGCGAGCGGCCATGCCGCTAGCAGCCGGGGTGACCCATAGGGCCGCGGACCCATGACGGTCAGCCTGGGTGGGTGCTCGCGGTGGCGTGGCTGCGCTGGCCAGAGAGGTCAAGAAGCGAGCCGGATCTTGCTGGAACGCGCTGGGCGGCGGCTGCGGTTCCGGACTCACGGCGACCCCGTTCCCGCGTCGGGGCCGACCTCCCCAGCGACAACTATGGTTGCCGCGAATGCCAGACGTGTCATGTCCTCTTCGCCCCTGTCTCGACAACCTTGGTTGCCGCGAGACGCATCTTCGCTCGCCGAGGCTGCTAGATAGCTCCAGCGGGTCGACCACTGCGTTGCGGGGCCCGGTCCGCCCGTCGCCGGAGCCCGCGTCGGCGGCCTGAGCTGCACTCGCGACGCAGTCGGTGTCGAGCCCGCATGCCCGTCGACCGATCCGAGGGATGCCGAGATGACAGGTACCGGTTCCTAGGCCTCTTCCCGGACTTCTCACCGGATCCGGGTGCGGTGGGCTAGAAGGTGCCGCGGTCGTCGCCCCGGTAGGCGGTCAGGAGCGCTTCGGTGAGGATGCGGGCGGCGTCGCGGGCCCCGTTGCTGAGCGCGGCGCGGGAAACGACTTCGTCCGGAGGGACGGCGATGCGCTCACGCCCGAAGGAGAAGCCCCCGGCTCGAGAGCGCGGCACCCCGGTGACCCGGCCTTCGGTGACGCTGTTCAGCGGACTCAGTGCAACTGCCAGCGCGAGCTGCCGCGCGTCTCCGGGCATCGCCGCTCCAGCGATCCTGAGGAACCCGGCGAGGCGTTCGGTAACTTCCGCAGGATCGAGGATGCTTCCCATACCGTCGCCCGGGAGCGTGCCCCAAACGCTGGTCTGTGCGCTCGCAGCGACGCGGCATCCGAGGACTGCCCCGTCGCGCGCCTCGTCGTACGCCCGTCTGTGCAGGGCCTCGATTACGTGCGCCCAGGCGGCGACCGTGTCATTGTCGGCGGGAACCGAGGCAGAAGGCCCGACTCCTCCGACATTCCGCAGTTCGGCGGCGAGCCGCTGGGGCAGCTCTCGCAGAACACGGGACGGCAAGGGCTGCGGCGTGTCGGGCACGACATGGAGCTCCAGGACGGCGTGATCCGCCTGGCCCTGCTGCTCGGCGGGCCAGTCCCAGCGCCAACTGACGAGCACGTCGCTGGGCAGCGGAGCGAATGTCAGCGACTCGGGGGCGCGCTCGGCCTGCCGGATTGCGGCCGCGACCTTGGCCTGGAGGTCGACCACGTCGCTGAACTCGCTGTAGAAGACGCCATCACGGTAAGACCGGATCTCCTCGATGAGCTCCTGCTGCTTGGGCTCGGGCGTCCCGCCACTCTCGCGCATGACCAGTCGCGGGATCCCAGCCGTCCGAGCGGCGACGTGCTCCTCAGCGGTGGGGCTTAGGCCGGTCTCGGGGAACTCGTAGCCGTAGCGGTCACCGAGGAGCAGCAGGTACACGTCACAGGTCCGCACGCTCTCCAGGCATGCCTGGCGGGACGGGACCGGCTGCGCGGTGAAGTCCTCAAACATCACAGGCTCGTGGCCGAGCGCGAGGATCAGTCCCTTGAGGGAATCCCGCTCCTGCTCAAGACCGATCCTGACCGACGAGATGAAGACGCGCATGTGCCCTAGTGTCCCCGCCGGAGGTTCGTCCCCCTTGCCTCGACACGGCCAGCGCGGACGGCGACACGGCATGACCGTGCGGGCACTCGGCGGCGCGTACGCCGCCACCTGATGCCGTCGAACGGCGGCACGCTCGTCAACGAAGGAAGCGCGGGAGCCGGCGCACGGTCAGCACCAGGGCCTCGCGCTCAAGATCGTTGTACGTCTGCCCAAGAGGGATCCTGATAGGGGCTTCCTCCTCGAATTGCAGCACCGCGCTGGGGGACCCAGGCCAGTTACGACCCCCCATGTTGGTGTCGAACGGGCCGACGCTCGCCCGCACTTGAAGCTGACGCAGTGACGACAACCCCCGCACGTGGACCGTCCAGTCAGCCTCCTCCAAAGGCGCGTGCGCTGGTGTGACGTTGACGATGATCAGGAAGTCATCGGTGAAGACGTAGCCCTGTGGTGAGCCTTCGGTCGTGGCATCACTCAGCGCTACATAGCGGACTTCCTGAAGCTCACTCGCGAGGAGGATCGACGAGACGAGCTCGCCGACCCAGTGACCGTGACGGTGTCGCCCCGTGGCGTCCGCCCACGTGTCGTTCGCCTGCATCGCCTGGTAGATGTCTTGAGCGGGCCGCACGCCGCCTTCTTCGATGGTCATGGCGGGAGCCTCTCACCCGCCGCGGGCACGGGTAAGAGGCGCAGCGATGCCCTGGGTGTACGTGATCGGCATTGCAGATCGCGGCTGAACCTCGCTCGGATTCCAGACAGCCCCCGCGATGACGGCCGCGACACACTCCTGACGCAGCCCCTACCAGGGAGTCATCGCCACGAGGTGCAAGAGGAGTGGCAACCCTCTGACCTGCAGCGACAAGGGCTCCGGCCGCCGCGTGCCAAATCTTCTCCCCTCAATCCGCACACCTTCAGGTAGGAGCGGATGTCGGGAGGCGTCATGGGCAAGGGGAGTCGGGGTCGGGCGAGTCGGCAGGTGGACCGGCGGGGCACGCCGTCGACCTCGTCGGGCGCGGCCTTCGGGATCGGCGTCGGGCCGCGTGCCCCGACGGGCCAGGAGGCGCCCGCGGTGGGGCGCGACGGCGTCGTCGGCCCCGTGCAGGAGTACGACGTCGCCTGGCGGGCTGCGGCGCGGGTGACGCACGCGCTTGCCCACTTGCGCGAGCTCGCCGCGGCGCGCACGGAGGCTCGGCGCGTGGTCGACGAGCTCGACGAGGAGGTCGCGGTGGCGGTCGCGCACCTGCGGGTCGACGGGGCGAGCTGGGCGCAGGTCGGGCGGGCGTTAGGGATCAGCCGACAGGGCGCTCGCCAGCGCTTCGGCGAGGCGAGCGGTGCCCACCGGATCCGTCAGGACTCCCGTGATCCACCGGAGTTCGGCCGATGACGAACATCTTCTCCCCCCATTCCGCATACCTCTAGGTACGAGCGACCAGAAGGACGGTGCAGCGATGACCGAGTACGTGACTCTGACCCCCGAGGAGGTCGCCAAGACCCTCGGGATGTCGACGTGGTGGGTGCGCGAGCAGGCGCGACGCGGACGGATCCCGCACCTGCGCCTGGCCAAGGGCAGGATCCGGCTCCTGCCCGAGCACGTCGACGCCCTCGTCGCGCTGTACACCGTCGAGGGCGGCGCCACCGATGACGCCCCGCCGGCCGCCGCGTCATCGGACCTGACGGCGCTCGGCCCGACGGCCAAGTCGGTGCGTGCCCATCGGCGTCGGCCGCACGTCCAGGGGGATGGGCAACTGTTTTGAGCCGCGCTCGGGCGCTAGCGGCGCCCGAGCGTGCCGTCATCGATGCGGGCCAGGACCTCGGCGGCAACCGCCTCGGCGCGGTCCTCGGTGAGCCTCTCGCCGCGGAACCGGACGTCGACGGTGTCTAGGTCCACGGCTTCCACTTCGACGTCCGGACCGAGGTGCCTCGGGAACCTGCCGGTGTCTGCCCCCATGGAGGCATCATCGCGTGCTTGGTGTCGAACCGTGATCGTGATCATCGTCATCGTCATCGTCATCGACGCGGGGCGAGGCGCGTTGCGTCGCCGGATGATGCGTGCCGGGCGCTGGTTACCCCTCCGAGCGATCGTTCTCGTCGCTATGTTGCTCGCGGGGGCCGACGTCCCCATGGGGCGCGGAGGGGCGGACTCGGGTGCAAAGCCAGGCGACGAGCGGTCCGCGGTCGAGGGTCGTGCGGCCGGGGAGCCGTTGATGGCCGACGCACCGATCATCCTCACGGACGAGTTCAGGCATGCCCTGGCACTGCTCGACGAAGGCCGCAACCTCTTCCTCACAGGCAAGGCCGGCACGGGCAAGTCGACCCTGATCCGACACTTCATGGCGACGACCAAGAGGCGCGTGGTCGTGGCCGCACCAACAGGAATCGCCGCGCTGAACGTGGACGGCTACACGATCCACCGGCTCTTCGGCTTCACGGCTACGACGGACCTGACCACCGTGCTGGATGGCAGATACAGCCCCGGCCGCTTCAGCAAGACCCTCGCCTCACTGGACACCCTCATCCTCGACGAAGCCTCGATGGTGCGTGCCGACCTGTTCGACATGCTCGTTGCGGCGCTTGAGCGGTTCGGCCCGCGACG
>JAKLPK010000083.1 GCA_022013895.1 Cellulomonas sp. | reverse complement strand
TCGCCCTCATGCGTGGCGTACTCGGTCATGATGGACTGCTTGATGGCACTGTCGAGCGGCACAGCTCTCCTCGGATGTCGTTGCGCGGTGCTCCGGGGCTGGTTCTCCCGGGCTCTCTGGGTCCGCGGCCGGAATGACGGCGTGTCCAGGCTACCAGGCCAGGTGCACGATGCCGTCCTGGCACGAGGTGTGGGGCGCCGGGTGCGACGCCGCAGCGGACCTCTGAGGGCACCGTCCGAGGTCGTCACATCTGTCTCACCATCCGGGACAGATGTCGGGGCAGGTTTCCCGGGCGCACCCCGGCCGTGCGAGGGTGCCGCTGTGGCCCACCAGCTGAACGCCCCGCGCCGTCCGGCGCCGCGTCCCGCTGCGCGCATGTGCCCGTGTCCGTGTCAGGCCTGAACCTCCAGCCCTGACCGCGCCGGCACCGCCGGCACCCGCGACCCCACCCGGGCGCGGGACAAGACCGGGATTCGCCATGACCCTTGCTCTCGCCTCCTCGCCCGCACCCACCCGGCACCCGGTGCCGCTCGACCCCGCGCGGACCCCGACCCGGCGCGCTGCGGCCCGGCCCGCAGTCGCCCGGCCCGCAGCTGGAGGGCCCGCAGTCGCCCGGCCCGCCGGCCCGAGCCGCGGGTTCGTCCTGTCGGTCGACCTGTCGGCCGTCGAGGACCAGGACCCGGCCGAGGTGCTCCGCGTCGTGGCCACCCTGGCCGAGCTCGCCGGCGAGTGGTTCCCCCGGGCCCGCGCCCGGGCCGTCGTCTCGTCCCCCGGGCAGCCCAGCCGGTCGCTGCCGAGCGATCGGACCACCACCTTCCGCACCCGCCTCGACCGGCTCCCACCCGAGGCCGACGTCGTCGTCGACCCGCTGCGCCGCATCGTCACCACATCAGGTCGCCGGATCGAGCTCACCGCCCAGGAGGTCGCGCTGCTCGTGCACCTGGCCCGGGCCGAAGGACGCACCGTCCCCCGCGCCGAGCTGCTCGACGCCGTCTGGCAGGGCCATGAGCTGTCGGCCGGGACGCGCACGATCGATGTGCACGTCCGGCGCCTGCGTGCCAAGACCGGGCTGGCCGATCTGGTCGCCACCGTCTGGGGCGTGGGCTACCGGATCGACCCCGGCTACACCGTGCGCGTCCAGGGCTGACGGGAGATCACCCATGCAGTACGCCGAGCACATCACCGACCTCGTCGGCCACACCCCGCTGGTCCGGCTCACGTCGGTGACGCAGGGGCTCTCGGCGACCGTGCTGGCCAAGGTCGAGTACCTCAACCCGGGCGGTTCGGTGAAGGACCGGATCGCAGCCCGGCTCGTGCAGGGCGCCGAGGAACGCGGTGAGCTGCGGCCGGGCGGCACCATCGTCGAACCCACCAGCGGCAACACCGGCGTCGGCCTGGCACTCGTCGCCGCGGCGCGCGGCTACCACTGCGTGTTCATCTGCCCGGACAAGGTGAGCAGCGAGAAGGTCGACGTGCTGCGGGCCTACGGCGCGCAGGTCGTGCTCACCCCCACCGCGGTCGCGCCCGACGACCCGGCCTCGTACTACAGCGTCGCCGACCGCATCGTCGCGCAGACCCCGGGGGCCTGGAAGCCGAACCAGTACGCCAACCCCGACGGCCCGGCCAGCCACTACGCCTCCACCGGACCGGAGATCTGGCAGGCCACCGACGGGCGGCTCACCCACTTCGTCGCCGGGGTCGGCACCGGCGGCACGATCACCGGGACCGGCCGCTACCTGCACGACGTGAGCACCGACCGGGTGTCGGGTCCGGTCACCGTGGTCGGTGCCGATCCGCTCGGCTCGGTCTACTCCGGCGGGACGGGTCGCCCCTACCTCGTCGAAGGTGTGGGTGAGGACTTCTGGCCGGGCGCCTACGACCCGACCGTGCCGGACGGGATCGAGGCGATCAGCGACGCCGAGTCGTTCACCATGACCCGCCGGTTGGCCACCGAGGAGGCGCTGCTGGTCGGTGGCTCGTCGGGGATGGCTGTGGTCGCCGCACTGCGGGTGGCCCGACGCCTGGAGGAGCAGGACCCGGCGGCGGCCCGCGAGGCCGTCATCGTGGTGCTGCTGCCCGACTCCGGACGGGGCTACCTGTCGAAGATCTTCTCCGACCCCTGGATGCGCTCGTACGGGTTCCTCCCGGCCCAGGACGGCGAGGCGACCGTGAGCGATGTGCTGCACGGCAAGAGCGGTGGGCTGCCTGATCTGGTGCACACCCATCCGGGCGAGACCGTCCGTGACGCCATCGCCATCCTGCGCGAGTTCGACGTCTCGCAGGTCCCCGTCGTCAGCGCCGAACCGCCCGTGACGGTAGGTGAGGTGGCCGGTTCTGTCACCGAACGCGAGCTGCTCGACGCCCTGTACTCCGGCGGCGCCGAGCTGTCCGACCCGGTCTCCCGGCACATGGGCGCCCCTCTCCCGCAGGTGGGTTCCCACGAGTCGGCGCAGACTGCGACCAAGGCGTTGCGCGACGCCGATGCCCTGCTCGTGGTCGAGGACGGCCACCCGGTGGGCGTCCTGACCCGAGCCGATCTCCTGGAGTTCGCCACCCGATGAGCACCGACCACGCCGACGGTTTCGCCACCCGTGCGATCCATGCCGGGCAGTCCCCCGACCCGCTGACCGGGGCGGTGGTCCCGCCGATCTACCAGGTCTCGACGTACGCCCAGGACGGGGTCGGCGGCCTGCGCGGAGGGTACGAGTACTCCCGGTCCGGCAACCCCACCCGCACGGCGCTCGAGACGGCCCTGGCCGACCTCGAGCACGGCGATCGCGGGTTCGCGTTCGCCTCCGGGCTGGCGGCCGAGGACACCCTGCTGCGGGCCGTGCTACGCCCCGGCGACCACGTCGTGGTCCCCGACGACGCCTACGGCGGCACCTACCGGCTCATCGCCCGGGTGCTCAGCGGCTGGCAGGTGGACCACACCCCGGCCAGGCTCACCGACGCCGCGGCCGTGACGGCCGCGATCCGTCCGGGCCGCACGCGCCTGGTCTGGGTCGAGACCCCGACCAACCCGCTGCTGCGGGTGTCCGACATCGCTGCGCTGGCCACGATCGCCCACCAGGCCGGGGCTCTGCTGGTCGTGGACAACACGTTCGCCACCCCGTACCTGCAGACGCCGCTGACGCTCGGCGCGGACGTCGTCGTGCACTCGACCACCAAGTACATCGGCGGGCACTCCGACGTCGTCGGGGGCGCACTGGTCACCGCGCCGAGCACCACCCTGCCCGGTGGACGCACGGGACCCACCGGGACCGGGTCGCTGGCCGATGCCGTCGGGTTCCTGCACAACGCGGCGGGCGCCGTCGCCGGACCGTTCGACGCGTGGCTCACGCTGCGCGGCCTGCGCACACTGGCCGTCCGGATGGAGCGCCACCAGACCAACGCGCTGGCGATCGCCCGGTTCCTGGCCGGGCACCCGGGCGTCACGGCCGTGCACTACCCGGGCCTGCCCGACGACCCCGGCCACGAGGTGGCGGCACGGCAGATGCGCGGGTCCGGCGGCATCGTGTCCGTCCGGGTCGGCTCGTCCGAACGGGCCCGGGCGCTGTGCGCGGCGACCAGGCTCTTCACGCTCGCCGAGTCGCTCGGGGGGGTGGAGTCGCTCATCGAGCTCCCGGCGGCGATGACCCACGCCTCGGTGGCCGGGTCCGCGCTCGAGGTGCCCGACGACCTGGTGCGGCTGTCGGTCGGCATCGAGGACGTCGACGACCTGCTCGACGATCTGGGCACGGCGCTCGCCGGGCTGTGAGCGGCGGGCCGTTGCCGGACGTCCCCGCCGTCAGTCCTTCGCCAAGACCTCGCGGACCCGTGCGACGTCGTCCGCCATCGTGACCAGCAGCTCATCGACCGAGGCGAACCGCAACGTCGGCCGCAGCCTCTCCACCAGCTCCAGCACGACCTCCTGGTCGTAGAGGTCGAGGTCGGTGCGGTCCAGCACGTACGCCTCGACCCGGCGCTGGACGCCATCGAACGTGGGGTTCGTCCCGATCGACACCGCCGCCGGCAGCGCCGGCTCGTCCGAGGGCACCGGGGTGCCGTCGGTGGACCGGGCGCGACGGAGCCACCCGGCGTACACACCGTCGGCTGGGACCATGCCCGTCGCGGCCGGGTCGAGGTTGGCGGTCGGGTACCCCAGCTCACGGCCGCGGGCATCCCCGTGCACCACCCGGCCGCGGATGCGGTGCGGGCGGCCGAGCACCCGGGCGGCCTGCGCGACGTCACCTGCCGCCAACAGCTCACGGGCCCAGGTCGACGACCAGCGTCGGGACAGCGCGTCATCGCCCGCGGTCCCCGCCGGGCCCCCGCTGTGGGCGGTGACGTCCTGGACGACCTCGACCGCGAACCCGAGTCGGGCGCCCAGCTCCTGCATCGTCGACAGGTCGCCACCGTTGCCCCGGCCGAACCGGACGTCCCGACCGACCACGACCACCTGGGCGTGCAACGCATCGACCAGGTACGACCGGACGAACTCCTCCGGCGTCTGGGACGCGAACTCCAACGTGTAGGTGCACAGCAGCACCGCGTCGAGCCCCGTGGCCGCCAGCAGCTCGAGCCGATCGGCGTCACCGGTCAGCAGCGGCGGTGCGCTCTGCGGCCGGTGCACCTGCAACGGGTGCGGGGTGAACGTCAGCGCCACCGAGGCGAGCCCGGCCGCACGCGCATCGCCGGCCAGGGCGCGCAGCACACTGGCATGCCCACGGTGCACCCCGTCGAAGTTGCCGATGGTGACCGCCGACGGACCGAAGTCCGCGGGTACCTGCTCGACGCCGCGCCAGACCTGCACACCGTTCCTTCCGAGAGAGTCGACGCCCAAGCCTGCCATCTCGCGGGCGGTCACCTGTCCACCAGGCGTCACGACGCGGGCGCCAGCACCAGCACCGGTCGCACCAGGTCACCGCGCACCGTGAGCACCGCGACGAGCGTCCCGTCCGGTCCCACGCCGGCCACCGGACCTGCCGGGGGCTGTGCACCGGCGGCGACCCCGCGTCCGAAGGACAGCTCGCGCGCCTCGTCCTCGGTGAGCCGACGCACCGGCATGACCGCCGAGGCCGCCTCCGCCGGGGTCTGCACCGGCAACCGCGCGTCCGGGGCAGCATCGGCTGCCGCCCCGAGCTCGTCCAGCGTGCGCGCGCCCTCCAGGGTGAAACCGGCGACCCGGGTGCGCCGCAGCGCTGTCAGGTGGCCACCCGTGCCGAGCGCCTCACCCAGGTCCCGGGCCAGCGCCCGGACGTACGTACCCGATGAGCAGACCACCCGGACGTCCAGATCGGTCCAGGTCTCGACCTCGCGGATGTCGAGCAGGTCGAACGCTGCGACGTGCACCGGTCGAGCCTCGAGGTGGACGTCCTCACCGGCTCGTACCCGGGCGTAGGCGCGCCGGCCGTCGACCTTGATCGCCGACACCGAGCTCGGCACCTGCAGCTGGTCACCCGTGAGCCGCGCCATGGCCGTGCGCACCAGCCCGCTGTCCAGCCCGGTGGCGCCGGACGTCACGAGGGGCTCGCCCTGCGCATCGTCGGTGGTCGTGCTCGCGCCGAGCCGGATGGTCGCCAGGTACTCCTTGTCGGCGCCCGTGATGTACGTGAGCAGGCGGGTCGCCCGCCCCACCCCGATCACGAGCACCCCGGTCGCCATCGGGTCGAGCGTGCCCGCATGGCCGACCTTGCGGGTGCCGGCCAGCCGCCGCATCCGCCCGACCACGTCGTGGCTGGTCCACCCGGCCGGTTTGTCGACGACGACGACGCCGTCGGCCGCAGTCGGTCGCCGCGGCGGGGCCTGCCCCGGGCTCCGTCGGTCAGCTGTCATCGAGCCACCTCCTGGCCGTACCTCAGCACGAGGTCCTCGCACCGGTCACCCACGGCCATCGGCGCCACCAGACCCGCAGCCCGCAGATCGACGAGCCGCTGCACCACCCGGTCACGGACCTGCCACGGGTCGAGGGTGTTGACGTTGATCCGGGTGGCACCCTCGAACCCCGCGAGCGTCGAGACCCGCCACTTGAGGACGGCGCGCCACGGCATCGGCTCGCGCGCGTCCGGCGGACGGTGGTGCCACTCCTCGTTGCTGGGGACACCGGCTCCCGTGGCCGCGTGCAGTGCGTGCAGCAGATCCGCGAACGCAGCGATCTGCTCGGGCGTGTGCTCCCACGGAAGCTGGGCCGTGGCCGTGGAGTAGACCTCGAGCGATGGGTAGCGGTGCCCCACCCCGGCGACGGCGACGGCGTGCTCGTTGCGCGCCACGACGAGGCCGTAGCGCACCGCGACGTCCAGGGCGGCGTGCTGGTAGAGCGCCGGATCGGTCGCGGCGAGCCTCAGCTCACGGGCCAGCTGCGGTCCGTCCTCGTCGATCGCGACCAGCTGCTTGTGCAGGTGGTCGAACGAGGCGCCGGCAGCGCTCAACCAGTTCTGGAAGACGGCGACGTACCGGGCTGCAGGCTGCGCCAGGTACACCCGTCGCATCGACTCGACGGTGAAGGCGATGAACCGGCGGTGCTCGTCGATGCCGAGCGTCCCCGCGCCAGCCAGCTCGTCGCCGTACCGGGCACCGTCGATGAGGTGCCGTCGCGCGACCACGACGTCATGGGACCCGGCGAACAGGTCCACGACGTCCTGCCACCACACCGGTGAGCGCACCGGCGGCACGGGTTCACCCGCGGCCGCCGCGCGCGCGGCCAGCAGCGCCTCGACCTGGGCGCGCCCGGCCGGCTCCTCGACATAGGCCCGAGCCCGTTCCTGCAGGTGGGGGGTGGGGCGCGCACCGTGGTTGGTCCGCCAGTACCGCGCAGACACGATCTCGAACAGGTTGCCGAAGGAACGCACCTCCGGGCAGTCCTCGTGCAACCGCGATGCGGGCACCTCGTCGAACGTACGAGCCGAACCGTCGGCCCCGACCACGAGCCGGCTCTTCTCCGGGGTGGTCTGCGCCATCCGGCCCCAGCAGAAGGCACACAGCTCGTCCCGCCCGCCCTCGGGTGCGCCGGACCGCACGTGGTCGTGGTGCTCGAGCGGACGACCGCCACGGCCCGGCACGGTCCACACCGTGGTCCCGGTCAGCGGCGAGACCTGCTTGACCGTGCCGTCGGCGAGTGCGACCAGAGGCTCGGTCACGACCGGTGCGACCCGGACATGAGGCGGTCGGGCACGAGGACTACTCCTCGTCGTCCTCGGCGGGCCGCCGGTAGGGGTCGGCCTCACCCGCCGGCTGCGCACCGCGGGCCAGCGCGGCCACCTCGGCGTCCCGCCGGGCCGCCTCATCGAGGGCGGCCTGGAGGTGGGCAGCCGTCTCCGGCACCGCGTCCAGGTGGAAGGCGAGCGTCGGCGTGAGCCGCACACCGGTCTGCTTGCCGACCTCGGAGCGCAGGATGCCGGTCGCCGAGGCGAGCGCGACGGCCGAACCGTCCCGTTCGGCCTGGTCGCCGAGCACCGTGTAGTAGATGTCCGCATGCTGCAGGTCGCCGGTCACCCGCACATCGGTGATCGTGACGAACCCCAACCGGGGGTCCTTGATCCGCGTGTCGAGCATCTGCGCCACGATCTGCTGCACCCGCTCGGCCAACCGCCGGGCCCGTGGGTTGTCCACCATGACAGCCATCCTTCCTCAGGCCGCCCACCGACGGGACGGCCGCACCACGCAGACGGGGGGCGGCGTACGCGCCCGGGAGCCCGGTCAGGAACCGTCCCACACCCGATGCGAGCGGGGACCCGGGGTACGGCCCGAACGGGTACGCCGTCCCCGGGCCCTCATGAGGGCCCGGGGACGAGCCGACTACTTCCTCGGCTTCTCGCGCATCTCGAACGTCTCGATGACGTCCTCAGGCTGCAGATCGTTGAACGACCCGAGCCCGATACCGCACTCGTAGCCCTCGCGGACCTCGGTGGCGTCGTCCTTGAACCGCTTGAGCGACTCGATCGTGAGGTTGTCCCCGACGACCTTGCCGTTGCGCAGGACGCGCGCCTTGGAGTTGCGCACGATCGTGCCCGAGCGCACCAGCGACCCGGCGATGTTGCCGAACTTGGAGGAGCGGAACACCTCGCGCACCTCGGCGGTGCCGAGCTGGGCCTCCTCGAACTCCGGCTTGAGCATGCCCTTGAGGGCGGCCTCGACATCGTCGATCGCCTGGTAGATGACCGAGTAGAAGCGCACGTCGACGCCCTCGCGATCGGCCAGCTCCTCGACGCGCTCGGCGAACTTCACGTTGAAGCCCAGGATGATCGCGTTGTCGACCGTCGCCAGGTTGACGTCGTTCTGCGTGATGGCACCCACCCCACGGTGGATGACCCGCAGCTCGACCTCGTCGCCGACGTCGATCTTGAGCAGCGCATCCTCCAGTGCCTCGACAGCACCGGAGACGTCGCCCTTGATGACCAGGTTGAGCGTCTCGACCTTGCCCTGGGCGAGCGCCTGCGTGAAGTCCTCGAGGCTGATGCGCTTGCGGCGCTTGGCCAGGAGGGCGGCACGTTCGGCGGCCTCACGCTTCTCGGCGATCTGGCGCGCGGTGCGGTCGTCGGGCGCCACGATGAACGTGTCGCCGGCGCTCGGCACCGAGGTCAGACCCAGCACCTGGACCGGACGTGCCGGCCCCGCCTCGGGCACGACCACACCGTGCTCGTCGAACATGGCCCGGACGCGACCGTGGGCGGTTCCCGCCACGACGGCGTCACCGATCCGCAGCGTGCCGGACTGGACCAGGACGGTCGCCACCGCGCCGCGCCCCTTGTCGAGGTTGGCCTCGATGGCCACGCCGCGCGCGTCCTTGTTCGGGTTGGCCCGCAGGTCCAGCGCCGCGTCCGCGGTGAGCAGGACAGCCTCGAGCAGCTCGTCGATACCGATCCGCTGCTTGGCGGAGACGTTGACGAACATCGTGTCGCCGCCGTACTCCTCGGCCACCAGGTTGTACTCGGTGAGCTGCTGGCGGATCTTGTCGGGGTTGGCCCCCTCCTTGTCCACCTTGTTGACCGCGACCACGATCGGGACACCGGCCGCCTGGGCGTGGTTGAGTGCCTCGATGGTCTGGGGCATCACGCCGTCGTCGGCCGCGACCACGAGGATCGCGATGTCGGTCACCTGGGCGCCGCGGGCACGCATGGCGGTGAACGCCTCGTGGCCGGGGGTGTCGATGAAGGTGACGGCCCGGTCGACACCCTCGTGCACGGTGCGGACCTGGTAGGCACCGATGTGCTGGGTGATGCCACCGGCCTCACCCGCGACGACGTCCGTCGAGCGGATGGCGTCCAGCAGCTTGGTCTTGCCGTGGTCGACGTGACCCATGACCGTGACCACCGGCGGGCGGGCGTGCAGGTCCTCGTCGGACTCTGCCTCCAGCTCGGCGTCGAGGTCGATGTCGAAGGCCCCGAGCAGCTCGCGGTCCTCCTCCTCGGCGGAGACCATCTCGACCCGGTAGCCGAGCTCGGCCCCCAGGGACGCGAAGGTGTCCTCATCGAGCGACTGGTTGGCCGTCGCCATCTCACCGAGGTGGAACAGCACGGTGACCAGCGAGGCGGGGTTCGCGTCGATCTTGTCCGCGAAGTCGTTGAGCGATGAGCCGTGACGCAGCCGGACCACGGTCTGGCCGTTGCCGCGCGGGACCTGCACACCGCCCAGCGACGGCGCCTGCATCTGCTCGAACTCCTGGCGCTTGGCCCGCTTGGACTTGCGTCCACGGACCGGGCGACCACCGGCGCGCCCGAAGGCACCCTGCGTGCTGCCGCGACCGGCACCGCCGGGGCGACCGCCACCGCCGCCACCGGGCCGACCGGCGAAACCGCCACCGGCACCCGGAGCACCACCGGCACCCGGGGCACCCCCGGGACCGCCGCGGTTGGGTCCGCCACGACCGCCACCGGCACCGCCGGGGCCACCACGGCCACCGGGCGCCGGACGCTCACCGGGGCGACCGACACCGCTCGACGTACGTCCCGGCATCATGCCGGGGTTGGGGCGCGGGCCGCCGGGACGCGGACCGCCGGGACGCGGACCGCCGGGACGCTCTGCCGCAGGTGCGCCGGCCGGAGTCTCCGCAGCGGGTGCGGGACGACGGTCGCCGGGGCGCGGCATGCCCTGCGACGGCGCGAACGGGTTGTTGCCCGGACGCGGCGGACGCGGACCGGACGAACCGGGGCGCTCACCGCGCGGCATGCCCTGCGACGGCGCGAACGGGTTGTTGCCCGGACGCGCGGCGGCGGGCCGCGGTGCGGGACGGGCGCCGGGTGCGGGCGCCGATGCGGTGCGTGCCGCCGGCGCAGGCGCCGGGGTGGCGACCGGAGCCGCCGGAGCCGGAGCGGTGGGCGCGGGAGCAGCCTTCGCCACCGGAGCCGGGGCGGGAACGGGCGCTGCCGCTGCGGGCGCGGCCGGTGCCGGTGCGGCCGGTGCCGCGGCGGGACGGGTGGGGGCCTTCGCGACGGGAGCCGCCGGTGCGGCAGGAGCGCCGGCCGGGTACGCGGACCGCAGCTTGCGGACCACCGGGGGCTCGATCGTGGACGACGGTGTGCGGACGAACTCACCGAGTTCGTTCAGCTTCGCCATCAGGGCTTTGCTATCGACCCCGAGCTCTTTCGCGAGCTCGTAGACGCGGACCTTG
>JAKLPK010000082.1 GCA_022013895.1 Cellulomonas sp. | reverse complement strand
GATGTCCGGTGCCGCCCCGGTCTCGGTGCGCAGCCTCGCAGTCGCTGCGACGATGGTCTCCAGCCCGCGACGCAGCAACGGTTCGCCCCCGGTGAATCGCACCTCATGCACGCCGAGACGTTCCACCCCGAGCCGCACCAGGCGGGTCACCTCGTCGTCGGTGAGGACGTCGGGTGTGGGCATCCACTCCAGGCCCTCGGCGGGCATGCAGTAGGAGCACCGCAGGTTGCACCGGTCGGTCAGCGAGACCCGCAGATCGGTGGCGACACGGCCCCATCGATCGGTGAGTCGGGTCGGCCGCAGGCGTGCCGTGGCGACCGGGATCTGCATGGGACCAGGGTAGGTGACACCATTCGCCGCGTCGTGGGCCCACCGTTGGGACCCGCATGGCGAGATCCCGACCACGCCGCCGGTAGCGTGGTCGTCGGCGGACGCCGAACCCCTGGAGGCCCTGGTGAGAAGCGTCGAGGAACACCTCGAAGCAGCGTTGTCGTTGGTCGGCCCGGGGCCGCTCGAGACCGTCCGGGTGGTCGACTGCCTCGGCCGGGTGCTGGGCCGGGATGTCGTCGCGGCCATCGATCTGCCGCCGTGGGACAACTCCGCGATGGACGGCTATGCCGTCAGGGTGGTCGACCTGCGGGCGGGTCCTGGCCCGGACGGTCTTGTCCGTACGGTGTGCACCGACATCGCCGCCGGTGACGGCCGCGAGGTCGAGGTACCGCTGGGGCAGGTGGCCCGGATCATGACCGGCGCACCCATGCCGGCCGGTGCCGACGCCGTGATCCCGGTGGAGTGGACGGACGGCGGCGTCCAGGTCGTCGACCTTGGCCGCATCCCCGAGCCCGGGGCCAACGTCCGCCGCCGGGGCGAGGATGTGCGCAGCGGGCAGCGGGTGCTCGTCGCCGGCAGCCGGATCGGCCCGGCGCAGGTGGGGCTGGCGGCCGCCGCAGGCCTGGGGGAGGTGGCGGTGCGCCGTCGGCCGCGGGTGGCAGTGCTCAGCACCGGCTCGGAGCTGGTTCCCCCCGGGGCGTCGCTGGGCCGCGGCCAGATCTTCGACTCCAACGGACCGCAGCTCGCCGCGGCCGTGACCGCGGCGGGTGCCGATGTCGTCCGCACCGCCCGGGTCCCCGACGAGGCCGCGGCCGTGATGCGGCTGCTCGACGAGTGCGCCGAGGAAGCCGACCTGGTCCTCACCTCCGGTGGCGTCTCGGCCGGTGCGTACGACGTGGTCAAGGAGGCGCTCCTGGCCCGGGGCGGGGTCGAGTTCTGCCAGGTGGCCATGCAGCCCGGGAAGCCGCAGGGCCTGGGCTCCCTGGGCGCGGTGCCGGTGGTCACGCTGCCGGGCAACCCGGTCTCGGTCTTCGTCTCCTTCGAGGTGTTCGTCCGTCCGATGATCCGCACCATGCTCGGAGCCACGCAGGTGCAGCGGCCGTGGGTCGAGGCCAAGGTGACCTCGCCGTTGCGGTCACCGGCGGGCCGTCGGCAGTTCACGCGCGGCAGGCTCGGTGCCGAGGGGGCGCTGCGCACCGTGACCGTGATCGGGGGACCCGGGTCGCATCTGCTCGGCTCCCTGTCGCAGTCGGATGCGTTGATCTCGGTCCCCGAGGATGTCGAGCGCTACGCGGCCGGGGACGTGGTGACGGTGATCGACCTGACGGAGAACGGCCGATGAGCGAGCAGAGGTTCACCCACGTCGACGAGTCCGGCGCGGCCCGGATGGTCGACGTGTCGGCGAAGGACGTCACTGTGCGCACCGCGACCGCGAGGGGCATGGTGCGTACCACGGCGCAGGTGGTCGCGCTGCTGCGCGGTGACGGCGTTCCCAAGGGTGATGCCGTCGCCGTGGCCCGGATCGCGGGGATCCAGGCGGCCAAGCGCACCCCGGACCTGGTCCCGCTGTGCCACCCGGTGGCGATCCACGGGGTCGTCGTCGACGTCGAGGTCGTCGACGACGGGGTGTCGATCACCGCGACGGTCCGCACCGCGGACCGGACCGGAGTCGAGATGGAGGCGTTGACCTGCGTCGCCGTCGCCGCTCTCACCATGATCGACATGGTCAAGGCCGTCGACCGCGCTGCCGTGATCACCGACGTCCGGGTCACGCACAAGTCGGGCGGGCGTAGCGGAACGTGGCAGCTCGAGTGAGTCAGTAGCGCGGCAACGTCTGGTCGATCTGGTCGATCCAGGCCAGCACCCCGCCGTCGAGGTGGCGGACATCGGTCCGCCCACGGGCGTGCACCGCCGACAGCGCCTGCGCCGAGCGCTGTCCCGACCGGCAGTACAGGATCACCGGGACGTCGTCGCGCAGCGCGCCCACGGCGCTGCCGTCGAGCAGCGCGGCCAACGGGATCAGCCGGGACCCGGGGATCGCGACCAGGGCGTGCTCACCGGTCTCCCGGACGTCCACGAGGTCGATGCCGGTGCCGCCGGCGAGCAGCTCGGACAGCTCGGGAGCCGTGACCGCGGCCCGCGCGCCGAGCTGCGGCCCGGTGGGCGGGACCGTGCAGCCGTCGAGGTCACCGAACGTGTCGACCGGGCCGGCGGTCGGGTCTGGCGCCACTGGCACCTCACGCCACTGGCCGGCCAGGGCATCCAGCACGAGCACCCTGCCGAGGGCGGGGGTGCCCACACCGGTGATCAGCTTGACGGCCTCGGTCGCCATGGCCGAGCCGACGGACCCGCAGACCACGCCCAGCACCCCGGCGACGGCGCAGGAGGGGACGGCACCGGCCGGCGGCGGGGTCGGGAACACGTCGCGCAGAGTGACGCCCGGGCCCAGCTCGGGTGGTGGATCGGACCAGAACGCACTCACCTGTCCGTCGAACCCCAGCACCGAGCCCCACACGTGGGGGCGGCCCGTGAGCCGGCACGCGTCCGACACCAGGTACCGGGTGGGGAAGTTGTCGGCGCCGTCGACGACGAGGTCGAAACGGCCGATGAGGTCCACCGCATTGTCCGCGACCAGCCGGAACGGGTACGTCTCGACGCTCACCAGGGGGTTGATCCGCGCGATGGACTCGCGGGCCGAGTCCGTCTTCGGGCGGCCGATGTCGTCGACGGTGTGCACCGTCTGGCGTTGCAGGTTCGAGGCGTCGACCAGATCGTCGTCGACGACTCCGATCGTGCCGACCCCGGCGGCGGCCAGGTAGGTGAGCACGGGTGAACCCAGTCCACCGGCGCCGACCACCAGGACCCGGGATGCGGCGAGCCGACGCTGGGCCGGTGCACCGAACCCGGCGAGCAGCAGATGGCGGGCGTAGCGGGCCGTCTGCGTGGCGCTGAGCTCGGGGCCCGGGTCGACCAGCGGGTAGCGGCCGGTCACGGGCGGCCGTTGCGGGGTGCGCGGGCCTGGGGGGCGGTCATCTGCTCAGCCTAGGCCGGTGCCACGAGGCTCCCCGGGACCGGCACCCTCCCGCCGGTAGCCTGGCCGGGTCCAGGTGGAGGCGCGATGATCGAGCACGATCTGCTGGTGCTGGCGGGCGGCCGTGCCCGCCGGTTGGGCGGGGTGAGCAAGGCCGACGTCGTCGTGGCTGGGCGCGCCCTGCTGGACCGGGTGCTCGACGGGGCCGACGCGGCCCGCAGCGTCGTGGTCGTCGGCCCGGCGGATCTGCTCCGCGACGGCATCACCGTGGTCCAGGAGAATCCGCCGTTCGGCGGACCGGTGGCGGGTATCGAGGCGGGATTCGCGGCGCTGGGCGCTGCGGGCGAGGTGCCCGTGGTGCTGCTCGCCTGCGATGTGCCCCGTGCTGCGCACGCGGTGCCGCTGCTGCTGGCGGCGCTCGTCGAGAACCCCGCCGCGGACGCCGCTCACATCGTCGACGTCGAGGGCAGGGCACAGCTGCTGGTCGGAGCCTGCCGGCGTGCGGCGCTGCGCTCCGCGCTGGCGTCCGCCGCGGACGACGTGCGCGGCATGTCGGTGCGCGCTCTGGTCGGCGGGTGGCGTCAGGTCGCGGTGGCCGATCCGGGTG
Organism: Cellulomonas sp.; assembly: GCA_022013895.1. GTDB lineage: Bacteria > Actinomycetota > Actinomycetes > Actinomycetales > Cellulomonadaceae > Cellulomonas. The sequence goes on along the minus strand of JAKLPK010000082.1, from coordinate 3,293 downwards.
GGCTCGCCGAGGACGTCGACACGTGGGCTGCGGCGCAGCAGGTCTCCCGCCGCCTCGTGGCCGAGGAGGCGTCCTCCCGGCCGGCTGACTGAGCGGGATCGAACTGGGCAGGACCGAACGGCCCGGGCGCTGCGGCCCGAGTCACAGTCCGATCCACAGTGCGGAGCCGTCCGCCAGCAGCTCCCGTTTCCACACGGGCAGCTCGGCTTTCACCTGCTCGACCAGGTCGGCGCACACCTCGAAGGCGAGCCGGCGGTGCGCCGTGGACACGGCCGCGACGATCGCCGTCTCGCCGACCTGCAGGGTGCCGATCCGATGGCTCACTGCGACGGCGATCACGCCGGATCGGGCTGCCGCCGCACGGGCGAGCCGGTCGAGCACCTCTGCCGCGTCGGGGTGCGCGGAGTACTCGAGCCCGGTCACCGTGCCGGTGACCGACGGGTCGTGGTCTCGCACCCGGCCGACGAACGTGGCGACCGCGCCCGCGGCCGGGCTCGCGACCGCGTCGAGGTGGTCGCCCACCTGGAGCTCCACGTCCGAGATCTGGCTGTGCACCACCGGACCGGTCAATGGTCGCTCCCGTCGAGCTGGTCGAGCAGATGGCCGAGCACCGGGAGCAGCACGTCGAGCGACTGCTCGACGGCGGCGGGGCTGCCGGGAAGGTTGACCACGACGGTGCCCTCGACGGTGGTGCCGGCGAGGCCGCGACCGAGCACCGCGGCGGGGTTGTGGTCGGCACCGTGGCGACGCAGCGCCTCGGCCAGGCCGGGCAGCTCACGGCCCAGCACCGGCCGCGTCCCTTCGGGCGTGAGGTCACGGGGCCCGACACCGGTGCCGCCTGAGGTGAGCACCACCCGGGCGCCGCCCTGCACGGCCGCGCCGATCGCCGCGGCCACGGGTTCCGTGCCGTCCGGCACGACGACCGGATCGTCGACCAGGTAGCCGGCTGCGCGAAGGCGTCGCACGGCTGCTGGTCCGGAGGCGTCGATCCGTTCCCCGCGCGCCGAACGGTCGGAGACGGTGATGACGGTCGCCGTCCTCGGTCGTTCGTCGGGCGACGGGTGGTGCTGGTGGTGGTCGTGGCCGGTCACCCGCCCACGGTACGGGGAAGGTTCAGGTCCGCGCATCGGCCCTGTGACCAGGATGCCGGTGAGGGTGGGTGACCACGGGTGCGCACGTCGCGCGCGTCGACCGAGTTGATCCGGCCGCCGTGGATGGAGCCGGCCGAGCGGACCTCGACCGCACTGCCGGACAGGTGCCGCAGGTAGCCGGCGGCCATCCGGACGAGGTGTACCTGCGGAACCCCCGACGGCGCGCCCGGGTAGGGCCGCCCTCGTCGCGGGAACGGCCTGCCGGGGTGCCGCGGCAGGCCGGGTGGCACACGCCCCGGCCGTGCGTCCGGCGACGGCTGGTCCTTACATGACCCGAACACAGACCGAACCGGGAGCCGACGCGGGGCGTGCACGGTGGTGGTGCGCCGGAGGTCCCGGTGCCCACGTCACGATCGGATCCTGCCATGACCAGTTCCCGAACCCGGCGCGCCGCCGCCGCAGCCCTGGCGACGTTCGCCGGTGGCACCCTGCTGATCGCCACTGCCGGAGCGAGCTGGGCTGAGTCGGCCGCCCCGTCTGACCCCACCGCCTCGGCGACCGCGACCACCGGCGGCCCGACCGTCGTCGTGCAGGACGGCACGGTGACCGTCACGCTCGACACAGCCCAGGTCCAGGAGATGTGCGCGAAGGTGCCCGAGGCCCAGCAGCGCATCGACGCCCTGGTGACCCGGATCCAGGCCGGGAGCGACGTTCCGGGCTCGGCAGCGGCCCTCACCGAACGCGCGACGTCCGCCCGTGCTGCTGGTCAGGAGAACGTCGCCGCCCGTCTCGACCTGCGTTCCCAGCTGCGTCTGAGCAGGGTCGCCGAGCTCCAGCAGGTCTCCGCACGCCTCACGCAGGCGCAGAACACGGTCTGCGTCCCCCTCGCGGCGCAGCTGGGCAGCGGTTCATGATGGGCGGGCCGCAAGCCGAGCGTCGTGTCGGAGTGGGCGTGGTGCTCGTCCTCGCAGTGAGCCTGACGGCAGCGGGCTGCGGCGGGCGATCAGCATCGCAGTCCCCGTCCACGGGCGGGGCACTGGCCGCGAGCACCGCGCCCATCGCGGTCCCCTCCGCATCGGCCACGTCGGCCGGGGACTCGTCCCCGGCGCTCGTCGTGCAGCAGGATGACCTCGACGCGCTGACCGGGGCACTTGACGACGACAAGACGTTGGAGGCCGAAGTGAACGACGAGATGTCCGCGGACTCACCGTGACCGAAGGCCGCGGCCTGGTCGTGGTCGCCGAGGACGACCCCGCCGTCGCCAGCCTGCTACGGCTCTACCTGACCCGCGACGGCTTCGGTGTCGAGACGTACAGCGACGGGAGCACCGCCCGGCACGCCATCGGGGTGCACCATCCGGTTGCCGTCATCCTCGACATCGGGCTGCCGGGGACGGACGGCATCGAGGTGTGTCGCCAGATGCGGGCCGCAGGCGACCGAACCCCCGTGCTGTTCGTCACCGCCCGGGACGACGAGGTGGACCGGATCGTGGGGCTCGAGCTCGGTGCGGACGACTACGTCACCAAGCCGTTCAGTCCTCGCGAGCTCGTCGCCCGCGTGCACGCGGTGCTGCGTCGGTCGCAGCCACAGGTCGAGCCGTCGACGCGCACGGTGGGACCGGTCGCGATCGACGTCGGGCGCCGGCGTGTCTGGACCTCGGGTACGGAGGTCGCCTTGACGGCGACCGAGTTCGACCTGCTCGCTCACCTGCTGCGCCAGCCGGGTCGGGTGTGGCGGCGCGACGAGCTACTCGGTGCCGTCTGGGGCTACAGCGCCGCGGCAGGCAGCCGCACGGTCGACGTGCACGTCTCCCAGCTGCGCTCCAAGCTCGGGCCCACCTGCCCGATCCGCACGGTCCGCGGCGTCGGGTACGCGGCCGACGAGCGGGGCGACCTGACGTGACCCGGCGGCGCGGGGCTGGTGCCGCCCCGGTGCCCGGGCGCCGGGTGTCGATCACGACCCGGATCACGCTCGTGACCGTGGGGGTGGCCCTGGTCGCGGCGCTGCTGGCGAGCTTCGCGACGGCTCGGGTGCTCATCGCGTCCGAGGGCGGTGATGTGCGGTCCGTGCTGGACATGATCCGGTCCGACCGGGTGGGTGAGGGCGGCACCCTGCTCAAGGACGTCCAGGCCGTGGCCCGGCGGCCGCTGGTGCTCCGTTCGATGCTCACCTCGGCCGGGGTGGTGCTGCTCGTCGGACTTG
>JAKLPK010000012.1 GCA_022013895.1 Cellulomonas sp. | reverse complement strand
TGCCGAGGCGAGATCCTGTCCGTCGCGTTCGGCGTACCAGGCGACCTCGTCCTGGCCGAGCTCGCGGACGATCTCCATCAGCAGCTCTTCCTTGCCGCCGAAGTTGGCGTAGACCGCGCCCTTGGTGAAGCCGGCCTCGGATGCCACGTCCCCGACGCTGGCGCCCTCGTAGCCCTGCCGGGCGAAGACCGTGCGGGCGGCGTCGAGCAGGGCGGCGCGGGTGCGGTCCGCTTTGGCGCGGCGACGCTGCTCCCCCGCCCGGCGGCCGACCTCCACGGAGGCGTCGGCGAGCTCCCGGGAGACCTCGCGCAGCGACGAGGCGAGCTGTGTGCCCACCTCCTGACTCGCTTCGGTGAGGCCCTGGCCGAGCGCCTTGCTGAGCGTGGTCACCGCATCGGCCAGCGCCCGTGCGGCCGCACCGAGATCGTCGTCGTCGCTCTTGCGTACCATCCGCCAAGCCTACATGCCGATCGGTACGGAGTCTTGCGTACCGATTGGTATGTGGGTACCGTCCAATCTTGATCAGTCCGGTATGTTCCGGTCGGCACGATGAGGGAGCACGATGGACGAGGTGCTGCAGGTCCGTGGCCTGCACAAGCAGTTCGGACGCGGGACATCCGCGGTCCAGGCCAATGCCGGGATCGATCTGCGCGTCGATGCAGGTCACGTCGTCGGGCTGCTCGGCCACAACGGAGCCGGCAAGTCCACCCTGGTCAACCAGGTGGTCGGCCTGCTGCGCCCCGACGCCGGCACCATCACCCTGGCCGGTATCGACGCGATCGCCGACCCCGATGCGGCGCGCCGCCTCGCCAGCGTCCAGGCGCAGGCCAACGTGCCGATCACCGGCCTCACCCCCCGACGGGCCGTCGAGCTCGTCGGCCGCATCCGCGGAGGACGCGCGGCCGACGTCCGGGCCCGCACCGAGCGCCTGATCGCCGCACTCGACCTGGGGCCATGGGCCAACACCCCCGCCGAGAAGGTGTCCGGAGGCATCGCCCGGCTCACCGCCTTCGCCATGACCGCCGTCGCACCCGGCCGGCTCGTCGTGCTCGACGAGCCGACCAACGACGTCGACCCGGTGCGTCGCCGGCTGCTGTGGGCGCAGATCCGGGCACTGGCCGACGACGGCGCCGCCGTGCTCCTCGTCACCCACAACGTGCGCGAAGCCGAACGGGTCGTCGACCACCTCGCCGTGCTCGACCAGGGCACCGTGCTCGCCGCCGGCACCCCGGCCGAGCTCACCGCCGCCCGCTCCGGGAACCTGTCGCTCGAGGTCGACCTCGTCCCCGGTCGCACCCCGCACTGGCCAGACGGGTGGACCGTCGTCGAACGAGGCCATCTGCGGGCCACCACGGCCGTCCCCGCGGCTCACACCGCCGCCGCCGTCCAGTGGGCCGGTGACGAGCAGGCGGCCGGCCGCATCGAGCGCTACGCCCTGGCCCCCACCTCCCTCGAAGACGTCTACGTCGACCTGGTCGCCACCACCGAGGAGCACGCAGCATGAGCACCGCCACCCTTGCCCCCGTCGCCACCGCCCAGCGCCCGCTCACCGAACGCATCGCGGACTCCTGGGCCCAGACCGGTCTCCTCATCCAGTGGCAGCTGCGGCGCAGTGCGCAGGCGCTCCCCCTGCTGGTCCTCGTGCAGATCCTGCTGTCGGTCGCCACCATCGCCGGGTACGGGCTGCTCGTCGGGCACCCCGACCACCTGGCCGGGCTCTACCTCGCCACCGGCGCCCCGACCGTCGCCCTCATCACCGTCGGACTGGTGATGACCCCGCAGGCCGTCAGCCAGTCCCGCACCGAAGGGTCACTGGACTGGCTGCGCACGCTGCCCGTACCACGCAGCCTGTTCCTGGTGGCCGACCTCACCGTCTGGACGCTCATCGCACTGCCCGGGCTGGTGCTCGGCATCATCGCCGGTGCGATCCGGTTCGACGCCGATCTCGCGCCGACCTGGTGGCTGGTGCCGGCCGCCCTCATCGTGTCCATGACCTCGGCCGCCGTCGGATACGCCATGGCCTCGCTGCTGGCACCGACTGTCGCTCAGCTCATGTCCCAGGTGCTGGTGTTCGTGGTCCTGCTGTTCACCCCGATCAGCTTCCCCGCCGATCGGATGCCGGACTGGGCCCAGAACCTGCACGCCTGGCTGCCGCTCGAACCGATGGCCCAGGTGATCCGCGCCGGGCTCGCCCCGCACGACTTCACCGTGCCCGGCCGCTCCTGGGCCGTGCTGGCCGCCTGGTGCCTGGCCGCGGTGGGCGGCGCGGGGGCGGCGCTGCGGAAGCGCGGCTGAGACCCGCTCAGGCCGCGACCAGCGCCGCGCCCCGACCGAGCCACGTCACCGTCTCGGCCAGCGCCCGTTCCCAGGGGGTCGGCTGCAACGCGAAGGTCCGCCCGGTGAGCGTCGAGTCGAGCACGAACGGCCGGTCGAACTGGTAGCGAGTCTCGTCCAGCTCCCGCACGGTGGCCGAGACGCGGGCCAGGGCACGGACCGGGACCGGCAGCTCCCGGACTGCGGGAGCCGACCGCCCGACCAGCCGCGCGACGTCGGCCGCGACCTCCCGGGCGGTGCGCGGTTCGGCGGTGGGCACGTGCCAGGCACGGCCCCACGACCGGTCGTCGGTGGCCAGCGCCGCGGCCAGCGCACCGATGTCGTCCAGGTAGGTCCATGAGTGCGGCACATCGGATCCACCGCTGATCAGCCACACGGAGCGACCGACGGCAGCCCGGCCGATGACCATCGCGTTCAGCACGCTGGTCCGCGGACTGCTCCCGGGGCCGAAGTAGTCGCTGGCCCGCAGCTCGGTGGCCCGCACCCGGCCCGCCTGGTGGGCGCCGAGCGCATCGGCCCACATCGTGGCCCGGACGCGTCCCTTGGTGCCGTGCGGGTGCGCGGGGGTGTCCTCGCTCATCGGGCCGTCCACCGGTCCGTAGCCGTAGAGGTTCGAGACGGTCACCAGACCGGCCCCGGTCCGTTCCGCAGCAGTGAGCATGGCGGCGGCCACCGGCGGCCAGTCACGCTCCCACCGGTCGTAGCGGGCCGGGTTCACCGCGTTGACCAGGGTGTCGGCACCACGCAGGGTCGCCTCCAGGGAGCTCGGGTCGGCCGCGTCGACGGTCACCGGCCGCACGCCCTCGATCTGCGGGTCCGTGCCTGACCGGGTCGCCATGACGACCTCATGGCCACGGGCGACCAGGTGGCGTGCAGCGGCCCGGCCGATGCCCCCGGCGCCGACGACGACGTGCGTGCCCATATCGGGCCTCCCTCGAAGAAGTGCGAGCGGTGCTCGCGTTCAGGTCTCCATCGCACCACGCCGCTCACCCCAATGCAAGAGCAGTGCTCACATCTGGGTTCACCGCTCACTTCTGTGGGACGCTGTCGCCCATGGTGGCCGCCGAAGGGATCCGCGCCCGCAACCGGAGCGCGATCGAGGCCGAGATCCTGCGGGTCGGCCGCGAGCACCTCGGCCGCTACGGCGCCGCCGCACTGTCCCTGCGAGCCGTCGCCCGCGACCTCGGCATGGCCTCCTCGGCCGTCTACCGCTACGTCGACAGCCGCGACGAGCTGCTGACCCGGCTCATCGTCGCCGCCTACGACTCCCTCGCCGACACGGTCGACGACGCCCTGGCCCGGCTCCCGGACCCGGCCGGACCAGACCCCTCGTTCCGGGCGATCGTCCTGGCCACCCACCGATGGGCGATCACCCACCCTCATGAGTACGCCCTGATCTACGGCTCCCCCGTCCCGGACTACGACGCCCCGCCCGAACGCACCACCCCCGCCGGGACCCGGGTCACGAACCGGCTGATCCAGGTGCTCGCCCCGTACGCCGACCCCGAACGGGAGACTGCCCGGGACCGGCAGGCCCTGGGGGACGGACCGGACGACCTGCCCGGCCAGACGGGGCTCGACGCCGGGGTGCTGCGACGCGGGATCACCGCTTGGAACCTCGTGCTGGGCACGATCACCGCCGAGCTGTTCAGCCAGTACGGACCCTCGATCCCCCGGGACGACGACGCTTTCCTCGACGCCGCCATCGACGAGGCGCTCGCCATCGTCCGACCGCCACGCCCTCACCGCTCGTCGAGCACATCCGCCAGGTCGTAGCTCACGGGTTCGGCCAGCTGGGCGTAGGTGCACGAGGCCGGGTCCCGGTCGGGACGCCACCGGCGGAACTGCGCCGTGTGCCGGAACCGGTCACCCTCCATGTGGTCGTACGCCACCTCGACCACCCGCTCAGGGCGCAGCGGGACGAACGACAGGTCACGTCCGACCGCCCATCGGCTCCGCTCGGCCTCACGCGGCGTCCGGCCCCGCGCCGTCCCACCCCACGGGTGGTCGGTCAGCTCGGTGACCAGCGGTGCCAGCTCGACCGCCAGCTCACGGCGCCGGGCCATCGAGAACGCCCCGACGACGCCGACCGAGGCCAGCACCCCGTCCTGCGTCATCAGCCCCAGCAGCAACGAGCCCACCGCGTCCGGCCCCGAGGTGTGCGGCCGGTACCCGGCGACCACGCAGTCCGCCGTGCGCTCATGCTTGATCTTCGTCATCACGCGCTTGCCTGCCAGGTACGCCGACGACGGATCCTTCGCGACCACCCCGTCGAGCCCGGCACCCTCGAACTGGTCGAACCAGCGCCCCGCCTCGGCCAGGTCCGCGGTCTGCGGGGTGACGTGCACGCCGGCGCCGGGACGGACCGCATCGACCAGCCGGGCCCGGCGCTGCGCGAACGGCGCCGCACGCAGGTCCTCATCCCCCAGCGCCAGCAGGTCGAACAGCACCAGGACCGCGGGCGTCTGCTCCGCGAGCGCCCGCACCCGGGAGTCCGCTGGGTGCACCCGCGCCAGCAACGCCTCGAAGTCGAGCCCACCGTGCACCCGCGACGGCACCACGATCTCCCCGTCGACCACGCACCGGGGCGGCAGCGCCGCGCGCACGGCGTCGACCACCTCGGGGAAGTACCGCTGCAGCGGTTTGGTGTTGCGCGAACCGATCTCCACATCGTCGCCGTCGCGGAACACCAGGGCCCGGAACCCGTCCCACTTCGGCTCGTACAGCAGGCCCGGCGGGATGGCCGAGGAGACCTTGGCCAGCATCGGGTCGATCGGCGGCATCACCGGCAGGTCCATCGCGTCAGTGTCCGACGGGGGCCGGGGACGCGCGAGCCCTACCGGTCCCGGCGCTCCCGGATGGCGCGCTGGGACTCCAGGTTGTCCTGCCGCTCACGCAACGCCTGGCGCTTGTCCCAGTCCTTCTTGCCGCGCGCCAGTGCGATCTCGACCTTGGCTCGCCCGTCCAGGAAGTACAGCGACAGCGGGACGATCGTCTGGCCCTTGTCGTGGATCTTGGAGGCCAGCCGGTCGATCTCGTCACGGTGCAGCAACAGCTTGCGCTTGCGGCGTGGCGCATGGTTGGTCCAGGTGCCCTGGGCGTACTCCGGGATGTGGATGCCGTGCAGCCAGGCCTCGTTGCCCTCGATCTCGCACCAGCCGTCCACCAGGCTCGCCCGGCCCGCGCGCAGCGCCTTGACCTCGGTGCCCATGAGCACGATGCCCGCCTCGAACACGTCCTCGATGACGTAGTCGTGGCGCGCCTTGCG
>JAKLPK010000081.1 GCA_022013895.1 Cellulomonas sp. | reverse complement strand
GCGTTGTAGATCCCGACGAAGGCACCCATCCCGGCGAACCCCACCAGGCACAACGCCAGCACCACCGGGTCGCGCACCGTCCGCCCCATCCCGCCGAGCACGGAGCGCACCCGCGGCGGGGTCGGCGTGAACCCCGTCGATGGCGGCACCAGGAGCGTGACGGCGAGCGCCGCAACCAGCGTCACGCCGGCGATGGTGCAGGTCGCGAAGGTCCAGCCGCCCCAGGCGTCGAGCGGGCCGGGCAGCAGCCGGCCGAGCGCCCCGCCGGTCGCGGTCCCGGCGATGTATGCCGCGTTGGCCTGCGGGTGGGCGCTGGGGTGGATCTCCTCGCGCAGGTACGCCAGCGCGACGGCGGGCAGCCCGGCCAGCGCGACCCCCATCAGCGCGCGCAGCACCAGCAGTGCGGGCCACGACGTGACGAAGGCGCTGGCCAGCCCGAGCGCTCCCGAGGCGGCCAACGACCAGCGCAGCACGTTCACCCGGCCGACGGCGTCGGACAGCGGACCGATCCCGATGAGGGCGACCGCCATCGCCAGCGTCGAGACCGACAGCGCCTGGGCCGAGGTGCCGGCCCGCACGTCGTACCGGGCGGCCAACGTGGGAAGCAGAGGTTGGACGTAGTACAGCAACGCGAAGTTGGCCAGCCCACCCACTCCGAGGCCTGTGACGATCCGCCGGTAGGCCGCCTGCCCCGGCAGGTACCCCCGATCTGCCGACCGGGCGACGGCGATGGAGGTGCTCCCGTGCCTCGTATGCGGATGAGGACGGGACGGCACCCGTCAGGTCTAGCGCGGATCGGCGGGGCCCGGGCGCCAGGGTCGCGGATCGGGACCGCCCTTCGCGGCCGGTGCGGACGATCCGGTTCGGGCAGGGGCCCCCGCCGACCGGGAGCACGTCGCTCACCGCACACGCTCGGGACCTAGGGTGGCCGGGTCCGCGCATGGTCGCGGTCGAGGTCCACGGATCGTCCGCCAGGAGTGTCATGACCCCACAGGTCGCGGGCCGCCGGCTCGCCGCACCTGAGCACCGCTCGACGTCGACCCGCTGGCCGTGGCTGCCGGTCACCGGGGCGTTCGTGGCGATCACTTTCGCGCTCACCACCCTCGTGACGGTGGTCGATCTCCGCTCGGGCACGATGGGCCACACCGGGCTGCACTGGCTGGACGGCTGGTACCGGTGGGACTCGGCCTGGTACTGGCGGATCGCGGCCGGCGGCTACTTCTACCACCCGGGTCAGCAGTCCTCGATCGCGTTCTTCCCGGTGTTCCCGCTGGCCGCACGCGCCCTGGCCCCGTTCGTCGGCGGCACCCAGATCGCCGGTCAGCTGATCGCGGTCGGCAGCGGGCTGGTGGCGGTCCTGCTCTTCAGCCGGTGGGTGTGGCACCGGCTGCCGCGCCGGTCCGCGGTGCTCGCGATCGCCGTCCTGCTCACCTACCCGTACTCGCTGTTCCTGCACGGGCCGATGTACGCCGATGCGACCTACCTGGCCCTCGCGCTGGGGGCGTTCCTGCTGCTCGACCGACGCCGGTTCCTGGCGGCGGGGCTGGTCGGCGCACTGGCCGTGGCCTGCCGGCCGTTCGGCGTCGCGGTCGCGGTCGGACTGGCGGTGGGCGCCCTGGAGGCCCTCGCCCGGGACCAGGGCGGCTACGGCTGGCGGGACCTGCGCGCAGCCACGGCCCGGGTGGGCCCCCGGCAGGCCGCCGTGCTGCTGGCGTTCGGCGGACTGGCGGCCTGGATGACGTACCTGTGGGCGGCGTTCGGCAACCCGCTCGCCTTCGTCGAGACGGAGTCGGCCCCCGGCTGGGACCAGGGTGTCGGTCCGGCGACCTGGTTCAAGGTGGCCTTCTTCGATGCTCTGGTGAACGGGCACTGGGGGCTGCGGCTCAACCTGGGGCTGCAGGCCCTGGTGTGCCTGGTGGTCGTCCTGCTGGTGCCGCGGGTCGCGCGGCGGTTCGGCTGGGGCTACGCCGCCTACACGGCGGTGGTCATCGCCATCCCGATCCTCGGGACCAAGGACTTCATGGGCTCCGGCCGGTACGCGTTGGCGGCGTTCCCCGCACTGGCCGCGGCCGGGGACTGGTTGGCCGAACGACCACGCTGGGTGGCCCGGTCGGTCCTGGTCGCGATGGCGGTCGTCCTGGCAGTGCTCACCTGGTACTACACGTCGATGGTCGAGATCGCCTGAGCCGACGGGGCCGGAGCGCTACCCCTCCACCGTCACGACGCGGTCACGCCCGGCGGCCTTCGCCCGGTACATGAGGCCGTCGACCTGGCGCAGCGCTTCGGCCGGGCTCTCCCCGGGGACCAGCGCGACGACGCCGTAGCTCGCGGTGACCCGCTCCCCGACGGCCGCCTCGATGGCCGCCGGCAGGCTCTCGCGCAGCCGGTGCGCCAACCCGACCGCACCGGTCTGGTCGGTGCCCGGCACGACCACCACGAACTCCTCACCGCCGAGCCGCGCCAGCAGGTCGTCCGGGCCGACGACCGTCGTCGCGACCTCGGCGACCACCTGGAGCACCCGGTCCCCGACGGCGTGCCCGAGACCGTCGTTGACGGCCTTGAAGTGGTCGAGGTCGAGGTAGACGACCGATACGGGATGGCCCGGGCCGACGAGACCCGCCTGGAACCCCAGCTCCTCGAGCAGGCGGCGGCGGTTCGCCAGCCCCGTGAGCTCGTCGCGGTAGGCCATCTCCCGCATGCGGGACGCGGTCGCGTCGGCGGCCGCGGCCTCCGCGACGGCCGCAGCCACCCGTTCCTTGGCCCGGGACAGCACGTACAGCAGCCCGATGAACACCCCGAGGTAGACGCCGTAGCGCACGGCCAGCCAGACGGAGTCGCCGGCATCGGGTTGGCGGGTCAGCGCAGCGGCGATCGACCCGGTCACGACGACCGCGTAGGCACCGCCGTGCAGGACGGCCGTCCGGGGCGCCTGGAACAGGAAGCCGACGATGAGGCACACCGCCACGTCGAGCATCGGGGTGGGGACCAGCGACGCCCAGGCGCTCGGGGCGTCCGGGGCCTCCGCGATGCGGCCGACCGCGACCAGCACCCACCAGGCCTCGAGCCCGACGAGGGTGACCAGCGCCGCCCGGACCGCCCACCGGGAGCGCTGCAGCAGCACCCATGCGAACGCCGCGAGGAAGACGAGGAGCGGCGGGTACCCCCATCGCACCCACGGATCGTTGCGGGCGTCGGTGAACCAGATGCCGATGAGCACCGGCACGCACACCGCGATACCGAGCGCGACGACCCGGCGCGCGAGCACGGCGAGCTCGTCCGGCTGTCGCCCCGCTCCGGGTGCTCCGTGCCCGTCCATCAGACCCCGTCCGCCGACCTCGGACGATCGGCGCACGGGTTCCCCGACGCCGACCACGACGACCCGGCGATCCGGCTGCCGTCCGGGTGCGGTCGGCCCACGGCCACCGTCGTGCCTGCCAAGATCCCACGCGCGGTGCCGATGGTCACGCAGCAGTGCCTGTGCGGCCACGATCGTCACCCGGTCGGGCGACGGCGGGCCGGACCAGCAGTCGGGCCGGCAGCTACGGGGCCCGCCAGGCTGGGCCGGCGGCGGGGCTCACCGCGTGCGCAGGACCTCCTCGACGAACCGGGAGGACCGTTCGCGCAGCCCGTCGATCCGCCGCTGCACGATCTGCTCGGGGGCGTTCGCCTGATCGGTCCCCACCTCGGTGCGGGTCGGGCGCCGCCGCACGTTGCGTGAGCAGCTGAACTGCGTGCAGATGAGCGTGCCGACCGTGTCGCCCCGACGGCCGGGGGCGCCCCCGCGCCGCGCGACGTAGAAGCTGACGTCGTCGGTGACGACGATGTCCTCGCACCACGCGCACACGGCCGCGCGCCGCACCCGTCCGGCGTCGCCGGCGCGCAGTAGCACCCCGACCGGCTCGTCGTCGATCTCGAGCACGACGTACGCGGACAGCGGTGCCTTGCGGTCGCGCCAGCCGAGGTAGTCGAGCCGGTCCCAGTCGAGGGTGTCGAGGACGGGCAGGGCGGCCTGGGCCGCCTCACGGCGGGAGGCGTTGATGAAGCTGGCGCGGATCTGCGCCTCGGTCAGGGGGTGCATGAGGGTCTCGGATCAGGTCGAGCACCCGCGCAGGGGGCGGGCGGCGGGGTCAGCGGTCGGGTCGGTGGTGCCCGGCAGCGCCCGAGCAGGCCTGGTCGGCCACCTCGCACCCTGCTGCGGCGCCACGCATCCGCTCGCTCCTCATCCGTCCGGTCATCCGCTGTCTGCGACGTGCCATGGTCCCTGCCCGGCGGACATCTGCCAAGGCAATTGGCGGCGCGCCGACGCCCCTGGTCGCCGCCTCAGCTCTCGTCCCACCACCGCAGCACCCGCAGGGCGCGCAGCGTCACCCACCGGTCCGGCTGCCCCTCGACCGGTCCGAGGCGGAACAGCACGGGTCCTTCGTGCACGTTCTCCTGCGCCCACCGTCCGTCCCGGTCGGCCTTGGACCGCAGCAGCTCGACCGCCTCGGCCAGCCGCGGGTCCCGGCGACCGGCGAGCCGGAAGTGGTCGAGGCCGCGCAGCACATCGTGGAACCACCGCACCGGGTAGGACAGCATCGTCATCCGCGGGTCCGGGACGGAACCGTCGGACCGCCGCCGGTAGAGCCCCCGCTCGAGCAGGTACTCCTGCCCGTCGGCGAGCGCCTGCGCCACGGCCGGTGAGCCGTGCCCGGCCTGCTGCCACGCGAGCAGCCCCTCCAGCGCGCAGATGGTCGAGTGGAACGAGGAGACGGTCGCATCGTCGGGGGCCCAGCAGTTCCAGCCGCCGTCGGACAGCCGACCGGCCAGCAGGGTCTCGGCCATGCGGGAGCCGTCCTGCCCGAAGGCGGCGGCCACCGTGAGCGCGATCCCGTTGACGCACGGCTCCACCTCACCGTCGAAGAACGGCTCGCCCTCGTGCTCCCAGCGCACGTGCGCGCGCACCCGCCCGACGGCCTCCACCACCTGCGGCGCGGCGGGGTCCGGCCCCAGGTCGACGAGCTGCTGCAGCGCGAAGTGGGTGGCGGTCCAGGCGTCGAAGAAGGGCCGGGACTCGTCGACCCAGCCCGGTCGGTAGGTGCCGCCGTCCCACCGGCCGTCCGCCGCCTGCTCGGCCAGCAGCTGCGCGCCCCAGCCCTGCGTCGCGACCAGAGCGCGCTCGGCCGCGACCTCATCGGCCGGGGCGCCGGTCAGGTCGCGCAGCACCTGCCAGCGCAGCGCCGGGTCGGAGTCGAGGAGCCAGTCGATGACGTCCATCGGGCCAGGTTAGGAGCGGGCGCCCACATCGGCCGCCGCTGAGGCGGGAGGCAGGAGGCTCACGGGCCCAACGTCGCGACCGGCAGGACGAGCACGCCGTCGGGCCGACGGACCGCTGCCGCACGGGTCGTCACGACGGCCAGGAAACTGGGTGGGCCGATGACCGAGGTGTCGACCTTCTGGGCGAACCGCAGGAGGGAGTCGGCGGCAGGTTCGACATCGTCAGGGTTCAGCTTCACCTCGAACGCCCCCCAGCGACCGTCGTCCAGGGTGAGCACCACATCCACCTCGTGACCGTTGTTGTCGCGCCAGTGTGCGAGCTGCCCGCCGAGCGGCTGGCCGTAGACGCGCAGGTCCCGGACGACGAGGGCCTCGAAGTGGAAGCCCGTCACCCGCAGGTCCCGGATCAGCTGCTCAGGACCTGCCCCGAGCGCAGCAACGCCCACCGAGGGGTCGGCGAGGTACCGGGTGGCCGACCGTCGCAAGGGTGTGGTCGACCGCATATGAGGTGCCCAGGCCGGTACGTCCTCGATCAGCATCAGCCGCCTCAAGGACGCCAGGTATCCGCTCATCGTGTCGCGGTCGACCGGCCCGTCGGCTCCGCCGACATCCGCTGCGATCGCCTTGATCGAGGTGTCGGTGCCCACCGCGCGACCGAGCGAGGTGAGCAGCCGTCGCAGCCGTTCGGGCGCGCGGCGCCCGTCGAGCTGCTGCACGTCCGCGACGACCGTCGTCAGGTAGTCACGCAGCCACTGCCGGGCCGTCCCCAGGTCGGTGTCCAGCAGCGCCGGCCACCCCCCGACGACCAGGCGCTCCATCAGGTCGGGCACGGTCAGCCCCGGGTCCCGCGTGGCTCGGAAGTCGCCGTCGAACAGGGTGGCCACCGAGACCTGACCGGTGGAGTGGCCCGTCTCGAAGAGACTCATCGGACGCATCCGCAGGGTCGCGATACGGCCGGCGCCACTGTGGCGGGCGATGTCGTCGTCCGGGGTCGCCGAACCGGTCAGGATGAACTGGCCGCGCTGCGGCGTACGGTCGTCGACCGCGCGGCGCACGAGGTTCCACAGCCTCGGCGCCGTCTGCCACTCGTCGAGCAGGATCGGGGTCTCGGCGTCGAGGAGCACCTCAGGGGCACTCGCGACGAGGGCCCGGGCACCGTCGTCGACGTCGAACCGGTAGGTGCTGGCGGCCAGCCGCTCAGCGGTCGCCGTCTTTCCGCATGCCTTGGGGCCTTCGACGAGCACCGCTCCGCTCGAGCTCAGGCGCCTCGCGAGCTCGGCATCGGCCACACGCTTCCGGTACGGCACGGCCGTCACCTCCCTCGGCACTCAGCAACCCGCACATCCTATTCCGCAAAACCCGCAGATACTATTCCCCCTAGCCCGCAGATCCTCTGGACTGGAGACGAGCCCCGCGCCCTCTCAGCCCGCGTGCGCCGCCAGGTACTCCTCGCGCACCTGCTTGCGCAGCACCTTGCCGAGCATCGATCGCGGCAGGTCGTCGACCACGATGATGTCGCGCGGCACCTTGTAGGCGGCCAGCCGCTCCCGGCACCAGTCCCGCAGCACGGCCACGTCCAGCACGGCCCCGGGCCGCAGGACGACGACCGCGACCACCTTCTCGCCGCCCGAACGCGCCGGCACCCCGATCGCCGCGGCGTCGACCAGGTCGGGGTGCCCACGCAGCACGCCCTCGACCTCGGACGGGGACACGTTGAACCCGCCGGTGATGATGAGCTCCTTGACCCGGTCGACGATCGTGGTGAACCCGTCCTCGTCGACCGTGACCAGGTCCCCGGTCCGCAGCCACCCGCCGGGCAGCAGCGTCCTGGAGGTCTCCTCCGGGTTGTTCCAGTAACCGGAGAACACCTGCGGGCCGTTGATCAGCAGCTCACCGCGCTCGCCCTGCGCCACCTCACGGGTCGGGTCGTCCGGGTCCACCACCTTCATGTGGGTGCTGGGGAACGGGATGCCGATGGTGCCCGAGCGCCGGCTGGGGTGGAACGGGTTGCCCAGGCACACGGGCGACGCCTCGGTCATGCCGTACCCCTCGACCAGCAGGCCGCCGGACACCGACTCCCACAGCTCGACGACCGAGGCCGGCAGGTTCATCGCCCCGGAGATGCAGTACTTGGCCGAGCGCAACGAGATCCCGCGCTCCTTGGCCCGGATCGCGGTGCGCTCATAGATCGGCGGGACCGCGCAGTAGACCGTCGGCGGGTGCTTCTTGGCCGCGTCGAGCACCATGTCGACGTCGAAGGCCGGGAACAGCACCAGCCGGGCCTGCTTGAGGATGCCGTAGGTGAGGAACAGCGTCATCCCGAACGCGTGGAACAGCGGCAGGATCGCGTAGAAGGTCTCCTTGCGGTACTGCGCCCCGTGCATCCAGGCCTCACCCTGCCGGGCGTTCGCGAACAGGTTGGAGTGGGTGAGCATCGCACCCTTCGGCTCACCGGTGGTGCCCGACGTGTACTGGATCACCGCGAGGTCGCCGACGGCCGGGCGCGGGTGGGAGTCGACGAGCGGGTCCGCACCGCGCAGCGTCTCCCAGCTCATCGTGCCCGGGGCGGGGGCCGTGAGCTTGGCGCGCATCGCCTGCGTCTTCTTCAGCGGCAGCCCGAGCGCCAGCCGTTTGAGCCGGGGGAAGGCGTTGACCAGGTTCACCGAGACGACGTGCTCCAGCGACAGGTCGTCGGGCAGCGCGGCCAGCTTGGGCGCGGCGACGTCCCAGCAGATCGCGACCCGCGCCGAGTGGTCCTCGAACAGGTGCCGCAGCTCACGTTCGGTGTAGAGCGGGTTGTGCTCGACGACGACGGCGCCCAGCCGCAGCACCGCGTAGAACGCCACCACGTGCTGCGGGCAGTTCGGCAGCACGATCGCCACCCGGTCACCGGCCTGGACCCCGAGGCGCCGCAGCCCTTCGGCCACGCGTGCGATCTGGTCGCCCAGCTCGGCGTAGGTGGTCTCGGCGCCGAAGAACTCGGTCGCGACGCAGTCCGGCGCCTCCTTCACCGAGCGCTCGTAGAGAGCCACCAACGACTGCGTCGGGAGCTCGATCTGCGCCGGGACCCCCGGCTGGTAGTGCTTGACCCAGGGTTCGTCCACGTCGCGAGCCTAGGGCCGGCCCGCACCCGCGGTCGCCCCGACTCACCCCCGCGCCCGGCCCCTGCCCCCGACCCCGCCGAACCCGAGGACCAGCCCGGCGGCGATGACGGCCATCCCGACCCATGCCCCGGGACCCGGCAGCGGGTCGCCCAGGGCCGCACCGACGAGGGCCGCGGCCGGGGCGGCGACCCCGGCGCACAGCCCGACCGTGCCGGGGCCGAGCCGTCGCACCCCGGTGAACCAGAGCACGAAGGCCACGGCGGTCGCGACCACCCCCAGATAGGCGATGGCGGCGATCACCGGCAGGTGCAGGAAGGTGCCGACGGCGGGGCGCTCGACCAGCAGCGACAGGACCGCGAACACCACGGCGGCCACAGCCGCGGTCGCCGCGGAGTAGCTCCACGCGCCCATCCGCGGCAGCACCGGCGCGCCGAACAGGGTGAACGCCGCCTCGCAGCCGATGAGCGCGAGACCCATCGCGACACCGACCGGATCGGCTCCCCCCAGTCCGGTGACAAGGACGGCGCCGAGGCTGACGACGACCGCGCCGGCCACGACGTCCCGGGCGGGGCGTCGGCGCTGCGACAGCGGTCCGGCCAGGGCGAGCACCACCGGGATGCAGGCGACCGCGGCGCCGAGCGCGGCCGGTCCGGCGTGCCGGGTGCCGAGGATCGTCGCGAGGTTGAACCCGACGAGGCCGGTGAGCGCCCCGCCGACCACCCGGACCAGCTCACGTCGGTCCGGGACAACGAGCCGGACGCCGGCGATCCGGGCCAGGGCGGCGACCGCGAACGCCGCGAGCGCGTAGCGGGCGGCCTGCACACCGAGCACGGGCAGCCGGTTCGTCACCGAGATCACTGCGACGCTGGAGCCGAGGAGCGCCTGGGCCCCGAAGCCGGGCCAGGCGCCCCACCACCATCCGGTACCGGTGCGCGTCGCGGTCGTGGTCGTGGTGGTCATGGAGGCATCGTCCAGACCTTCTTGGTCCGCGCGACAGTGCCAATCATCGACCCCTACGGTGGTCCAATGCTCGGTTCGGACTTCCTCCAGCTCGATCTGGCCGACGTCCCCGTCGGCACCAGGGCCGATGCGCTCACCGCGACGATCCGGCGGGCCGTGGCCGACGGGTCGTTGCCGGTCGGGACGCGACTGCCGGCCACCCGGGTGCTGGCCGCCGAGCTCGGCTGCGCCCGAGGCACCGTCACGGAGGTCTATCGGCGACTGACCGAGGAGGGGCTGCTCACCGCGCAGCGCGGCGCCGGCACCCACATCGCCACCCGCCCACCGCACCCGGTCACGTCCCGCACGGGCGCGCCCGTGGGGACGGTCCGCGTCCGGTCCGCCACCGGAGCCACCCGGTCCGAGGACAGCCGTCCCGAGGCCCCGGACCGGGACCCCGTCGACCTGGCCTCCGGCGTCCCCGACCTGGCGGCCTTCCCCCGGGCCGCGTGGCTGCGCGCCGAACGCGCAGTGCTGACCGCGGCGACGGCCCGGGACCTGGGATACGCGCCACCGGCCGGCGCCCTCGCGCTGCGCACGGAGCTGTCCGGCTGGCTCGCCCGCTCACGGTCGGTGGCCGCGGGCCCGGACCAGATCGTCGTGACCGGCGGGGTCACCGGTGCGCTCAGCCTGCTCAGCCAGGTGCTGCTGGCCGAGGGGCACACCACCCTCGGGGTGGAGAACCCGGGGGCGAACGGCAACCGCCGCATCCTCGAGCACTGGATGCCCGGTCTGTCCCCCGTCCCGGTCGACGACGAGGGCCTCGTGGTCGGGGCCCTGGACGAGGACGTCCGCGCGGTGGTCGTGACCCCGGCCCACCAGTACCCGACCGGGGTGGTCCTGTCCCCGGCGCGCCGACGCGCCCTCGTCGACTGGGTCCGGCACGGTGACCGGGTCGTCATCGAGGACGACTACGACGCCGAGTACCGCTACGACCGTCGGCCGGTCCGCGCGCTGCACCCCCTGGCCCCCGAGCACGTGGCCTACACCTCGAGCCTGTCCAAGACGCTCGCTCCGGCGCTGCGGCTCGGCTGGCTGATCCCACCGCCCCGGTGGCTCGACCGGGTGGTGGAGCTGCGCTGGGCGACCGACCTCGGCTCACCCGCGCTCCCGCAGCTGACGCTCGCGCACCTGCTCCGCAGCGGGACGGTCGAACGCCACCTGCGCCTCATGCGGACCCGTCACCGGAACCGGCGGGATGCCGCGGTGCAGGCGCTGCACCGGTCGTTGCCCGCGCTCGCGGTCGGCGGGATCGCCGCCGGGCTCCACCTCGTGGTGCTGCTCCCACCGGGCACGGACGATGAGCGGGTGACCGCCGATGCCCGCGATCTCGGCGTGCTCGTCCAGCCGCTGAGCAGCCACTACCTCGTCGACCCCCGCCCCGGGCTGGTCCTCAGCTACGCCGCCCACCACCCCGCGACGCTGCACGAGGCGATCGGGCGGCTGGCGCGGGCGGTGCCCCGCCGGTGACCGGCCGCTGACCGGCACGACGCCGGTCCGGGCCGCGCCCGGCCGATCACACCAGGCCGATCACACCAGGCCAATCACACCAGGATCACGTCAGCCGCACTGGTCGCAGACGCCGGTCGCGGGCAACGCCATGAAGCACGTCGGGCAGGTGGTGACCGGACGGTCCGACGCGGCCACGGCGCGTCGAGGCGCCGCCGTCCTGGTGCCCGCTGCGCGGCTGGCAGCCGGCCGACGTGCGGCGCGAGCCACGGGCGCGGTCCGCTGCACCGGGGTCGCCACGGCGGGTTCGGTCACCTCGAAACCCCGTCGGCGCAGCAGGGCGACGACACCGGACATCCCGTCGTGGAACTCGGCGGGACTCGCGAGCCGACCGGTGGCGTACCGGTGGGCGACCCCGAGGATCGCCATCGAGTCGTAGCTGCGGCCCTCGTGGACCAGCAGGTGCTCGGCCGACGGGCCGAAGCCGTACACGCCCAGGAAGTCGTCCCGACCGCGGCGGTCGTACTCCTCGATCGCCTCGCGGATGTGTTGCGCCTGCACGGCGGAGAAGGTGGCCACGACCAGCCAGGGTAAGCCAGCCATCTCGGAAGGCCCGCGCCGGGTGGCCGGGCCGCCCTGCGCCCCGCACCGCCGCCTGCACATTGCATGCACCGCCGCTAGAGTTGCAGCATGACCAACGTCACGATCCGGGACGTGCCCGATGACGTCCGCGATGAGCTCGCCGCCCGCGCGGCGCGGTCCGGCCGGTCGCTCCAGGAGTACCTCAAGGGTCAGCTCGTCGATCTGGCGCACCGCCCGCTCGCGGCCGATGTCGTCGTCGAGGTGCGACGTCGCGCGCAGCGGCACGCCCCCCTCGACTACGACGCGCTCATGGCCGATGTGGCCGCGGACCGTCGGTGACCACCCGGCCGATCCGCGTCCGGCGTTCCGCCCCGCGTCACCGATGAGCACCACCCCGGCACGTGTGGTGCTCGACGCCTCGGCGCTCATCGGACTCCTGCTGGACCCCGGCGAACGCGGCGAGCACATCGCCGACCTCGTCTCCACGGCGCAGCTGCACGCCCCCGCGCTGCTGCCGTACGAGGTAGCGAACGTGCTGCGCCGCCTCCACCTGTCGGGCCGGCTGTCGGCCGCCGAGGCCGCGGTGGCCCACGACGATGCGACGCGCCTGCCCGTCGAGCTGTGGCCGTACGAGGTGGTCGCGGCCCGGGTGTGGGAGCTGCGCGGCGGCCTCACCGCCTACGACGCGGCGTACGTCGCGCTGGCCGAGTACCTGGGTGCCACCCTGCTCACGGCCGATCGACGACTGGCGGGTGCACCCGGTCTGCGGTGCGAGGTCGTCGTCGCGTAGTCGTCGCAGGACCCGCCGTTCGGGACCGCCGCGAGTGGATGCCGTCAGCGGGCCTGCGCCGCCTCCGCCTCGTCGAGCCCGGTGAACCCACCGAGCGCGACGGTCGCGCCGATGGTCTGCTCGGTGAGATTGCCACCGGCCGCGGCAGTGGTCCCGACGAGGTGCCGGTAGTGGGCGAAGGTGCGGTCGGAGTACGTGCCGAGCTCACCGCGCAGGTAGGTCTCGAAAGAGGTCGCCTCCAGGGTGTCCTCGGCCGTGCGCAGCACCCGCATCGCCTGGCCCAGGTGCGGGTAGCGCACCCGGAAGCCGTGCGCCCAGTCGACCTGGACCGCGATGACGGCCTCCTGCCGCGCGAGCCGTTCGTCCGACAGCGCGGGCAGCACCGGGGCGATCTGCCGGGCGTACCGCTCGGGCTCGGTCGAGGCCATCATCCGGGCGTACTTCTCGGTGAGCAGGTTGCGGCCGGCGGCGTCGGCGGCGTCCAGGTCGGCGGCGTAGCTGTGCAGCAGGCGCAGCGGCCAGGTGAGGAACTGGCTGAGCCGCATCTGGCGGAACTGCGGCCAGTCGTTCTGGCAGTCGGCCCGGCCGTCGTCCCCGCGCACCGCCTGGAACTGGGTCCACTCGTGGCGGACGACGGCCTCGGCCCGCTCGCGCCGCAGCTCCTCGTCGTCCGTGCCCGACACGTCCATGCACAACCCTCCTTCGCTCGACCCGCCCCCTGCGTTCACAGGCCCCTCAGCCACGGGTCGGTGATCCGCTGCTCGACGTACGGCCGCTGGTGCTCCAGGAACGTGTCGTCGCTGGTGGTGAGCCCGCGGGCGCGCAACTCATCGACCACCTGCCCGCACACCCGCTCGATGGTCTCGACGACCTGAGCCCGGGCGGGCGCAGCCCCCGCCCCGCCCTCCCCGAACCCGGCCCCGCCGAAGCACGCAGCCGAGGACAGTCGCAGCACCTGCGTCAGCTCCTCGGCCACCTGCGGCAGCCGCGAGCCCCGTCGGGCGCTCAACCGGCGCAGCGCCGCGAACTGCCACTTGTAGTACGGCAGGTACCCGGCCGAGCCCGTCCCGTTGAGCAGGAACACCAGCGAGGCGACGGCCTGCGTGAACTGCGCGACGGCCAACCAGGCGGCGGGCCCGTCACCGCGGTCGAGCATCCGCGGCACGTTGTACTGCCCGGCCTGCGCCACCATCCCTAGCCGCCGCGAGACGAGCGCCCACCGGACGTCGGCCGGCATCCGCCGGAACCCGTCGCGCACCGCACTGAACTCCCCGTGCCCGTCGACGAACACCTCGCCGTTGGTCGCCGCGGCCAGGGTCGCCTCGTCGAGCAGCAGCCACTCGTGGGGGTGGTCGGCCGCGGGCGCCTGCCGGTAGCCGGTGACCTGCTCGTAGAAGTCGCCGATCTCGAACACCCCGACCCGACGACGGTCCCCTTGCGCCCGCGGCGTCGCGACCCGCGGCCCGAACCCGAGGAAGCTCTGCGGCAGCGCCTCGTAGTCGGCCTGCAGCTGCTCGCCGATGACGGCGTGATCGTCCGCCGACAGCCACAGGCAGAACCCCGGCCCGAAGTCGTGGTCCCGCGAGGTCTCGTCGTCGAACCCGTAGCACTCCGACCCGTGCCCGACGAGCCCGACCGCGATCCGGGGGCGGTAGGCCGCGTACTTCTGGTCCAGCAGCGGGCGGCCGTAGGTCTCCCAGTAGGTGCGGGCCAGGTCGAGGCCGCTGACGTCGGCCGGGGCGATGCGGGCCGGCGGCGGCACGGACGACGACGTCATGTCTGGGCCCGGCGCCGCTTCGTCCGATCCGATCGCCGCCTCGGCCTCAGCCAGGTTGGCCGCGGTCACCGCGTACTGGTCGGTGTCGACGCCGTAGCACTCGGCGATGATCGCGAGCGCCTGCCGGTAGAGCTGGACCGCATCGGCGAACCGCCCCAGCCGGAAGCTCACCTGTGCGTGGCCCGCGAGCGCGGACGCGTAGTGGGCATCGTTCTCGTGCGCCCCCGCCGCGAAGATGTCGAGAGACCGCTGGGCGTGCTCGGCGGCCTCGTCATCGCGTCCGAGGGTGCTGCACACGAGCGCGAGGTTGGTGTGGGTGGAGGCGATGTCGAGGTCGGCCCCCGGGTCCACCGACGAGGCTTCGAGGATCGCCAGGGCCGTCCGCAGCTCGCGCTCGGCCCCGGGCGCATCGCCCCGGTCGCTGAGCAGGACCGACAGGTTGTTGTGCAGCGCAGCGAGCCGCCGGTCGTCCGCCCCCATCGTCGCCTCGCTCGCGGTGAGCGCCTGGCGGTAGAGGTCCAGTGCCTCGTCGTGTCGCCCGGCCGCGCGCAGCCCGGTCGCCGTGTTGATCAGAGTGGTCGCGTACGCCTCGGACCCGATGATGCCCATCCGGGTGGCGAGGGCGAGCGCCTCGCGGCCGACGGCCACCGTGTCCTCGTGCCGGCTCTGCGAGCGGTAGAACCCCATGAGCTCGTTGAGGACGGTGAGCTCGGCCCCGTCGTCAGCGACGGCCCGAGCCCGGGCGAGGTGGTCAAGCAGGTACGGCTCGGCCCGCATCGGCCCCTGGTGCGCGGCGAAGATGGCGTCCAGCCCGCGCAAGAATCCCGGGACATCGAAGGGGTCGGACGACGTCGCGCGCGCACCACCCGCTCGATCCATCGTCACTTCCTCCCGGCGGCCATTGTCCCGCGGGCCCGGTGGCGGGTCGTGGGCCCTGGCGTGTGGACGTCGACCGGGCGAGCGGCAACGCTCCCGTCATTGACCGTCCTGGAACACGCGCCGGTAGGAACGCTCGGGCCGGCAGGGGTCAGCCGTCGTCGTGAACACGTGCCTGAGGTCGATCCCGTGGTCCCGGGCAAGGGCTTCCAGACGGTCGATGTCACGCCTGGAGCCGATGAAACGAACCCGCTCGCCGCTCTCGCGGACGAGCACGACGGCACGTCGGCTTCGGACGACGCCCACCAGGGACGCCCAGCCCGCGAACCACATCGGCCGGGCCGGGTCCCACGGTCGGCCCATGCCCCCCGCGAAGCGCCGCGCGAGACGCCGCAGGGGATGCCAACGGAGCCCGAACGAGACGCCGACCTCGTCGGCCACCAGCTCGACCAACGGCCGCGTGACGTTCAGTCGGCCGAGCCCACTCCCGAACCCCGCACCGCCGACGAGTCTGAGCCTGCCGTCAGCCGTCACATCGCATCTCCTTGAGAGACCCGTCACCACGACTCCCGACCGAGCTCGTCGCGCGTCTCGAAATGCAAGCTCTCGCCGTCCTCGCGATCGTTGTCGTCGTCGGGCCGCAGGCCGGGGCCTGGTTCGGCCACGGTCAGTCGTCCTCGGAGAGGTGGCAGATCATCGGGCCCGTCCGGAGTCGTGCTCGACCCAGCGGTACCGCCGCTTGGGACTGTTGCGGCTTCCCTGCGCGACGACACGTCCGTCGTCGATCAAGCGCTTGAGGTGGCTGACGACAGTCGGTCTGCTCAGGCCCGTAGCCCTGCCGAGATCGTCTGCCGAAGCCTCGCGCATCGTCGTCAGGTGCCGGGCGATGATCTCCGTCGTAGTGGGCGGTGATTCGACGATCTCGAAGACGAGGGCTTGCTGGCGCGGCCCGTCCCGGAACCGCGGGTCGAGGACGTATCGGGCGTAGCGGCGCCCGCCCTCCTTGATGGCGACGCCTTGGTCGACGAGGTCACGTAGCGCTTGACCTGCGGACATTCGGTCCGCCCCCCACTCACGGAGCATGGCGTTGGCCACCGGACCGCCGCGCATCATGGCAAGGGCGATCTCGTGAACCGGCGTCGGAGTGGGCACCCCGAGACCTGCGATCCATCGCCGCACATCGGGACCGAGGAGCTCCGAGCGCCCCATGCCCACGGTGAAGCCGAGCACCGTGCTGGTGAACTCCGGCCGAGGTAGACCGTGCGCGCGCGCGAGTCGGATCATGGTCGGGATCCCGGACGACCGGTTCTCGGCGACCAGCACTTCGGAGGCCGGCAGGAACGTGTCGGAGAGCAGGCTGGCGAGCAGGCTGTTGCGGGACGACGACGGACGCTCGGCCTCGCCGAGGTCGTCGGTCACGAGCCCGCCATACAACCCTCCGGGGCTACGGATCGTCAGCCTGTCCGGGTGAAGCTCCACCTGGACCTGTGTCCCGCGGGTCAGGGGGCTGTAGTCACGGTGAAGCAGTGCGTTGACCAGCGCCTCGCGGATCGACTCCATCGGGTAGTCCAGACGATCTGAGCGGCCGAGCTCGCCGACCACAGCACGCGCGGCAAGGTTGCGGCGCAGCGCAACCAGCGCCTCGGAGACCATGTCCGGGATCGAGCCACGGACAGTGACGTTGTCGAGGAATCTCACATCCGGGCGGTCCTCAGGCGGGTGAACCACCACGGACACCATGAGCTGCGGAAACCTCTGCTGCGGGTACTCCCCGAAGGCGAGCAGCCCGGCGAGCGTCAGGCGGGAGTCCGCCCGGGCTTCGGCGAGGATGCCGAGGCGAAAGAGCACCATGGTCTCGTCCTCGACCCGCAGCCTCGGGGAGCCGACCTGGACTCGCTGCAGCGTGCGCCGCAGGGATCCCCAGTCGAGGTCGCGCGTCGTTGTTCCTTCGATGGGCTCGCTGTCGTAGGTCGGCTGACTGCGGCCGGCCACCAGCAGCCCGACCTCCCCCTCGCTCATCCGCCGGTCACCGTCACCGGTGCGCAGGAAGGCGCCGTTGATGATCCCCTTGGATGTCACGTAGACGGGCCGGCGATCAGCGGGAGCCGGCGGCACCTGGGCGACCAGGACGTGCAGGCCATCGATCTCGACGATCTCCGTCTCGATCTGCAGGGGCGGTGTGATCGAGTCGCGGGCGAGTGCCACGAGGTTGTCGCGGTAACGGGAGATGTCGACGATCGGAACGACCGCGAACCCGGCGGCTTCGTCGACGCCGATCAGGATCGTTCCGCCGTCGGTGTTGGCGAAGGCGACGAGCGTCTCGCGGACCGAGGCAGGGAAGCCTCCTGCGCCGCTCTTGGCCTCGACGCCCTCGGGTTCGCCCCCGATTCGACGCAGACTGTCCAGGAGCTCCGCGACACCACTGCGCTCTGCAGCACTCACTGCGCACCTACTCTTAAGGCTTGATGGCTTCCGCCATGCAGCTTACAAGTAACCTTAAGAGTTCGGAAGGGTCAGCGGCCCGGCCGAGGTACAGCTGCTCCGTGACCGCCCCCGGGTCCATCAGCGAAGGAGCCGTTCCCGGGGGACCGTCAGTGCCCGCGCCCACTCACCCGTCGACGCCGAACCGGTACTCGGTCCGGCTGAGGTACTCCTCCCCGGGACGCAGCACCGTCGAGGGGAACTCGGGCCGGTTCGGCG
Source organism: Cellulomonas sp. (assembly GCA_022013895.1). Taxonomy (GTDB): domain Bacteria; phylum Actinomycetota; class Actinomycetes; order Actinomycetales; family Cellulomonadaceae; genus Cellulomonas. The sequence continues at coordinate 5,108 of JAKLPK010000081.1, read as the reverse complement.
AATCGGTGAAGTGCTCGGGCTCCAGCGCGATCGCATCGCCCTGACGGTAGATCCGCCCGCCGGTACCGACGAGGCCGGCGTCGAGGAAGTTGCCGCTGTACACGTCGATCCCGGGTTCGGTGGTCCACACCTCGAGCGTCCGACCGCTGGCGGGCTCCTCGACCCTGGCGGCGCGGCGCAGCTCGTCCTCGGCGTTGGCCCGCAGCACGAAGTTGTGGTCGTAGCCGCGGCCGGCGACCAGCTGGGCATGCGACGTCCGGATGCGTTCGCCGATGCGGTGGGGTGTGCGGAAGTCGAACGGTGTCCCGGCGACCGTCGCGACCTCACCCGTCGGCACCAGCGCATCGTCGACCGGCAGGTAGGCGTCGGCGTCGACCTGCAGCAGATGGTCGAGCACGCTGCCCGACCCTTCCCCGGCGAGGTTGAGGTAGCTGTGCCCGGTGAGGTTGACCACGGTCGCCGCGTCCGTCGTGGCGCGGTAGGTGATCTGCAGGTGGTCCGCGGCGTCGAGCAGCCGATAGTCCACCGCGACGTTGAGGTTGCCCGGGAAGCCGTTGTCGCCGTCCGGGCTGAGCAGCTCCAGCCGCACGCCGACGCCGTCGGCGTCCGCGGTCGGGGTCATCGTCCAGACGCGGGCGTGGAATCCGGTGGCCCCGCCGTGCACGCAGCCGTACTCGTCGTTGCGGTCGAGGACGTGCTCGACGCCATCCAGCGTGAACCGGGCGTCCCGGATGCGGTTGGCGAACCGTCCGATGATCGCCCCGAAGTACGGGCTGTCGGTCTCGTACGGGCCGAAAGAACCGAACCCGAGGGCGACGTTGGTCAGTGCACCAGCGCGGTCGGGCACCTCGAGGGTCTGGATCACCCCGCCGTAGGACAGGATCGCGACGCGGCAGCCGCGGGCGTTGGTGAGGACGGCACGGTGGACGTCGACACCGTCCCGGGTGGTGCCGAACTGATCGATCTCGACCCGCCCGGTCGGTGCGGTCACAGTCATCGGATCTTCTCCTTGTCCAGTGCGCTGAGCGCCTCACGGATCGACGTGTCGAGCAGGGCGGGAGCCGTCGCGTCGACGAACGCCAGCAGCGATGCGCGGTCGATCCCGGTGTGGATCGTGTCTGCGCTGAGCACGCTCATCGCGGAGATCGCCGTCGCCAGCCGGTTGCTCTCGACCAGGCTGAGCCCGGCCGTCGCACCGACGATGAGCCCCGCCAGGTGCGCGTCACCGGCGCCCGCAGTGTTGAGCGGTGCCACGACCAGGGGCGACTGGTGGTGCAGCTCGGTGCCGTCCCACAGCCAGCTGCCGTGCCTGCCGGCGGTGAGGCAGAAGCGCAGCCGGGGCGCGCGGAGCCGGAGCTCGCCGGCGGCGGTCTGCGCGACGGCGGCAGGGTCTGCCTGGTCGTCGGGCGTCAGACCCGCGAGGGTCGCCGCCTCGTCCAGGTTGACCGAGAGGATGTCGACCAGATCGAGCAAGCCGCGGGCCAGCACGTCCGCCATCTCCCCCGACAGGAAGGATGCGAAGCGCAGCAGTCCGTGCTCACCGGCCTGCCGCAGCAGGGCCTCGCGCGTGTCGAGCGGGACCTCCGGCGCGGCCAGGACGATGCCTCGCGGGCCCGCACCCCGGAGGATCGGCGCCAGCGCCTCGACGTCGTCGACGTCCACCGCGTCACTGGCCGAGTCGGTGAGGGTGAGGTTGCCCCCGGTGCCGTCGGGGTAGGAGAAGCAGACCGAGGTCAGCGTCCGGTGGATGGGGTCGGTCGAGACCGCCGACAGGTCCATCCCCTCGGCCGCCAGCTCGCGCAGCACGAGCTCACCGTCGGGGTCGGCGCCCACCCGCCCGAACGGCATGACGACGACGGCCGGGTCGGTCAGCCGGCGCACGTAGTGCAGGATGATGTGCGCCTTGCACCGGTCCTGCTGGTCCAGGGCACGCACGGCCCGGCTCTCCTCACGCCCCAGGGTGTGACTCCCCACGAGCGCCAGCAGCGTCCCGGTGCCCAGCCCGCCGGTGCCGAGCACCAGGTCGACGCCGCCGGGTGCGGCGCTCACAGGCCGAGGTCCCATTCCGGGTGCAGCGAGACGGGGTGCTCGGCGGTCGCGGCCGTCGCGGTGAGCACCGCATCGGGGTGACGCTGGAGCACGGAGAACGGGTAGTCGGGCGTCGGCTCCGCGAACAGCGCGACGCGCAGGGCGGTCTGCTTCCAGGCCCCGGTGTCGCTGAACAGCCGGACCCGCGTGGCCGCGAAGATCTCCCGCACCCCGAGCGTGACGGACATCGGCGGGACGAACTGGTACGCGCCGCCGAAGGTGCGCTGGGACAGGGCGATGACGGTGTCGAGGTTGTTCTCCTGGATGCGCGCGGACGACTGGAGGACGTCGTCCACGGTGAGCGTGCTGTAGGGGTTGCGCCGCGCCTGGTTGTAGGCGACGTGGCCGTCCTGGCCCCAACCACCCAGGGCGACGTCCGCGGGGCGGGCCACCAGCTCGTCGGCGAGGCGCTGGTAGGAGTCCGGGTCCAGCCAGTGACGCTGCGCGACGGGGATCTGCAGCTCGGGGCGGATCGGGTCGTAGAACTCCCGCTGCATGGTGCCGCGGAAGCTGTACGGGTGGTTGGCCGGCAGCTCGCGGCCCTGCCAGTCGAGGCACTCGTCCATGTGGAACACCTCGACGTGGTCGAGGTTGATCGAGCCGGCGTTCACGCGCTGGACGAACGGGTCCATCCACGCCATCGGACCGCACGGCAGGATGGCGCGGAACGGGCGTCCCGCGGTACGCGCGTCGGTGATCCACCCGAGGAGCTCTTCGGCCATGAGTCGACCCATCGCCGCCGAGTCCGGGACCACCCGCAGGGCGATCCTGCGGTCCGGGTGATTTTCGAGCTCCGCACCGGGAATTGCGCACCAGGTGTGCAGATCGCGCAAGGAAAAGCTGCTGGACATGGGATCCTTCTATTCTTTCGGCCCTGGTGACGTGAACGTCAGGGCAGTGGGTTGAGGATGTCGAGGGCGCGCTGGCACGCTTTGTGCACGGCGCCGACGACGCAGCTCTCGCCGCCGAATGCGGCGAGTCGGATCTGGGGCATCACCGGGACGAGCGGTGTGATCTGCTCGCGGAGCGCGTCGATGAGCAGATCACCGCCGTTGGAGAGCCCGCCCGCGATGAGCACGCATTCCGGGTTGAAGACGCAGATGGCGGAGGCGACCCCGACCGCGATGCGGTGGGTGAGCCGCGAGAAGACGTCCAGGGCCGCCGGGTCGTTCTCCTTGACGGCACGAAAGACGATCTCGGCGTCCACGTCCTCCGCGACCCCGTCGGCCAGTGCGAGCAGGCGTCCACCGCCCCGTTCGAGCGCGGCGGTGCGGCCGTGGCGTGCCCAGGCTCGCCCGCCGGCCGCCCACTCCCAGGGCCCGATCCCGCTGCCGCGGGGGGACTCGTCACCGAAGTCGTGGGGGAGGTAGCCGAGCTCACCGGCTGCGCCGACCCAGCCGCGGAACAGCCGGCCATTGGTGAGCAGCGCGCCGCCGATGCCGATGCCGAGCTGGACGTACAGCAGGTCGGCGATCCCGCGTGCGGCACCGGCAGCCGATTCGGCCTGGATCGACAGGTCGGTCTGCCGTTCGACGAACACCCGCTCACGGACGAGGCCGAGCCGGTCGGCCACCGCCGCCTGGACGTCGATCCCGTCCCATCCCACGATCTGCGGGGCCAGCGAGACGCGGTGGGTCTGCGGGTCGACGACTCCCGGGGTGCTGACCACGACCGTGAGGAACATCTCCGCCGCGGTCCGGCCGGGCTCGCAGACCGCATCGACAGCCTTCTCCACGAGGCCCAGGAGGTACTCCCGGCCGGGCTTCTCGCGGCGGGTCCGCAGCTCGCGCGTGCGAATCGTGGTTCCCGCCAGCGTCGCCGAACGGGCGATCACCTTGTCCGCACCGATGTCGATGCCGAGGACGTCACCGTGCTTGCCCGAGACCCGCAGCGAGAGGGCTGGCCGGCCCTGCTTGCGTTCGGAGGCTGGCGGCATGAACTCCTCGAGCAGGTCGTCGGCGACCAGGCCGTCGCAGATCTCCTTCACGGCCGTCTTCGAGAGGTTGACGATCGAGCGCAGGTGGCTGCGGGTGATCGCGCCCTCGCGACGGACCACGTCCAGCACGAGACGTCGGTTGCGCGCCCTGGCGCGCTGGGGGCTGTCCGGCAGGATGTCTGCGGTCATGAGACCCGACCGGCGGCGGCGTCAGGTGACAGCTCGCCGGGCACCGGAACGGCCACGTCGCCGGCTCCGTCCCGGCGGCCCGAGGCCGGCAGCAGTGCACTGACCGCCGCGACGGCGACCAGGATGATCGCGGCCAGGTTGCCCAGGCTCGCCGGGTAGGACGGCCACGGGAAGAACTGGAAGTACAGCGGCGCGAGAAGAATGACCACGGCGACCGCGGGCGCGACAATGCGCAGCGCAACGGTCTGGAGGTCCTTGTTCGGCACCTTCGCATAGTAGCGGATGCACGCCAGGCAGGTGATGGCGTAAATGATGATCGCAAGCACCGTGATGAGGGCGCCCAGCAGCGTGAATGCCTCGAGCGGGCCGAGCAGCGACCCCAGAAGGATTGCCAGCACGACGGAGAACCCGGTCTGGACGTAGATGGTGAACGCGGGCGTGGCGTGCACGGGGTGGATTCGCCCGAACTGCGCGGGGAGACGGCCGGAACGTCCCAGCGAGAACACGATCCTCGAAGCCGCGATCGTCCCTGCATTGATGTTTCCCACGAAGCTGTTGAGCAGCGCGAACAGGATCAGGATCCAGGCCGGCCCCCAGAAGGTGCGGGCCAGGTCGATCCACGGGCTCGCGCTCGAGGCGAAGGTGCCCATGGTGCCGAATCCCCAGCCGAGCACCGCCGCGTAGGAGCAGAGCAGGTAGAACGCGCCGCAGCCGAGCGCGGAGTACATCACGGTGCGGGGGATGGTCCGGCGCGGGTCCCTGGTCTCCTCGGCGAGCGGGGCGGCGGTCTCGAAGCCCTGGAACGCGAGGATGGAGAAGACCACGGCCTTGAAGATGCCGCTCCACCCGGGCGTGATGGCGTTGCCCGGGTCGAACACGGCAAGCGTCGCGTCCT
>JAKLPK010000080.1 GCA_022013895.1 Cellulomonas sp. | reverse complement strand
GGACACCAGGAACACCTCGTAGTCCATGGCCAGTCCGAACAGCACGCCCATGACCACGATCGGCATGAAGCTGAGGACGGCCTGCGGGGTCTTGTCGACGCCGAGCAGGCTCGCGCCGATCCCGTGCTCGAAGACAAGCGACACGACCCCGAACGAGGCCACGATCGACAGCAGGTAGCCGGCGGTGGCCTTGAGCGGCACCCACAGGGACCGGAACACCATCATGAGCAGCAGGAACGAGAGCCCGACGACGAAGATCCCGAACGGCAGCAGAGCGGTGCCGAGCTTGGCCGAGATGTCGATCTGCACGGCCGTCAGACCGGTGACCGACAGATCGACGCCGTAGGTCGCCAGGAAGTGGTCGTGCTGGGCGCGGATCGCGTGCACCAGGTCGGACGTCTCCTGCGAGTCCGGGGCGCCGGTGGGGATCACCTGGATGACGCCCATGGTCGCGTCGGCGTTCGGGGTGGACAGCGGCACGGCGGCGACGCCGGGCAGCGCCTCGATCTCCGTCTTCAGATCGGCCATGAGCGTGAGCGGGTCGGTGGAGCCCACGATGGATCCGGTGACCATGAGTGGTCCGTTGTAGCCCGGGCCGAAGTGCTCGGCGACCAGGTCGTAGGTGACCCGGGCGGCCGATCCGGCGGGCTGGGTGCCGGCATCGGGCAGAGCCAGCCGCAGGTCGCGGGCGGGCAGGGCGAGCGCACCGAGCCCGATGACGATGATGAGGATGGTGGCCAGCGGCCAGCGGGTCGAGGCCCGGACCCAGCCGGAGAAGAACCGGTTGGGGTGCACGTCGTCGCCGTCGGCCGAGGGGGTCGCGGTGGCGCGCGGTGCGGGTGCGGCCGAGGGGTCGGCGGCCCGGCGCCGTTCGGCGCGTCGTTGCGCCCGTCGCCCGGGCCGGATGCGGTCACCCGCGAAGCCGAGCAGGGCGGGGGTGAGGGTGAGCGCCACCAGTACGGCGATGCCGACCCCGGCGGCTGCCGCGACGCCCATGATCGTGAGGAACGGGATACGCGCGACGGCGAGCCCGACCAGCGCGATCATGACCGTGAGCCCGGCGAAGACGACTGCCGAGCCGGCGGTGGCCAGGGACCGTGCGGTCGACTCGCGGGGGTCCATCCCGGAGCGCAGCTGGCCTTGGTGACGCGAGACGATGAACAGCGCGTAGTCGATGCCGACGGCCAGGCCGAGCATGAGCGCGAGCAGCGGTGTGGTCGACGAGATGGTGGAGAACCGGGTGGCGGCGTAGATGCCGGCCATGGTGATGGCCACCCCGAGCAGCGCGTTGAGCAGCGGCATACCGGCGGCGAGGACCGAGCCGAACGTGAAGAGCAGCACGATGAGGGCGACGAGCACGCCGAACGCCTCGGTGGCCGACACGGTCGGGACGCTGATGGTGAACAGGTCACCGCCGAGCGCGACCTCGCTGCCCGTGGGCAGGGCGGCGGCGAGGGTGTCCTTGGCTGCGACCAGATCGTCCGAGGTGGACTGCGGGATGGTGGTGCTCTGGCCGTCGAGCTGGACGGAGACCATGACGGCCTGCTCGTCCGAGGAGATCGTGCCGCTCACCGAGTCGCCGTAGGGGTCGGCGACCGCCGCGACCGAGCCGATCTTCTCGGCGGTCGCCACGAAGGCCTCGACCGGGGTGCGGACGGCGTCGGACTCGACGCTGACCCCGTCGGGGGTGACCACGATGAGGCGGGCGCTGGAGCCGCTGACCTGCGGGAACGTATGCGAGAGCTGGGCGAGGGCGGTGGTCGACTCGGTGCCGGGGATGGTGAACTCGTTGCTCGTGCCCTTCGACAGCGTCGCGGCACCTGCGCCGACGACGAGCAGGACGAGCAGCCAGATCGTGGCGACCCGGCGGCGATGGACGAACGACCATTGCCCGAGGCGGTACAAAGTCGACGACACGGCGGCTCCCGGGGATGAGCAGAGGACGGATCCGATACGTCGGTGTATCCGATACAGCAATGTATCCCATAGGATCGCGTCCACCGAACACGGGAGGTGCCATGAGGGCGTCGTCGCTGCACGAGGCGTCCCGGCGGGGAGTGGGCGAGGTCGACTCCGTACGACGGGCCGCCACGCGCGAACGCCTGGTCGAGGCCGCCTTCGACGTGTTCGCCGAGATCGGGCTGCACGCGGCCACCGTCGAGCAGGTCGCCGAACGAGCCGGGTTCACCCGTGGGGCGTTCTACTCGAACTTCGGGAGCAAGGAGGAGCTCTTCCTCGCGCTCATGGAACGTGAGACGCAGACCCGCATCGTCGGGCTGGTCGGTCGGCTGGAGGCCATGCGTCCGCACCTCGGCAACCCGCTGAGCGAGGAGGAGCTGGCCGAGCTGCTCCTGGACGTCCTGTGCTGGGCCATGTCGGACCGCCGCTGGGCGATCATCATGGAGGACTTCCGCCTGATGGCACTGCGTGACCGTGAGCTCGCAGCGGACTTCGTGGCGATGCGCGACGAGATGGTCTCCTCCGTCCGGCGGATCGTCGAACGTGCACTGGATGGCACCGGCCGGGAGTTCACGCTCGACCCCGACCTTGCCGTCCGGCTCATCATCAACACCTACCTGGACGCCGTCCGGGACTCGGTGCTCACCGGTGTCGAGGACGGCGACTCGCGGACGGTGCGGCTGACGCTGGCCCGGCTCGTCCTCGCCCTCACCCGCACGACGCGCGAGGTCTGACGGCGCCCCCAGCCGCTCGGTGCTAGGACTGGGGTGGAGGCGGGTGCCATGCGTGCGTGGACGGTGGATCGACCAGGGCCGGTGGGTACGGGGTCGCTGCGGTCGCACGATCGACCCGACCCGGTGCCCGGGCCGGGCGAGCTGGCCGTCCGGGTGCTGGCCTGCGGGGTCTGTCGCACCGATCTGCACGTCGTCGAGGGGGACCTCCCGGTGCGCCGGAGCGGGGTCGTCCCCGGGCACGAGGTGGTCGGTGAGGTGACCGCGCTCGGCGCCGGTGCCGCGGGGTTCGCACCCGGTGACCGGGTGGGGATCGCCTGGTTGCGGCACACCTGCGGCACCTGCCGGTACTGCCTGCGCGGTGCGGAGAACCTCTGCCCCTCCTCGCAGTACACCGGCTGGGACGCCGACGGCGGCTACGCGCAGGCCACCACGGTGCCAGCGGACTTCGCCTACCGCCTGCCCGTCGGGTACGACGACGCCGAGCTCGCACCGCTGCTGTGCGCCGGCATCATCGGCTACCGGGCCCTGGCGCGGACCGATCTGCCGCCCGGCGGCCGGCTCGGGATCTACGGGTTCGGCGGCAGCGCCCACCTCACGGCCCAGGTCGCCCTGGCGCAGGGTGCGCGGGTCCATGTGCTCACCCGCGGCGCGCAGGCCCAACAGCTCGCCCGTGACCTGGGCGCGGCCTCGGTCGGCGGCGCGTACGACGAACCGCCCGAGAAGCTCGATGCGGCCATCCTGTTCGCGCCGGTCGGCGACCTCGTCCCGGTCGCGATGCGGGCCCTGGACCGCGGCGGGGTGCTCGCCGTGGCTGGTATCCACCTGTCCGATGTGCCTCGTCTGGTGTACGCCGATGAGCTGTTCTACGAGAAGCAGCTGCGTTCGGTCACCTCGAACACCCGGGCGGACGGGCGGGCGTTCCTCGACCTGGCCGGACGCGTGCGGCTGCAGGTGACGACCGTGCCGTACCCGCTCTCGCGAGCCGACGTCGCGCTCGCGGACCTGGCCGCCGGTCGGTTCGCCGGGGCGGCTGTGCTGGTGCCCTGACCGCGACACCGCCGGTCGGGACCACCGGCGCGCAAGGGCCCGACCGGTCCGGCTACCGTCGTCCTGCGTCGGGGTCGGGAGGGCATGTGAGCCAGGTCGAGCACGCCAGGACCGTCCTGGCGTACCGGACCGCACCGCGGGTGTGGCGAGAGCCCCGCCGCTGGTCGTGGTGGGTCCAGGTGCTCGCGGTGTACACCGCCTCGCGGGTGTTCTCCGCACTGGTCCTGCTCGTCGCGCTCGGGCAGCAGGGTTCGACTCCGGCGCACTGGTGGGGGCCCGGTCGCCCGCCGTACGCCGCGTTCGTCGCCGACTGGTGGGACGGCTGGTGGTACCGGCAGATCGCCGAGAGCGGCTACCCGGCACAGCTCCCCGTGCGGTCCGACGGGCTCACCGCGCTGAACGCCTGGGCCTTCTACCCGCTCTACCCGCGTCTGGTGCGGGTGCTTGCGGACCTGACCGGGCTCGGCTGGGACGTGGTCGCGCCGGCGGTCGCGACCATCGCCGGTGGCGTCGCGATGCTGGTCGTCCATGCGTGCATCCGGGCCGGTGCGCCGCGTGCGGTGGCCGCCCGGCCCGGTCTGCCTCTGGCGACCGTGGCCGTGCTGTGCGTCTTCCCGTCCTCGGTGGTGCTGGGCGCCGCCTACACCGAGTCGCTCGCGCTCGCGCTGGTCGCGAGTGCGCTGCTGCTCGTCGTCAGGCGGCGCTATCTGTGGGCGGTCCTCCCGGTGGTGCTGCTCGGCTTCACGCGGGCGGTGGCGCTGCCGCTGGCCGTCGTCGTCGTGGTGCACGCTGTCGGGCGCTGGCGGCGCTCGCGGGCAGGTGGGGAGCGGGTGCGCGACTGGCCGGCGATGGCGGTGCTCCTGGTCGCGACCGTGGTGTCCGGGGTCGCCTGGCCGGTGATCGCCGGGGTGGTCACCGGGGTGCCGGCTGCGTACCTGCGCACCCAGCAGGCGTGGCGCCGGCCGCGGCCGGTGACCCCGTTCGGCGGCTGGACCCGGCTCGAGGCGTTCGACGGGGTTGCCGTGGCCGTCACGGTGCTCGTCGTGCTCGCCGTGGTCGCACTGCTGGTCTCGCGTTCGGCGCGCCGCCTGGGGCCCGAGCTGCTCACCTGGTCGGTGGCGTACCTGGTCTACCTGGTCGCTGTCGCGGACCTGATCAGCAGCCTGTTCCGGTTCCTGCTCCTGGCGTTCCCGCTGGCCGCCGCCCTCGTGGGGCTCCTGCCTGCGCCGGCGCGGCGTGGCCGGTGGTGGCTGGGCGGCCTGCTCGTGGTGCTCGCCGGGCTGCAGGTCGCGTGGGCGCTGGAGGTCTGGGTGTACCAGCCGGGTGAGGGCGGGTTCCTCAGAGCGCCCTGAGCCTCACCAGGAGCCGCGGGTCATGAGCACCTCGCGCAGCAGATCGGCCCGGTTGGTGACCAGGCCGTCGACCCCCAGATCGAGCAGGCGGTGCATGTCGGCGACCTGGTCGACGGTCCACACGTGCACCTGGCGGCCGACGGCGTGCGCGAGCGCGATGGTGCGTCGGGTCACGACGGGCAGCCCCGCACGTTCGGGGACCTGGAGGCAGTCCACGTCGTGCAGCGCCCGGCGCCCGGCGGCCCTGGCGGCCGGTGCGGGCAGCCTGGCCGCGGCCAGGAAGGCCACGATCTCGCTGCGCCCGGCCGAGGTGGACACCGGGCGGGACAGCGCGGCGACCGTCCGTCGGCGTCGTTCGGTCGAGAACGAGGTGACCAGCACCCGGTCGTGGGCCCGGGTCCGTTCGATGGCGGCCGCCGTGGGGCCGACGGCAGCGGGCGACTTCACATCGATGTTCACCGCGAGGTCCGGCCACTCGCCGAGCAGGTCCTCCAGCCGCGGCACCGGTTCGGTCCCGCCGATCCGCGCGTCGGCGACCTGTGCCCAGGTGAGCTCCGCCACCGCACCGCGACCGTCGGTGGTCCGGTCCAGGTGGGTGTCGTGCAGCGCGACGGCGACCCCGTCGCGGGTCGCGTGCGCATCGGTCTCCCCATGGTCCAGCCCCAGCTCGCGGGCGGCGGCGAACGCGGCCATCGAGTTCTCCCGGCCGGTCAGGTCGAACCCCCGGTGGGCGAGGGCGAGCGTCCGGTGCCGGGAGTCGAGGTAGCCCACACCTGCACCTTAGGCGTTCGAACGTCTGTTCGATATGATGGACGGGTGCGAACCGATCCAGGGCGGACGGTGGCGAACCGCGAGCTGCCCGACCAGATCCCGACCCGCCCGTCGGGCGATGTGCCGGTGATCGTCCGCGTGGTCTGGGCCGACGGTCGTGAGGAGTGGCGGCCGGCCCGCGCCGTGCGCTGGACGCTCACGCATGTGATGGTCGCGTGGCGGGACGACGAGGCCGGCGCGCACGGGACCTTGGTCCGTGCACCCGCGGGGCTCTCGGGCTAGCGTCGCGTCAGGCGTGCATCCCGCGCCGCGCGGCCGATGAGCCGCACGAGCCACGACGGGCATCGGCGACCCCGGTGCCCGTCGCGGTGTGCTCGGGCCCGTCCGGGCCCGTGGGGGCCGAGCGGCCGATCCGACGTGACAGGTGGTCGTAGACGTGGCTGACCCCCAGGGTTTCCTGCACATCCGCGCACGTGAGCTGCCGCCGGACCGTGCCGTCCCGGTACGCCTGCTCGACTGGCACGAGGTGCACGCCCACCACGCGGGCGACCCGCAGGCGCTCGCCCTCGTGCAGCGCCAGGCCTCGCGCTGCATGGACTGCGGTGTCCCGTTCTGCCACCACGCCTGCCCGCTGGGCAACCTCATCCCCGACTGGAACGACCTGGCCTGGCGCGGGCAGTGGGCCGATGCGGCCGAACGGCTGCTCGCCACCAACAACTTCCCGGAGTTCACCGGACGGGTCTGCCCGGCCCCGTGCGAGGCCGCCTGCGTGCTCGGCCTCACCGATCCGGCCGTGACCATCAAGAACACCGAGGTCGCGATCATCGAGGAGGCATTCTCCCGTGGTCTGGACACACCCCGGGTCCCGCACTGGTTCACCGGCCGCACCGTCGCGGTCATCGGCTCCGGTCCGGCCGGTCTGGCGGCCGCCCAGCAGCTGACCCGCGCGGGCCACACGGTCGCGGTGTACGAGCGGGCGCAGGAGCCCGGCGGCCTGCTCCGGTTCGGCATCCCGGAGTACAAGCTCGAGAAGCACGTCGTCGAACGTCGGCTCGAGCAGATGCGTGCCGAGGGCACCCGGTTCTGGACCGGGATCGAGGTCGGTGGTCCGCAGGTCACCGGTGCCGATCTGCGTGCCCGGTACGACGCCGTCGTCGTGGCCGTCGGCTCGACGACGCCGCGAGACCTCCCGGTGCCGGGCCGCGAGCTGTCCGGTGTGCTGCAGGCGATGGAGTACCTGCCGCAGGCGAACCAGGCGGCGCTGGGCTGCCCGCCGGCCGATCAGGTGCTCGCCACCGGGAAGCACGTCGTGGTGATCGGCGGTGGGGACACCGGTGCGGACTGCCTCGGCACGGCGTTGCGGCAGGGCGCGGCCTCGGTGACCCAGCTCGAGATCATGCCTCGCCCGCCGGAGGAGCGGCCCGACTCCCAGCCGTGGCCGACGTACCCGATGCTGTTCCGCATCGCCAGCGCCCATGAGGAGGGTGGTGAGCGCCTCTACGCGGTGAGCACCGTGGCCTTCGTCGGCGAGGACCGCGTGCGCGCGTTGCGACTGGTCGACGTCGAGCTCATCGGGGGCCGGGTGGTCGCCCGGGAGGGCACCGAGCGCGAGATCCCCGCCGATCTGGTGCTGCTGGCGATGGGCTTCACCGGGCCGGAGCGCAGCCCTCTGCTCGAGCAGCTGGGGGTCGGGCTCACGGCGCGCGGCACCATCGCCCGCGGCGACGACTTCACCACCGATGTGCCGGGGGTCTTCGTGTGCGGAGATGCCGGACGGGGTCAGTCGCTCGTCGTGTGGGCCATCGCGGAGGGTCGTTCCGCAGCCGCTGCGGCCGATGCGTTCCTGTCGGGCAGCACCCAGCTCCCGGCCCCGGTGCAGGCCAGCAGCCTGGCGCTGCGTGCCTGAACGTCTCAGCCGGCGGCGCGGACGGCGGCCTCCCGGGCGTCACCGGTCAGCCCGAGAACGACGCGCGCGCCGAGCTTGTCGAGGGTGTTCTGCATCGGCGGTCCCATGTGGCCGGTGACGACCACCTGCACCCCGTGCTCGCGGCAGAACCGGACGATCCGCGCATGGTGCGAGCCCTCGGTGCCCTGGCCGTGGGACTCGTCCCACGCGACCTCGTGCTCCTCCCAGCCGACCACCTGGCCGTTCGCGACCCGGGCGATCGCCACATCGTGCGCCTTACCCCAGCCGTCACCCACCTGACCTGCGACGATGTTGACGGCGACGACGGTGGCAGCGGTGGGGGTCTCGGTCATGGCGACCAGTCTGGCAGGTGCGCGCCCGTTCAGGAGTCGGCGGCGGCCCGTGCGCGGGCCAGGTTCCAGGCCGCCCAGCCGTCGGGAGCCTCGTGCGGCAGCAACGCGAGCAGCCGCGACCTCTCCGGCTCGGGCAGCTCCTGGGCGGCCGGGACGGCATCGGAGGAGAGTCCGGCCAGGTACGGCAGGTCGAGCCCGTTGAGCTCGGTGGCTGCCACGTTGTGCCGCACGATCTGGGCGTCGGGGTTCCACACCGCCAGGCCGAGCGCGGCCAGGACGAGGGTGCCGACCATGGCCCGCGGCAGCCATCCGGCCCGCCACCGGAACCCGGCGGCGATCACGAGCACCAGCCCGGCGCCCAGCACGAGCTCGGCCCAGGTGGCCATCACCCGCAGTCGGGTCAGCCCGAAGGCGTCGACGTACAGGTCCATCCGCCGCAGCGCGGAGGCCACCACGCCGAGCGTGCCGATGCATGCCAGTCCCAGCGCTGCCGAGGTCCACAGACGCTGGGTACCGGTCTCGCGAGGTGCGCGGCGGGCGGCGACGGCGACGACGAGCAGGGTGAGCGCGGTGGCGAGCAGCAGCTGGCCGAAGCCCTGCCGGGCGTACTGCGCGTAGGTCAGACCGGTCGCCTCGAGCAGCTGACGGGTGCCACCGAGCAGACCCGAGACCTGGACGAGCACGAACACCCAGACCAGGACCGCCAGGGTGAGCACGGGGACCAGCCACTCGTGCAGCCGGGCGGCCCGTGCCCGGCCGAGCTGGAACCGGGCACCGGGCGGCGGCGTGGTCACCAGGTGGGCGAGGGCGGCGGTGGCCCCTGCCGCGAGGAACCCGAGCACGATGCGGGCCGGGACGTCGGCGAGGTCGAGGTGGGGGAGCAGCTGGGCGAAGACCGGGTCGGCTGCGGCGAACAGCGAACCGAGCACGAGGGCCAGGAGCAGTGCGACGACGACGGCTGCGGCGGTCCCGACGACGGTGCGCACCGAGGCGTGCGCCCGGCCGAGCACCCCGCGGGTCAGCCACGGCAGGGTGCGCACAGCGGTCGCTGCACCGGTCAGCGGGCTGGCGAGCACCGCCAGCGGCGAACGGGCGCCGGTCGCGGCGACGAGCGCGGCCGCGACGGCCACGAGCAGCGCGGTGACGATGACCGGTGCGGAGTCCCGCACAGCCACGACGGCGACCAGGGCCACCGCTCCGACGGCCAGCACCAGATCGGCCCACCGGCGGCGGCGCACGAGCACCGGGGCCGCCGCGCCCCAACCGGCGACGGTGAGGATCGCCAGGCCCAGGCCCGGTCGTGCGGTGAGCACCACCGCGCCGAGCAGGCCCGTGGCCCCGGCACCGGCGAGGACCGAGGTCGCCACCGGTTCGCGGTAGCCGCGCCAGAACGTCCCCGCCGCGACGGTGAGCCGGTCGGGCTGTGGCACCGCCGGCGCGATCCATGCTTGGGCGGCTGCGGCTGCGGCTGCGGCTGCGGCTGCAGGTTCCGGTACCGGCGGCGTCGAGGTCATGGTTGAACGCTAGTGAGGCGTCGCTGGCCTGCGGCGGAGCGGGTCGGCCGGGTTCGGTGCAGATGTGGGGAGCCGCTGTGCAGATCCTGGGAACAGGGGTGCAGATCAGTCCTTGCGCGGCCGCCCCGGTCCGCGCTGGGGGCCCGCGGTGGTCGGCGCGCGCCCGGCGTCGGCGAGGGCTCGTCGCAGCAGCAGCTCGACCTGGGCGTTGAGCGAGCGCAGGTCGTCGGCGGCCCAGCGGGCCAGCGCCTCGTGGACGGCTGGGTCGAGCCGCAGCAGGACGGCCCGTCGGCTGCTTGCACCGGCGGGTCCGTCCGGCTGGGCCGGGCTCACGTGTACAGGCTCCCGGCGTTGACGACCGGTGTCGCACGGCTGTCGCCGCACAGCACGACGAGCAGGTTGGAGACCATCGCGGCCTTGCGCTCCTCGTCGAGGCTCACCACGCCGTCGGCCTCGAGCCGGGTGAGCGCTTCCTCGACCATGCCGACGGCACCGTCGACGATCAACGTCCGGGCGGCGATGATCGCACCGGCCTGCTGGCGCTGCAGCATGGCCTGGGCGATCTCGGGGGCGTAGGCGAGGTTGGAGATGCGCGCCTCGACCACCTCGACGCCGGCGATGACGACGCGGGCCGCGACCTCGGTGGCGATCTCGGCCGAGACGATGTCGGTCGCACCACGCAGGGTCTCCTTGCCGGCGTCGGCGTGGTCGTAGGGGTGGGACATGGCGACGTGCCGCAGGGCTGATTCGGACTGCACCCGGACGAAGTCGACGTAGTCGTCGACGGCGAAGGTGGCCTTGGCCGTGTCGGCGACCTGCCAGACGACGATGGCCGCGATGTTGATCGGGTTGCCGTCGGCGTCGTTGACCTTGAGCTCGTTGGTCTCGAAGTTGCGGACCCGCACCGAGACGTTGCGGCGCACCGACAGCGGAACGGTCCAGACCAGGCCGGTGCGTCGGATGGTTCCGACGTAGCGGCCGAAGAACTGCACGACCCGGGTCTGCCCAGGGCTGATGACGGCGAGCCCGGTGAGCAGTGCGACCGCCACGAGCATGCCGATCAGGCCGAGCACACCGAACGCGTCCTGTCCGCCGTCGGCTGCCGCGAACGCTGCGATCGAGCCCGCGATCAGGCCGAGCGAGACCAGCAGGACGAGGAGGGCGAGACCGGCCGGCGCCGCGGGTGCCGTGCGTTCGTCGATCTCGACCCGGGTGCCGTCGTGCCCGACGGGGACGCCGCTCGGTTCACCACCGACGGGTCCGGTCGACTGCTGATCGCTCATGGTCCTCACGTCCTTCGCTCCACCGCGGACCGTCCGCGAGTGATAGCAAAATGATATCACATTTCGGTTGTCCGGGCACGTCGGGCTGAGGGTTGCATGGTGCAATCAATCGGGGGATACTTGCACAGTGCACGTAGTGGGGGAGGGTTCAGCCGTCCGGACCGGAGAGTCCGCGACCGATGCCGCCCGCATCGATACCCTGCTCGCCCTCGAGGAGCTCAACCGCGCCCAGCGCGCCGTGGCCCAGGCCATCCACGAGACCATCGGCGCGCCCGTCGCCAGCATCGCGATCGTGCGGATGCTCTCCCGGCGCGAACAGCTGACGCTCGGTGAGGTCGCGGCCGGGCTGCGGGTCGACCTGTCCGTCGCGAGCCGTCAGGTGACCTGTCTGGTGGACCAGGGCATGGTCGAACGGGCGGTCGACGACGGGGACCGACGGATCCGGACGCTGCGCCTCACCGACACCGGCCGCGAGCTCTCCGAGCAGATCGGTGCCGAGCTGCGACGACGGACACAGATCGGGTTCGCAGGCTGGGGCGAGGACGAGCTGCATGAGGCCGTCGGGATGCTCCAGCGCCTCGCCGAGGCGATGACGGCCGCCGGTGGCCCCCACGCCACGGCCCAGGCATCCGCCCGCGCCGCAGCCCCCGGCTGACGAGCCCCCGAGCACGGCACGACCATCCTGACGACGAGGTCAGGCGCCCACGAGACACTCCACGATGAGGCCCCTGCCATGAATGCGTCCGTCCCCCCACCCACCCAGCCGTCGATGACCCGGCGCGAGGTCCTCGAGTCGCTGTCCGGCATCCTGCTCGGGATGTTCGTGTCCGTGCTGGCCACGAGCGTGGTCTCGTCGTCTCTGCCGCGGATCATCGCGGAGCTCGACGGTTCGCAGTCCGCGTTCACCTGGGTGGTCACGGCCACCCTGCTCACCACGACGGTCTCGACCCCGATCTGGGGCAAGCTGGCCGATCTTGTCGACCGCAAGGTGCTCATCCAGATCGCACTCGGCATCTCCGTGCTGTCGGCCGCCGCCGCCGGCATGTCCCAGGGCGTCGCCGAGCTCATCGCGGCGCGCGCCGTGCAGGGCATCGGCGCTGGCGGACTCATGTCGCTGTCCGTCGTGCTGATCGCGGACATCATCAGCCCGCGCGAACGGGGCAAGTACATGGGGCTGACCGGCGCCGTCATGGCCGTGGCGACCACCGGTGGACCGCTGCTCGGGGGGCTGCTCACCGACGGCCCCGGCTGGCGGTGGAACTTCTACGTCGGCCTGCCGTTCGCCGCGCTCGCGTTCATCGTGCTCCAGCGCACCCTGCACCTGCCGCCCGTGCCGCATCGCAGGCCCCGGCTCGACTACGCGGGTGCGCTGCTCATCAGCGCGGGGATCACCCTGCTGCTGCTGTGGGTGACGTTCGCCGGGTCCTCGTACGACTGGGTGTCCTGGAGCTCGGCGCTGCTGGTGGGCGGGTCCGTCGGGCTGCTGGTCGGTGCCGTCGCGGTCGAGTCGCGGGCGGCCGAACCGCTCATCCCGCTGCACCTGTTCAGGAACCGGACGTTCGTGCTCGCCGTCATCGGGAGCGCCTCGGTAGGCATCTCGATGTTCGGCACGTCCGTCTTCCTCGCGCAGTACATGCAGCTCGCCCGGGGGCGCACACCCACCGAGTCCGGGCTGATGACCATCCCGATGATGGCCGGGCTGTTCCTCGCCTCGACGCTGTCGGGCCAGGCCGTCTCGCGCACCGGGCGCTACAAGCCCTTCATGGTGGTCGGCGCCGTCCTGCAGCTCGTCGGGCTGGCGGCCATGGCCACCATCCACTGGGACACGAGCTTCGTGCTCGTCGCCGTGTACATGGCCGTCCTCGGCGCCGGGGTCGGCATGCTCATGCAGAACTTCGTGCTGGCCGTGCAGAACACGCTCGACGTCCGCGAGATCGGGGTGGGGACGGCCTCGGTCACCTTCTTCCGGACCCTCGGCGGGGCGATCGGGGTCTCCGTCCTCGGCGCCGTGCTGGCGACGCGGGCGAGCGACCTCATCGTGCAGGGCCTCGCGGCGATCGGCGTGCCGAGCGGTTCTCTCAGCAGCGGCACCCTGCCGGACCTGGCCACGTTGCCCGGACCCGTGAGGCTGATCGTCGAGCAGGCGTTCGGCGACGCCATCGCGGAGCTGTTCCTGCTCGCGGTCCCGACGGCCGTGATCGCGTTGATCGCCGTGATCGCGCTCAAGGAGCTGCCGCTGCACCACCGCACGGGACTCGAGCAGCGCGCCGAGCTCGCGCGGCTGACCGACCGGCCGGTCGGCGAACCGTCGTCCGATCCCGTGCTCGTCGCCGAAGGGACCGAGCGCCCCTGACTCCGGCGGCCGGGGCGTGACGTGGCGCACGGAGCGGCCACGAGCCCCCGGGAGCCCGATAGGTTTGGGCCGGGGCGGACCATGCATCGGCCGCACGACCGATCGGCCGCACGGCCCCGGTGCTCCGCCCTCATCGACGAGAACCAGGAGACGAACGTGACGTCGACCATGACAGTGACGGCGGACGACGAGGTCACCACCCAGGCGATGACCATCGGCGTGCCGAAGGAGACCCGGCCCGGTGAGCGCCTGGTCGCGGCGACCCCCAAGACCGTGGCGCAGCTCGTCGCGCTCGGGTACGAGGTGCACGTCCAGGAAGGTGCCGGAGCCGCCGCCAACTTCCCGGACGCGGAGTACGTGACCGCGGGTGCCGTGATGAGCCCCGCGGAGCAGGTGTGGTCGGCCGATGTGGTCACTGCCGTCAACGCACCTTCCGACGCCGAGGTGGCCGCGCTGCGCGCGGGCACCACCCTCGTGTCGGCGCTGGGCCCGGCCGGCCACCCCGAGCTGGTCGCCGCGCTCGCCGAGCACGGTGTGACCGCGCTCGCGCTGGACGCTGTCCCGCGCATCTCCCGCGCACAGGCGCTCGACGTGCTGTCGACCATGTCGAACGTCGCCGGGTACCGCGCCGTCATCGAGTCCGCCGAGGAGTACGGCGGCATGTTCGGCGGCCAGGTCACCGCGGCCGGCAAGACCGCACCGGCCACCGTGTTCGTGATCGGCGCCGGGGTCGCCGGGCTGGCCGCGATCGGGGCCGCTGCCTCGATGGGTGCCCAGGTGCGCGCGTTCGACGTGCGCCCCGAGGTCGGCGAGCAGATCGAGTCGATGGGCGCCACGTTCGTCCAGGCGAAGGCTGCCCAGCAGGAGGTCAGCGCCGACGGCTACGCGGCAGCCCTCACCGCCGAGCAGGAGGCGCTCACCCAGGAGATGTACGCCGCCGAATCGGCGCGGGCCGACATCGTCATCACCACGGCGCTGGTCCGTGGCAGCGCACCGCGCACCATCACGGCCGCCATGGTCGCCGCCATGCGGCCCGGGTCGGTCATCGTCGACCTGGCCGCCTCGGGTGGTGGCAACTGCGAGGTCACCGTCCCGGGTGAGCGCGTGGTCACCGACAACGGTGTGGTGATCCTGGGCTACACCGACCTGACCAGCAGGATGCCCAAGCACACGTCCCAGCTGTTCGGCACGAACGTCGTCAACCTGCTCAAGCTGCTCACCCCGGCCAAGGACGGGCAGCTCGTGCTCGACCTTGACGACCCGGTGCAGCGGGGCATGACCGTGGCCCGGGCCGGTGAGGTGCTGTGGCCGCCACCGCCCGTGCAGGTCTCGGCGGCCCCGGCCGCTGCGGTCCCCGCAGTCCCGGTCGAGGACCCGGCGGTCGTCGCGGCCCGTGCGGCGGCCGCGGCCTCCGCCCAGCAGCGGCGACGGCTGGTGTCAGCCGCCGTGGCGGCCGCCCTCGTGGTCCTCGCCGTGACGATGTCCCCGGCCAGCTTCGTAGGCGCGTTCACGGTGTTCGCGCTCGCCGTCGTCGTCGGGTACTACGTGATCAGCGGGGTGTCCCATTCGCTGCACACACCGCTGATGGCCCAGACCAACGCCATCTCCGGGATCATCCTGGTCGATGCGCTCCTGCAGATCGGCTCGACGGACCCGCTCGTGATGGGCATGTCGTTCGTCGCGGCGTCGATCGCCTCGATCAACATCTTCGGCGGGTTCCTGGTGTCCTACCGGATGCTCGGCATGTTCAAGAAGGAGGCGTGAGCGTGCTGCTCCACTTCGTGCAGGGCCTGTACATCGTCGCAGGCGTGCTGTTCATCTTCTCCTTGGCCGGGCTGTCCAAGCAGGCCACGGCCCGCCAGGGCAACGTCGCCGGCATGGTCGGCATGGTGCTCGCGCTGGGCGCGACGATCATCCACTCGATGTGGATGTCCTCGCAGGACCCGGCCGGGCGGCACTCGGTGCTCGTCACGCTCCTGCTCATCCTGCTGGTGCTGGCGATCGGGGCGAGCATCGGCATCCCGATCGCCCGCAAGGTCGAGATGACGCAGATGCCCGAGCTCATCGCCATGCTGCACTCGTTCGTCGGCATGGCCGCGGTGCTCGTCGGCTTCAACTCCTTCGCCGAGGGTGGGGACTCGGTGCACCTGGTCGAGGTGGCGCTCGGTGTCTTCATCGGCGCGTACACGTTCACCGGCTCGGTCGTCGCGTACCTCAAGCTGTCGGCGAAGATGAAGTCCGCACCGCTCACGCTGCCCGGCCGCAACATGCTCAACCTGGGCGCGTTCATCGCGTTCTTCGTGCTCATGGTGTGGTTCGTGGTCGTCGGGAAGACCCCGTCCGCGCTGGGCTGGGCGCTGATCCTGGTGATCGCCGCGCTCGCGTTCGCGCTCGGGTTCCACATGGTCGCGGCGATCGGCGGCGGCGACATGCCGGTCGTCGTCTCGATGCTCAACTCCTACTCCGGGTGGGCCGCTGCGGCCGCCGGGTTCATGCTGGGCAACAACCTGCTCATCATCACCGGGTCCCTCGTCGGGTCCTCCGGTGCGATCCTCTCCTTCATCATGTGCCGGGCGATGAACCGCTCGTTCGTTTCGGTCATCCTCGGCGGGTTCGGTGCCGAGGGCGGCACCGTGGTCTCCTCGTCCGCGGTCGAGGGCGAGCACCACGAGATCGACGCCGCGACCACCGCCCAGCTGCTGTGGGACGCCTCCTCGGTGATCATCACCCCTGGTTACGGGATGGCCGTGGCCAAGGCCCAGTACCCGGTCGCCGACCTCACCGCGCGGCTGCGGGCGCACGGCGTCGACGTCAAGTTCGGGGTGCACCCGGTGGCCGGTCGGTTGCCCGGTCACATGAACGTGCTGCTCGCCGAGGCCAAGGTGCCGTACGACATCGTCCTGGAGATGGACGAGATCAACCCGGACTTCGCGCAGACCGACGTCGTGCTCGTCATCGGGGCGAACGACACCGTGAACCCCGCGGCGCTGGAGGACCCGGGGTCGCCCATCGCCGGGATGCCGGTGCTCGAGGTGTGGCACGCCAAGCAGGTCGTCGTGTTCAAGCGGTCGATGGCCACCGGGTACGCCGGGGTGCAGAACCCGCT
>JAKLPK010000011.1 GCA_022013895.1 Cellulomonas sp. | reverse complement strand
CACCTCGACGCCGGGGCGGTGCAGCCGGTCGCGTGCGGCCGCGACCAGCGCGGCGTCCACCCCGTCCGACGGTCCGACGGCATCAGCGCGGCCGGTACCGGGCGCGGGGCGGTCCGCGCCGTCGATGCCCGCGGCACCGGCCTGCGCGCCCGACGCGGCCCGGCACATGTCGCACGTCCCGCACCGCCAGGACGGGTCGGCTGCGAGCTGCGGGTCGTCGAGCGCGGTGCGTAGGAACGCCATCCGGCAGCCGCGGGTCGCGATGTACTCGACCATCGACTCCTGCTCGGCGCGGCGGGCCGCATCGAGCCGGGCGTAGCGCTCCTCGTCGTAGACCCAGGGTTGGCCGGTGGACTCCCAGCCGCCGCGGACGCGGCGCACGGCGCCGTCGACGTCGAGCACCTTGAGCATCATCTCCAGCCGCCCGCGGCGCAGGTCGACGGCGGTCTCCAGCGCAGGCAGCGACATCGGGCCGGGTGCGGCGGCCAGCACGTCGAGGGTCGCGCGCACCTGGTCGGCGGCGGGGAACGACATGGAGGCGAACCACTCCCAGATCGCCTTGTCCTCGGGACCGGGGAGCAGCACGACGTCGGCGCGGTCGGTGCCACGTCCGGCGCGGCCCACCTGCTGGTAGTAGGCGATCGGCGAGGCGGGTGCGCCTACGTGCACCACGAACCCCAGATCGGGTTTGTCGAACCCCATGCCCAGCGCCGAGGTTGCGACCAGCGCCTTGACCCGGTTGTCGAGCAGATCCTGCTCCAGGGCCTCGCGTTCGGTCGGTTCGGTGCGTCCGGTGTAGGCGGCCACGGCCAGGCCCGCACCGCGCAGGTGCTCGGCGACCTGTTCGGCCGCAGCGACCGTGAGCGTGTAGACGATGCCCGAGCCGGTGAGCCGGGGCAGGTTCGCCACCAGCCAGGCCATCGCCGTCGCGGTGTCGGGTACCGGACGCACCGACAGGCGCAGGCTGTCGCGTTCGAGCGTGCCGCGCAGCACCAGCACGTCTTGGTCGCCGTCGGGGTCGAGCTGGGCGGCGACATCGGCAGTCACCCGCTCATTGGCCGTGGCCGTCGTGGCCAGGACGGGCGTGCCGGCCGGCAGCTCGGCCAGCAGGGTGGCGATGCGCCGGTAGTCGGGCCGGAAGTCGTGCCCCCAGTCCGAGACGCAGTGCGCCTCGTCGACCACGACCAGCCCGGCGTCGCGTGCCAGCGAGGGCAGCACCTCGTCCCGGAAGCCCGGGTTGTTGAGCCGCTCGGGCGAGACCAGCAGCACGTCGACCTCACCGGCGCGCACCCGCTGGTGGACCGCATCCCACTCCGGCAGGTTCGCCGAGTGGATCGTCTCGGCCCGGATGCCTGCGCGCCGGGCCGCGGCCACCTGGTTGCGCATGAGGGACAGCAGCGGGGAGACCAGCACGGTCGGCCCCGCACCGCGTTCGCGCAGCAGGGCGGTCGCGACGAAGTACACGGCCGACTTGCCCCAGCCGGTGCGCTGGACGACGAGGGCCCGGCGCCGGTGGGCGACCAGGGCCTCGATCGCCACCCACTGGTCGGGTCGCAGCTCGGCGTCGGCCGAGCCGACGAGGGCACGCAGCACCTCATCGGCCCGGGTGCGTAGCCCAGCCAGGGTCGCCGGGTCCAGATCGAGGTCCGGGTCGAGGTCGGTGGTCACCCGTCCAGTGTGCGGGCCACCACCGACACGTCGGACCGAGGCCGGAACCGGTCGGGGTGCGGGCCCCTCGCCGGTCCTGGCCTCAGTTGACGGGTCAGGCCGTCAGATCGGCCGCGAGCTCGGCGAACGCAGCGATGAACCGGTCGCAGTCGGCGAAGGTGTGCTGGACCGACAACGTCCACTCCTCTTCGCGGCCCGGGGTCATGAAGACGCCGCGGTTCATGTTGTAGAGCCAGGCCAGGTCGGCCAGCTCGCCGTCCTGGAACTTCTTGAAGCTCTCGTAGTCGACGATCTTCTCGGGTGCGAAGGTCACGCAGCCCTTGGAGGCGACGCCCACCGCGTAGCCCGGCAGGTTGTACTTCTCGAGCACCTCGGTGCAGCCGGCGACCAGATACGCGTTGAGGGCGTCGAGGTGGGCGTAGGCCTCGGGCGTGAGCACCTGCTCCAGACTGGCGCGGGCCGCGGCCACCCCGAGCGGGTTCCCGTTGTAGGTGCCGACCTGGTAGACGGTCCCGTCCTCGACCACGGAGAACACCTCGTCGGTGCCGCCGATCGCGCCGACCGGCAGCCCGCCACCGAGCGCCTTGGCCAGCGTCACCATGTCGGGCTTCACACCGAAACGTTCGGTGGCCCCACCTGCGGCGATGCACAGCCCGGTCTTGACCTCGTCGAAGATGAGGACGATGCCGTGCTTGCGGGTGATCTCGCGCACGGCCTCCAGGTACCCCGGCTCGGGCAGCACGATGCCGAGGTTCATCATGGCGGCCTCCATGATGACCGCGGCGGGTTTGCGGCCCTCGGCGATGAGCCGGTCGATGCGCCGCTCCATGGCCGGTGCGTCGTTGAACGGCACCGCGATCGTCATGTCCACGCTGGACTGCGGGATGCCCGCGCCGTACGGCAGCGAGGCCAGGTTGTCGCGGTCGCCGATCTCGCCGTAGGGGACGCCGATCGAGACCATGACGTAGTCGTGGTGGCCGTGGTACGAGCCGAAGATCTT
>JAKLPK010000079.1 GCA_022013895.1 Cellulomonas sp. | reverse complement strand
GACGTGGCGACGTTCGTCACGGATGTCTACATGCGTGGGCTTCCGTGGAGCTACGTACCGACCACGCTGATGGCCATGGCGGACTCGTGCATCGGCGGCAAGAGCTCGATCAACGTCGGTGGCGTCAAGAACCTGGTGGGCGGCATCTACCCGCCGCAGCAGGTCGTGGTCGACCCGGTCTTCCTGCAGACGCTCGACTCGACCGCGCGCGCCGCAGGGCTCTCCGAGGCCGCGAAGATCGCGTTCTGCCGCAGCAGTGAGTCGTTCGAGGGCTACCTCGAGCGCTACGCGCGGTTCGTGGACGAGCCCAGCGACCTCATCGAGCACGTGCTGCGAGCCAAGCGGTGGTTCGTCGAGATCGATGAGCACGACCGCAAGGAGCGGCGGCTGCTCAACTTCGGCCACACCTTCGGCCACGCGCTCGAGGCCGCGGTCGACCACGCGATCCCGCACGGTGTCGCGGTGTCCATCGGTGTGCTGTGTGCGGCCGCCCATCCCGCCGCCGGGGCCGGTCCGCTCACCGATGCGCTCACGGCCCACTGCCGCGAGCTGGTAGGGCAGGCGCCGGGGGTGCCAGCCGCCCTCGCGCGGTTCGACGCGGACGTCTATGAGCGGGCGTTCCGCTCCGACAAGAAGCACAGCGCGCATGCCTTCCGCCTCATCCTTCCGGCGGCCGAGGGTTCGGTCGCGGAGGTCGAGACCGGGAACGGTCCCCAGGACTGGGCAGCCATCGCGGCCGTCACCGACAGCACCCTCGAATCGCTGGGAGGACCCCGGGCATGAAGTACGCCGACCTGACGATGACGTGGTTGGCAGAGCTGGGGTACACCCACTGCTTCTTCGTCGCCGGTGGCAACTCGATGCACCTGCTCGACGGTGCGCGTCGGACCATGACCTGCGTGCCGGTGGTGCACGAGGTGGCGGCCGGCATCGCCGCCGAGTACTTCAACGAGCAGGCTCGTGCGACCGGCAGCGCGGAGCGCGCGTTCGCTCTCGTCACCGCCGGGCCTGGCCTGACGAACATCCTGACCGCGATGGCCGGCGCCTACCTGGAGAGCCGCGACCTCCTCGTCCTCGGCGGACAGGTCAAGTCCACGGACCTTGCCGGGCCGTCGCTGCGGCAGCGGGGTATCCAGGAGGTCGACGGCATGGCGCTCGCGGCGCCGGTCGCCGTGGCGAGCGAGCGGATCGAGCGCCCGGTCGACAAGCAGACCTTCCAGGGCTGGGTGCGGCGCGGGACCGCAGGTCGCCCTGGTCCGGTGTTCATCGACTTCTGCCTGGACGCGCAGGGCGCGCCGGTCGAGCCCGCGGATCTCGAGGGGAACCCGGTGCCCGGCAACGACGAGCCGGCGGTCGCGGCGCCCGCTCCGCTCGCGCAGGTTCGTGACCTGCTGGCGCATGCGTCGCGGCCGGTGCTGCTGCTCGGGGGCGGGTTGAGCCGGCAGGCGGTGGCCGAGGTGTTGCCGCGCCTGCACGAGCTGGCGCTGCCGACGATGACGACCTGGAACGGTGCCGACCGGATCGGCGCCGACGACCCGGTCTTCGCCGGGCGTCCGAACACGTGGGGTCAACGGGCCGCGAACGTCCTCATCCAGCAGGCTGATCTGGTGCTTGCACTAGGGACCCGACTGGGCTTGCAGCAGACCGGCTTCAACTGGCAGCAGTTCGCACCGCTCGCCGCGGTGGTCCAGGTCGACATCGACCCGGCCGAGCTCGCCAAGGGCCATCCGCACGTCGACGTGCCGTGGTTGGGCGATGCCGATGAAGCGCTGCGCGCCGTGCTTGCGGGGGACCTGCCGACGTGGGCGCCATGGCTCGCCGAGTGCATGCAGGTGCGTGCCGACCTGCCGACCGCGGAGGAGGTCAACACGACGGCGGACGGCTTCGTCGACCCGTTCAGGTTCGTCCAGGACCTCTCGAACCGATGCACTCCTCAGGACGTCGTCGTGCCATGCTCGTCCGGCGGCGCCTTCACCGTGTGCATGCAGGCGTTCGAGCAGAAGCTCGGCCAGACCGTCATCACCGACAAGGGGCTGGCCTCCATGGGCTACGGCCTGTCCGGCGCCATCGGCGCCGCGCTGGCCGCTCCCGGGCGGCGCACGGTCCTCGTGGAGGGTGACGGCGGTTTCATGCAGAACTGCCAGGAGCTGGCCACCGTCGCCGTCAATCAGCTGCCAGTGAAGGTCTTCATCTTCAGCAACGAGGGGTACGCCTCGATCAGGATGACCCAGCGGGGCTACTTCGATGGCGCCTACCTCGGGTGCGACGTGAGGACAGGGCTCGGCTTCCCGGACTGGGCGCTGCTGGCCGCCGCATTCGGGATCCCGTTCCTCGAGCTGGGGCCGCAGGGCCTGGGGACCGAGGGCTTCGCCGAGCTGTTCGCCGCGCCGGGCCCCGGGTTCTTCGTCGTCCCTGTCGACCCGGAGCAGACCTACTACCCGAAGATCACGTCGCGCGTCACCGCGACCGGCGGTATGGAGTCCAACCCGCTTCACCGCATGTCCCCCGACCTTCCCGACGAGCTCGCGATTCGCGTGCTCCGTCACCTTGGTACCGAGCAGAAGGAGCTCACCCGATGAACAAGACCGAACGGCAGATGGCCGAAATCCTGCAAAAGGGCCGTGAGGAGTTCGGCTACGTCGCAGTCAAGGCCGAGTTCGAGGCCGAGGGCACGCGTGTCGACGAGCTCCTGCGTCTCGTGGAGATCGCCCACCGTGCGGGCTTGCCGCTCACGGTGAAGATCGGCGGCTGCGAGGCAATCCGCGACCTGCTGGAGTCCAAGCAGATCGGCGTCCGTTACGTCGTCGCCCCGATGGTCGAGACGCCCTACGCGCTCACCAAGTACATCGAGGCGAAGCAGAAGATCTACAACGAGGACGAGGCCCTCGACACCGACTTCCTGTTCTCCGCGATGTACCGATCCACCCCG
>JAKLPK010000078.1 GCA_022013895.1 Cellulomonas sp. | reverse complement strand
GCCGACCACAGCATCCGACCTGGTGAACCCGGACTCGCCGAGCACCTGCCAGCAGAAGGCCGCGACCTGGTTGCGCGGGGTCCGTCTGGTCCAGGTGCCGACGACGTTGCTCGGCATGGTCGATGCGGCGGTCGGTGGCAAGACCGGGATCAACACGGCGCAGGGCAAGAACCTGGTCGGGGCGTTCCACCCGCCGGTCGGGGTGCTGTGCGACCTCGCGGCCCTGGACACCCTTCCCCGGCACGAGCTCGTCGCCGGTCTGGCCGAGGTCGTCAAGTGCGGGTTCATCCGCGACCCGCGCATCCTCGACCTGGTCGAGACGGACGGCACCGCGTCGTGCGACCCGACCTCGGCCGTGCTGCGTGAGCTCGTCGAACGGGCCGTGCAGGTCAAGGCCGATGTGGTCGGCACCGATCTGCGCGAGGCGGGGCTGCGCGAGATCCTCAACTACGGCCACACGTTCGCGCACGCCATCGAGCAGGTGGAGCGCTACCAGTGGCGGCACGGTGCGGCGGTGTCGGTGGGCATGGTCTACGCGGCCGAGCTGGCCAACCTGGCCGGGCGGCTGGGCGATGACGTCGTCGCCCGCCACCGGCAGGTGCTCACGTCCCTGGGCCTGCCGACGACGTACCGGCAGGACCGCTGGGACCAGCTGCTGACGGCCATGCGGCGTGACAAGAAGGCGCGCGGGGACCTGCTGCGCTTCGTGGTGCTGGAGGACGTCGCGCGCCCGACGAGGCTGGAAGGCCCCGACCCGGTGCTGCTCGCGGCGGCGTACGGGCAGCTGGCGCCGACCGAGACCTGATCCGGCAGGCGAACCGCCGGCAGCGCGGGAGAATCACATGCCTGAGGGGTTGTCTTGCTCAGGACAACCCCTCACACTAGTCAGATGTTCGTCGTCACGGTGGATCAGCGCGGGTCGAGACGTGATCGCGATCGCGTCCCCGACCTGCTGGCACTCCTCGCGGACGTACGAACCACCCTGCCGTTCGAACGCACTGTGGGCGACGAGGTGCAGGGTGTCCTCGATGACGTCGAGGAGGTGACCGCCGTGGTCCTCACCGTGCTGCGTGTCGGCGGCTGGAGCATCGGCATCGGCGCGGGCGCCGTCCGCCTGCCGTTGCCCGCCACGCCGCGGGAGGGGGCGGGGGAGGCGTTCGTGCTGGCTCGTGAGGCGGTCGAGGCCGCCAAGAGCAGGCAGCGTCCGCACTCCGTCGCCGTGCGGGGCGCCCAACCTGCCGCCCAGGATGCCGACGGCCTGCTCCAGCTGGTGGCCGCCGTCCGCGCCCGGCGCTCGGCCCAGGGCTGGGCGGCCGTCGACACCATGACGCAGGTCAGCTCCCAGGACGAGGCGGCCGCAGCCCTCGGCATCACCCAGCAGGCTGTCTCCAAACGGCTCGCCGCGGCCTGCTGGGCCGAGGAGAACGCCGCGCTCCCCGCGCTGCGCCGCCTGCTCGCCGCCGCCCAAGGACCCGAATGAACGTCGGCTGGCAGGCCGTCGCGATCGTCGTGGCCGCCGTCGTCGTCTCGCTGCTCGGGGGCTGGGCGTTCACCGCGGCCGTCCTGCACCTCGCCGACCGTGAGCGACGTCCCGTGCGGCGGGTCGACCGGACGCGCACGCATCGACGGCGTACGCGCCCCGCCACAGGTCGCAGCACCCCGACCGCCCCGCGTGCCATCACCGTGCGCACCGCACCGTCGGGTCCGTCCGTGCTGCGCGGCGGTCTGGCGATCGGTCTCCTCGAACGGGCGGCCGTCACCCTCGCGCTCGTGGCCGGGCAGAGCGAGGCGGTGGCCGTCGTGGTGGCCGTCAAGGGCCTCGGCCGGTTCTCCGAGCTGCGCGACAACCCCGGCGCCTCCGAGCGGTTCGTCATCGGCTCGTTGGCATCCCTGCTGTGGGCCGCGGTCATCGGCTCACTCACCCGGGCCCTGCTGACCTGAGGCAGGGGCCGTGCGCCCGGTACGATGTCCGACGGCCTTCGACCCCCTGACGAAAGAACGTGCCTCGTGGCGACCACCAACGATCTCAAGAACGGCCTCGTGCTGCGCATCGACGGGCAGCTGTGGACCGTCATCGAGTTCCAGCACGTCAAACCCGGTAAGGGCGGCGCCTTCGTGCGCACCAAGCTGAAGAACGTGCTCTCCGGCAAGGTGGTCGACCGCACGTTCAACGCCGGCCTGAAGGTCGAGACCGCGACCGTCGACAAGCGCGAGATGCAGTACCTATACAAGGACGGGACCGACTTCGTCTTCATGGACACCAGCACGTTCGACCAGCTGCTGGTGCCCGAGACGGTCGTCGGCGACGCCTCGAACTTCATGCTCGAGAACCAGATGGCGCTCGTCGCCACCAACGAGGGCACCCCGCTCTACGTCGAGCTGCCGCCCTCGGTGGTCCTCGAGATCACGTACACCGAACCGGGCCTGCAGGGCGACCGCTCATCGGCCGGGACCAAGCCGGCCACCCTCGAGACCGGGTACGAGATCCAGGTCCCGCTGTTCCTGGAGACGGGCACCAAGGTGAAGGTCGACACGCGCGACTCCAGCTACCTGGGCCGTGTGAACGACTGACGTGGGTGCCCGCAGCAAGGCCCGCAAACGTGCCCTCGACCTGCTGTTCGAGGCCGAGCAGCGCCAGGTCGACACCCTGGACCTGCTCGCGGCCCGGGTGGCCGACTCGGGCCGCGAGACCTCGCTTCCCCAGTACACCGTCGACCTGGTCGAAGGCGTCATGGCGCACCTCGACCGGATCGACGAGCTGCTGACCACCTACTCGCACGGCTGGACCCTGGCCCGGATGCCCGCCGTGGACCGCAACGCGTTGCGGCTGGGCACGTGGGAGGTGCTCTGGAACGACGACGTGCCAGATGCGGTGGCCGTCGACGAGGCGGTGGAGCTCGTCGTCGACCTGTCGACGGACGAGTCGCCGACCTTCGTCAACGGTCTCCTGGGTCGGATCGTCGAGCTCAAACCGACCTTGCTGGCCTGAGCCGCGGTCACCGCGTTCGACCCCGGCCGCTGCCGCACACCGCCGCGTCGTGGACCGACGCGGTCGCGGCGCGCACTAGGATCGACTGCCGAGAGACGTTCCTTTAAGACCCGTCCGGAGAGGCGGGGAAGGGAGTCGGTGCATGTCTGTGCCCGCGAACACGCCAGTACCTGGCAGCGACCCGGTGGAGATCCTGGGGGCGGGCGACATGTCCCGCGCGCTCACCCGGATCGGCCACGAGATCCTCGAACGCAACCACGGTGGTGAGCACCTGGTCCTGCTGGGGATCCCCACCCGCGGCGTCCCGCTGGCCCGCCGGCTGGCCGCCGGGCTGGCGAAGGTCGAACCCGGTCTGGATGCCCAGGGGATCGTCGGCGACCTGGACGTCACGATGTACCGCGACGACCTGGCCCACCAACCCACCCGGACCGTCGGCGCCACGGCGCTGCCGTCCGCGGGGATCGACGGCAAGGTCGTGGTCCTCGTCGATGACGTCCTCTTCTCCGGCCGGACCATCCGGGCCGCCCTCGACGCGATCAGCGACCTCGGTCGTCCGAGGGCCGTCCAGCTCGCGGTGCTCGTCGACCGGGGTCACCGCCAGCTGCCGATCCGCGCCGACTACGTCGGCAAGAACCTGCCCACGGCGGCGGGTGAGCGGGTGCGGGTGCTCCTGGCCGAGACGGACGGCCGCGACGGCGTCCTGCTGGAAGGGGCACGTCGATGAGGCACCTGCTGTCCACCAGTGACCTGAGCCGCGAGCAGGCCGTGACGATCCTGGACACCGCGGCGGCCATGGCCGCCACCCAGGCGCGCGAGATCAAGAAGCTGCCCACCCTGCGCGGGCGCACCGTCGTCAACCTGTTCTTCGAGGACTCGACCCGCACCCGGATCTCGTTCGAGACCGCCGCCAAACGGCTGTCGGCCGATGTCATCAACTTCTCGGCCAAGGGGTCGAGCGTCTCCAAGGGGGAGTCGCTCAAGGACACCGCGCAGACCCTGCAGGCGATGGGCGCCGATGCCGTCGTCATCCGGCACCACGCCTCGGGTGCACCGCACCGGTTGGCGGCCTCGGGCTGGACCGACGGCGCCGTCGTGAACGCGGGGGACGGGACGCACCAGCACCCCACCCAGGCGCTGCTGGACGCCTACACCCTGCGCAGGCACCTCATCGGGCTGCGCGGCGGCACCGACCCGACCGGTCGCGACCTGGACGGTCTGCACGTGGCGATCGTCGGTGACGTGCTGCACAGCCGGGTCGCCCGCTCGAACGTCCAGCTGCTGCACACCCTGGGGGCCGAGGTGACCCTGGTCGCCCCGCCCACGCTGGTGCCCGTCGGCGTCGAGAGCTGGACCGCCGAGGTGTCGTACCACCTGGACGAGGTGCTCGCGCAGGGACCCGACGCCGTCATGATGCTGCGGGTCCAGCGCGAACGGATGGGCGGCGGCGGCTTCTTCCCGAGCCCGTGGGAGTACACCCGCGGCTACGGCCTGGACGCCCGTCGGCTGGCGCAGCTCCCCGAGCACACCATCGTGATGCACCCCGGCCCGATGAACCGTGGCCTGGAGATCTCGGCCGATGCCGCCGACAGTCCCCGGTCCGTCGTCGTCGAGCAGGTCGCGAACGGCGTCGCCGTGCGGATGGCCGTCCTCTACCTCGTCCTCGCCGGACAGGACCAGACCGCGGGCGACGCCGTCGCCGGCCAGATCGGAGCCCACGTATGACCACCACCCTGATCACCGGCGCCCGTCTGCTGGGTGAGGACGTCGCCGACGTGCTCGTCCAGGACGGCCGCATCGCCGCGATCGGCTCCGCCGCCTCCGACAGCGCCCACGACGGCGTCGTGGCGGGGGACGGCTTCGTCCTGCTCCCCGGTCTCGTCGACCTGCACACCCACCTGCGCGAACCCGGGCGGGAGGATGCCGAGACCGTCTGGTCAGGCACCCGCGCCGCGGCGCTCGGCGGGTTCACCTGCGTGCACGCGATGGCCAACACGAACCCGGTCCAGGACACCGCCGGTGTGGTCGAGCAGGTGTGGCGGCTGGGCCGCGACGCCGGCTGGGTCGATGTGCACCCGGTCGGTGCGGTCACCCTCGGACTGGCCGGCGAGCAGCTCGCCGAGCTCGGCGCGATGGCCGCCAGCGCCGCCCGTGTGAGGATCTTCTCCGACGACGGCAAGTGCGTGCACGACCCGGTCGTCATGCGCCGCGCGCTGGAGTACGCCAAGGCGTTCGACGGTGTCATCGCCCAGCACTCCCAGGAGCCGCGGCTGACCGCGTCCTCGCAGATGCACGAGGGCGTCGTCTCCGCCGAGCTCGGGTTGACCGGCTGGCCGGCCGTCGCCGAGGAGGCGATCATCGCCCGCGACGTGCTGCTCGCCGGGCATGTGGGTTCGCGGCTGCACGTCCTGCACCTGTCCACGGCCGGTTCGGTGGACATCGTCCGCTGGGCCAAGGCCCGAGGGATCGACGTCACCGCCGAGGCCACCCCGCACCACCTGTTCCTCACCGACGAGCTGGTCCGCGGCTACGACCCGGTCTTCAAGGTCAACCCGCCGCTGCGCACCGCCGCCGACGTCGAGGCGGTGCGCGCCGGTCTGGCCGACGGGACGATCGACACCGTCGGCACCGACCACGCGCCTCACCCGCGCGAGGACAAGGACTGCGAGTGGGCCGCCGCAGCGTTCGGCATGACCGGTCTGGAGACCGCGCTGTCGGTGGTCCAGGCCGCGATGGTCGACAGCGGACGGATGACCTGGGCCGATGTGGCCAGGGTCATGTCGTTCACCCCGGCGGTCATCGGGCGGGTGGCCGATCAGGGCCGGCCGATCGAGGTCGGTGAACCGGCGAACCTCACGCTCGTCGACCCCGCAGCCCGTCGCATCGTGCGGCCGCAGGACCAGGCCACCGCGAGCCTCAACACCCCGTTCGGCGGGATGGAGCTGCCCGGTCGGGTGATGGCGACCTTCCTGCACGGGCGAGCCACCGTCCTCGACGGCCGGCTTGTCGAGCACGAGGGAGCACGTTGATGACCTGGGTCCTGTCGATCGCCCTCATCGTGGTCGTCCTGGTCGCGGCGCTGTGGGGGATGCGGCACGGCTGGGTGGGACGGGCGCGCACCTCAGCGGCCTCCCTGCCCGGCCTGCCGCCGGTGCCGAACGACCTCGGTGCGCCCACCACTGCGCTGATGCCCGGCATCTACGTCTCGACCGTGCTGGCCGACGACGTCCTCGAACGGGTCGTGGCGCACGGGCTGGGCGTCAAGTCGCAGGCCGCGGTCCAGGTGTTCGACTCGGGTGTGCGGATCGCCCGCTCGGGCGCCGGTGAGTTGTACCTGCCCCGCGACGTGCTGCGCGCGGTCACCACCAGCGCAGGTCAGGCGGGCAAGTTCATGGGCGGTGACGGCCTCACCGTGCTGGAGTGGATGCCGCCCGCGGTCGAGGACGGCCCCCCTCTCGAACCGCTGCGCACCGCCGTGCGGCTGCGGCACGCGGCCGACCGCGAACGGCTGCTCGCGGCCGTCGGTGCACTGCTCGAGCGCGACGACAAGGAGACGGCATGACCCCCGCGGTGCTCGTCCTGGAGGACGGCCGGACCTTCACCGGCCAGGCGTACGGCGCGGTGGGTCGCTCGCTGGGCGAGATCGTCTTCTCCACCGGCATGACCGGCTACCAGGAGACGCTCACCGACCCCTCGTACCACCGGCAGATCGTCGTGATGACCGCGCCGCACATCGGCAACACGGGCATCAACGACGAGGACGGTGAGTCGAACCGGATCTGGGTCGCCGGCTACGTGGTCCGCGACCCCGCCCGGCGGGCCTCCAGCTGGCGTTCACGCCGCTCGCTCGACGATGAGCTCGTCGCCCAGGGTGTCGTGGGGATCTCCGGGATCGACACCCGGGCTCTCACCCGCCACCTGCGTGACCGCGGGGTCATGCGGGCCGGCATCTTCTCGGGTGCGGCCCTCGCCGGTGCCGACGGGGGGCCGCTCGCCGTCGACGAGCTGCTCGACCAGGTGCTCGCGTCCCCGTCCATGGCGGGCGCGGATCTGGCCGGTGAGGTCTCGACATCGGCCGCGTACGTCGTCGCAGCGCTCGGGGCTGACGGTGCACCGCTGGCGACCCCGGTCGCGGTGGTCGCCGCCGTCGACCTCGGGATCAAGTCGATGACCCCGCACCGGATGGCCGAGCGCGGTATCGAGGTGCACGTGCTGCCGGCACAGGCCGGCATCGACGACGTGCTGGCCGTGCGACCGGACGGCGTCTTCTTCTCCAACGGTCCGGGTGACCCGGGCGCGGCCACCACGCAGGTGGACCTGCTGCGCGAGGTGCTGGACCGCAAGATCCCGTTCTTCGGAATCTGCTACGGCAACCAGCTCTTCGGCCGGGCGCTCGGTTTCGGCACCTACAAGCTCGGCTACGGCCACCGCGGCGTCAACCAGCCGGTGATGGACCGGACCACCGGCAAGGTCGAGGTCACCTCGCACAACCACGGCTTCGCGGTCGACGCCCCGCTCGACGCCCAGACCACGGCCCCGCACGACGGCGGCCGGTACGGCCGGGTCCACGTGTCACACGTCAACCTCAACGACCAGGTGGTCGAGGGCCTCGAGGCGCTCGACCTGCCGGCGTTCAGCGTCCAGTACCACCCCGAGGCGGCGGCCGGCCCGCACGATGCGGCCTACCTGTTCGACCGCTTCCTCGACCTGATGAAGACCCATCCCACGAAGGAGCACGCCGCCTGATGCCCCGGCGCACTGATCTGAAGTCCGTCCTGGTCATCGGGTCCGGGCCGATCGTCATCGGCCAGGCCTGCGAGTTCGACTACTCCGGTACCCAGGCGTGCCGTGTCCTCAAGGACGAGGGCCTCCGCGTGGTCCTGGTCAACTCCAACCCGGCGACGATCATGACCGACCCCGACTTCGCGGATGCGACGTACGTGGAGCCGATCAGCACCGATGTCCTCACGACGATCATCGCCAAGGAACGCCCGGACGCCCTGCTGCCCACCCTGGGCGGTCAGACGGCGCTCAACGCCGCCATCGCGCTGCACGAGGCCGGGGTGCTGGCCGAGTACGGCGTCGAGCTCATCGGCGCCGACATCGCGGCCATCCGCAAGGGTGAGGACCGGGAGCAGTTCAAGGAGGTCGTCGCGGCCTGCGGCGGTGAGAGCGCCCGCTCGCTCATCGTGCACAGCCTGGACGAGGCCGTCGCCGCGGCCGACGACCTGGGCTACCCGATGGTGGTGCGCCCCTCGTTCACGATGGGCGGGCTGGGCTCGGGCATCGCCTACGACGAGAGCGATCTTCGGGCGATCGTCGGCGCCGGTCTGCACTACTCACCGGTGACGGAGGTGCTCCTCGAGGAGGCGATCCTCGGCTGGAAGGAGTACGAGCTCGAGCTCATGCGCGACAAGCACGACAACGTCGTGGTCGTCTGCTCGATCGAGAACGTCGACCCGGTCGGCGTGCACACCGGCGACTCCATCACGGTGGCACCGGCCCTGACCCTCACCGACCGCGAGTACCAGGCGATGCGTGACCTGGGCATCGCCGTGATCCGCGAGGTCGGGGTCGACACCGGCGGCTGCAACATCCAGTTCGCGGTGCACCCGGACACCGGGCGCATCATCGTCATCGAGATGAACCCGCGGGTGTCGCGGTCCTCGGCGCTGGCCTCCAAGGCCACGGGGTTCCCGATCGCCAAGATCGCGGCCCGCCTGGCCATCGGGTACACGCTCGACGAGATCCCGAACGACATCACCGGGTCCACCCCGGCGAGCTTCGAGCCGACGCTGGACTACGTCGTGGTCAAGGTGCCGCGGTTCGCCTTCGAGAAGTTCCCGGCCGCCGACCCCACGCTCACCACCACCATGAAGTCGGTGGGGGAAGCGATGGCCCTCGGCCGCAACTTCACCGAGGCGCTCGGCAAGGCGCTGCGTTCGATCGACAAGTCCGGTTCCTCGTTCCACTGGGACGGCGACCCGGTCACCGGCGAGGACCTCGACGAGCTCGTGCACTCCCTGGCCCAGCCCACCGAGCGGCGCTTCGTCGACGTGCAGCAGGCGCTGCGCGCCGGTGCGAGCATCGAGCAGGTCTTCGGGGCGACGAAGATCGACCCGTGGTTCCTCGACCAGGTGCAGCTCGTCAACGAGGTCGCGGCCGCCACAGCCGCGGCCCCCGCGCTCACCCGGGAGGTGCTGGCCCACGCCAAACGGCACGGGCTGTCGGACGTGCAGGTCGCGGCGCTGCGCGGCACCTCCGAGGACGCGGTCCGCAACACCCGCTGGGCACTCGGGGTGCGGCCGGTCTACAAGACCGTCGACACCTGCGCGGCCGAGTTCGCGGCCCGGACGCCGTACCACTACTCCTCCGACGACGAAGAGAACGAGGTCGCGCCGCGCACCCGTCCGGCGGTGCTCATCCTCGGGTCGGGCCCCAACCGCATCGGCCAGGGCATCGAGTTCGACTACTCGTGCGTGCACGCGGCCCTGGCCCTGCGCGGCGAGTACGAGACGGTCATGGTCAACTGCAACCCCGAGACCGTCTCGACCGACTACGACACCTCGGACCGGCTCTACTTCGAACCGCTCACGTTCGAGGACGTGCTCGAGGTCTACGAGGCCGAGCTCGCCGCCGGTCCGGTGGCCGGGCTGATCGTGACGCTCGGCGGGCAGACCCCGTTGTCGCTCGCGCAGCGGCTGGCCGACGCCGGGCTCCCGATCCTGGGGACCTCGCCCGAGGCGATCGATGCGGCCGAGGACCGCGGCCGTTTCGGAGCCGTGCTCGAGGCCGCCGGGCTGCCCGCCCCCGCTTTCGGCACCGCCACCACGCTCGACGGCGCCCGCGAGACCGCCCAGCGGATCGGCTTCCCGGTCCTGGTGCGGCCGTCCTACGTGCTCGGGGGACGTGGGATGGAGATCGTCTACGACGAGCCGCAGCTCGACGAGTACGTGCGCCGCGCGCTGGCCGCCGGGGACCCGTCCCGCAGCGGCTCGATCCCGCCGCTGCTCATCGACCGTTTCCTGGACGATGCGATCGAGATCGACGTCGATGCGCTCTACGACGGCACCGAGCTCTTCCTGGGCGGTGTCATGGAGCACATCGAGGAGGCCGGCATCCATTCGGGGGACTCGGCGTGCGCGCTGCCGCCGGTCACGCTGTCGAGCTCGGAGCTGGTGCGGATCCGTGCGTCGACGCAGGCCATCGCCGCCGGTGTCGGTGTGCGCGGTCTGCTCAACATCCAGTTCGCCCTCGTCTCCGATGTGCTCTACGTGCTGGAGGCGAACCCGCGGGCCTCGCGGACCGCACCGTTCGTGTCGAAGGCCACCGGGGTGCAGCTCGCCAAGGCGGCGGCCCTCGTGATGACCGGGCACTCGATCGCCGAGCTGCGGACCACCGGGCTGCTGCCGCAGCAGGACGCGTCCGTGCTCGACCTGGGCGCCCCGATCGCGGTCAAGGAGGCGGTGCTGCCGTTCAAGCGCTTCCGCACCCCGGGTGGCCATGTCGTCGACACCGTGCTCGGCCCGGAGATGCGTTCCACGGGTGAGGTCATGGGGTTCGACCGCGACTTCCCGCGGGCGTTCGCCAAGTCCCAGGAGGCGGCCTACGGCGGACTGCCGACCTCCGGGACGGTGTTCATCTCGGTGGCCGACCGGGACAAGCGGGCGATCGTGCTGCCGGTCAAGCGCCTGGCCGAGCTCGGGTTCCGGGTGCTGGCCACCGAAGGGACCTCGGTGGTGCTGCACCGTTCGGGGATCGGGTGCGAGGTCGTGCGCAAGTTCTCCGCCGGGCGTTCGGCCGCGGGGGAGCCGACCATCGTCGACCTCATCGTGGACGGTCAGGTCGACATCGTGGTGAACACCCCGTCGGGTCAGGGCGCCCGCGCCGACGGCTACGAGATCCGCGCCGCGACCACCGCGGCTGACAAGGCGATCGTGACGACCGTCCAGCAGCTCGGGGCGGCCGTCCAGGCCATCGAGGCGGTCCTCTCCGGGCCGTTCGAGGTCCGCAGCCTCCAGGAGCACGCGGCCGCCACCCGGGAGCGTCAGGCGGCCGCACGATGATCGGGACCTTCGGGGCGAGGATCGACGCCAGCCGCAGCGCCCACGGGCCGCTCGTGGTCGGCATCGACCCGCACCCCGCGCTGCTGACGGCCTGGGGCCTGGACGACGACGTGGCGGGGCTGCGGCGCTTCGCGCTGGGGGTGGTGGAGGCGCTCGGTGGTCACGTCGCCGGGCTCAAACCGCAGTCGGCACTGTTCGAGAGGCACGGGTCCGCGGGGGTCGCGGTGCTCGAGGAGGTGGTGGCTGCGGGGCGCTCGCTGGGAACCCCGGTCATCGTCGACGCCAAACGCGGTGACATCGGCTCGACGATGGCCGGGTACGCCGATGCCTACCTGCGCGAGGGCTCCCCGTTGGCCGGCGATGCGGTCACGCTGTCGCCGTACCTGGGCTTCGGCTCCCTGAGCCCCGCCCTGGCGGCTGCCGCGGCGAACCGGCGCGGTGTCTTCGTGCTCGCGCTGACGTCGAACCCCGAGGGCGCGTCCGTCCAGCACGCGATCGGGCCGGACGGGGTCGCGGTCGCGGCGGCCGTCGCCCGGGCCGCGGCCGCCGCCAACGCCGCCGAGCTCGCTTCGGGGGAGGCCGGTGTGCGCCTGGGATCGGTCGGGCTCGTGGTGGGCGCCACCGTCGGTGATGCGGCCGTCCGGCTCGGCCTCGACCTGGCCGCGGTGCGCGGGCCGTTGCTCGCTCCGGGCATCGGTGCCCAGGGCGCCGGACCTGCCCAGCTGCGCGAGGTCTTCGGGGACGCGCGTGGCGCCGTCCTCGCGTCGTCGTCGCGCGGGGTGCTCGCCGCGGGGCCCGACCGGGGCGCGCTGCGGGCCGCCGCGGACCGTGCTGTGGAGCAGGCCGCTGCTGCGTTGGAGTTCTGACGTGCGACTTTCCGGGTGCTCACGTTGCCGGAGGGCGAGGCGGTGGGTAGGTTCGGGCGATGATCCGGCCCCGGTGGGCCGCCCGGAGCATGAGTGACATGGGCGTGAGCCACATGCCGCAACGACATGCCATCAGTGACAAGCCAAGACGAGTGACAAGAAGGTGACGCGCGTGGCACTTCCCCCGCTGACTCCCGAACAACGTGCCGATGCGCTGAAGAAGGCCGCGGCCGCCCGGCAGAAGCGAGCCGAGGTGAAGAACCGGCTCAAGTACTCCCAGGGCCGACTGTCCGAGGTCATCGAGCTGGGCCAGCAGGACGAGACCATCGGCAAGCTCAAGGTGGTGTCCCTCCTGGAGTCGCTGCCAGGCGTCGGCAAGGTGAAGGCCCGCAAGGTGATGGCCGACATCGGCATCTCCGAGACACGCCGCGTCCGCGGCCTCGGGCCGCACCAGGTCAAGGCGCTCGTCGACCTCTACGGGTGAGCGCCGGTCCTGCCCGGCTCACCGTCCTTGCCGGCCCGACAGCGGTCGGCAAGGGCACGGTCTCGGCCGATGTGCGTCGGCGGTACCCGTGGGTGTGGCTGTCCGTGTCGGCGACGACGCGGCCGGCCCGTCCCGGTGAGATCGACGGGGTCCACTACCTGTTCGTCACCCCGGAGCGGTTCGACGAGATGGTCGCCGCCGGACAGCTCCTCGAATGGGCCGTCGTGCACGGTCTGCACCGGTACGGCACACCGCGTGGACCTGTCGAGGAGCACCTGGCGGACGGTGTGCCGGTGCTGCTGGAGATCGATCTGCAGGGCGCGCGGCAGGTGCGTCGGTCGATGCCCGACGCACGGTTCGTCTTCCTCGCACCACCCTCGTGGGACGAGCTGGTCCGTCGGCTCGTCGGCCGCGGGACCGAGGGGGCCGAGGAGCGTGAACGACGGTTGGCCGCGGCACGGGTCGAGCTGGCGGCCGAGCCCGAGTTCGACCACCTGGTGGTCAACGACGACGTGCACCGGGCCACCGATGAGCTGCTCGACCTGATGGGGGCCCGGACGGCTCCGGTCGCGCACGGCGCCGCCGGGTAGACTGGTCCCTAGTCGAGCCTCGGGCCCAGTACCAGAGCCCAGGCTGCAGCCCCACCACGAGCCCACCTCAGGAGCCCAGCCGTGTCCGGAACCGTCGCACATCCCACCGGTATCACCGATCCGCCCATCGACCAGCTGCTCGAGCGCGCCGAGAGCAAGTACGCGCTCGTGCTGTTCGCCTCCAAGCGGGCGCGCCAGATCAACGCCTACTACTCCCAGCTGAACGAAGGCCTGCTGGAGTACGTCGGCCCGCTGGTCGAGAACCGCCCGCAGGAGAAGCCGCTGTCGATCGCCATGCGGGAGATCGACGCGGGGCTGCTCACGATCGAGCCCATCGCCGACTGACACCTGTCGTGCGCATCGTCCTCGGTGTCGGTGGCGGCATCGCCGCCTACAAGGCCGTGCTGCTGCTGCGGGTGCTGCGCGAGGCCGGGCACAGCGTCCGGGTGGTGCCGACGCCGACAGCTCTGCGCTTCATCGGGCGACCGACGTGGGAGGCGCTGTCGGGTGAACCGGTGACGGCCGACCTGTTCGACGACGTGGATCAGGTGGCCCACGTCGAGATCGGCCGCCGCGCCGATCTGGTGGTCGTGGCACCCGCCACGGCCGACCTGCTCGCGCGGGCGAGCGCCGGCCGCGCGGACGACCTGCTCACCGCCACCCTGCTGGTCGCGACCTGTCCGGTGCTCATGGCCCCCGCCATGCACACCCAGATGTGGCAGCACCCCGCGACGGTCGCGAACGTCGCCACGCTGCGATCACGCGGCGTTCACGTCCTGGAACCCGCGGACGGGCGGCTGACCGGGACCGACTCCGGACCGGGCAGGTTGCCTGAGCCCGAGGAGATCCTCACGGCCGCCCTCGGGCTCCTGCGGGCCCGCGACCTGGCGGACCGGGACGTCGTCGTGTCGGCCGGTGGCACACGTGAACCGCTGGATCCGGTGCGCTTCCTGGGCAACCGCTCCTCGGGACGGCAGGGGATCGCACTCGCCTCGACGGCAGCCGCCCGTGGGG
This sequence comes from Cellulomonas sp., assembly GCA_022013895.1. Taxonomy (GTDB): domain Bacteria; phylum Actinomycetota; class Actinomycetes; order Actinomycetales; family Cellulomonadaceae; genus Cellulomonas. The sequence continues at coordinate 7,235 of JAKLPK010000078.1, read as the reverse complement.
CGCGGGTCACCCTGGTGGCAGCCAACGTCGAGGCACCGCTGCCCTCGGGGGTCGAGGTGGTGCGGGTCGAGACCGCCGACGAGCTGCGGGCCGCGGTGCTGGCCGCTGCCGTCCGGGCGGACGTCGTCGTGATGGCCGCGGCCGTGGCCGACTTCCGACCCACGTCCACCGCGGCGGCCAAGATCAAGAAGACGCCGGACGGCGCACCGCCGGTCATCGAGCTCGTGCAGAACCCCGACATCCTCGCCGAGCTGGCCGCCGACCGACCGCACCCGGGTCAGGTCGTGGTCGGCTTCGCGGCAGAGACCGGTGACGGGTCCGCCACCGTCCTGGAGCACGGCCGCGCCAAGGCGGTCCGCAAGGGCGCCGACCTGCTCGTCGTGAACGCCGTGGGTGACGGACGCGGTTTCGAGGTCACGACCAACGATGTGACGGTTCTCGACGGGGCCGGTCGGGTCGTGACCGGGGCGAGCGGCACCAAGGAGCAGGTGGCCGACGTGGTGTGGGACACGGTGCTGGCCAGGTTGGCGCAGACCTCGCCGTCCCCCTCGTAGGCTTGGGCCATGGCTTCTGCGCGGCTGTTCACGTCCGAGTCGGTCACCGAGGGTCATCCCGACAAGGTCTGCGACCAGATCTCGGACGCGATCCTCGACGCGATCCTCGACCAGGACCCGACGGCGCGGGTGGCGGTCGAGACCATGGTGACCACCGGTCTGGTGCACGTGGCCGGCGAGGTCACCACGAGCGCCTACGTGGAGATCCCGCAGATCGTCCGCGAGGTGGTCCGCGGGATCGGGTACACCTCCTCGCTCATCGGCTTCGACGGCGACTCGTGCGGCGTCTCGGTATCGATCGGCGCACAGTCGCCGGACATCGCGGCCGGGGTCGACAAGGCGCTGGAGAGCCGGCAGGACAGCGCCGACCTCGACCCGCTCGACGCCCAGGGCGCGGGTGACCAGGGCCTGATGTTCGGCTACGCGTGCGATGAGACGCCGTCGCTCATGCCGCTGCCGATCTGGACGGCCCACCGGCTCGCCGAACGGCTCGCGGAGGTACGTCGGTCGGGACTGGTCCCCGGGCTGCGGCCGGACGGCAAGACCCAGGTGACCATCGAGTACGACGGCGACCGTCCGGTGCGGGTGGCGGCGGTGGTCGTGTCGAGCCAGCACGACCCCGACGTGGTGCTCGAGACCCGGTTGGCCCCGCAGATCGCCGAGCACGTGGTTGCCCCGGTGCTCGCCCAGCTGTCCATCGAGACCGCGGGCCACGACCTGTTCGTCAACCCGACCGGTGCGTTCGTGGTCGGTGGACCGCAGGGTGACGCCGGGCTGACCGGTCGCAAGATCATCGTCGACACGTACGGCGGCATGGCCCGGCACGGTGGCGGCGCGTTCTCCGGCAAGGACCCGTCGAAGGTGGACCGCTCCGCCGCCTACGCCATGCGCTGGGTGGCCAAGAACGTGGTGGCCGCCGGGCTCGCGCGGCGGTGCGAGGTGCAGGTCGCCTACGCGATCGGCAAGGCGCGTCCCGTCGGGCTATACGTCGAGACCTTCGGCACCGGTGTCATCGGGGACGAGGCGCTGTCCCGGGCGATCGAGCAGGTGTTCGACCTGCGGCCGGCAGCGCTGATCGCCGATCTGGACCTGCTGCGTCCGATCTACCGTTCGACGGCGGCGTACGGCCACTTCGGCCGCGAGCTGGCCGACTTCACGTGGGAGCGCACCGACCGGGTCGACGCGTTGCGTGCTGCCGTCGGCTGACGGGGGTGGGCGGTCGGTGAGGGGATGGTCCCCGTGACCGACGCCGTGCAGCCGTCCCTGGCCGGGATGCCGCGCACCCGGTCGCGGCGCCCGGCGGCACCGGTGGAGCCCGCGCCCCGGCTCCCCGTCGCGCGCGTCTGCGTGGACGTGCAGCCCGCCCACCTCGACCGGGTGTTCGAGTACCTGGTTCCGGTCCAGCTCGACGAGGTCGCCGTTCCCGGGGTGCGGGTCAAGGTCCGGTTCGCCGGCAAGGACACCGACGGCTGGCTGCTCGAGCGCACAGGCACCGCCGACCACGAGGGTCGGCTGCTTCCGCTGCGTCGTGTGGTCTCGGCGGAGCAGGTGCTCACCCCGTCGGTCGCGCGGCTTGCTCGCGCCGTCGCGGACCGCTACGCGGGGACGCTGGCGGATGTCCTGCGCCTCGCCGTCCCGCCACGCCACGCACGGGTGGAGGCCGAGCTGGCGCTGCCCGCCACCGCGGACGCACTCCCGCCCACCGAGGCCGCCGCGCCGACCTCCGGCTCGGCCCCGGACGGCCACAGCCCGGCAGAGCCCTCCACCTCGCCGTGGCGTCGCTACCGGGGCGGGGAGGCACTGCGACGGCACCTTCGGGATGGCGGCGGTCCGCGGGCCGTCTGGACCGCTCTGCCGGGCGACGTCGGGCAGGAGTGGCCCGATGCGCTGGCCGATGCCGTGGTCGCGACGCTGTCTGGCGGACGGGGCGCGCTCGTCGTGCTGCCCGATGCACGCGATGTGGCCCGGCTCGCCGCCGCACTGACCGCCGCCGAGGTGCCCCCGCACCGCCCCGGCGGACCGCCCGGGTTCGTCACGTTGACGGCCGACGCAGGTCCGGCGGTCCGGTACCGGGCGTTCCTGGCGGTCAGCCGCGGGACGGCCCGGGTGGTGATCGGCACCCGCGCGGCCGCCTTCGCGCCCGTCGCCGATCTGGGCCTCGTCGTCTGCTGGGACGACGGCGACGATCTGCACGCCGAGCAGCGCGCCCCGTACCCGCACGTGCGTGAGGTGCTCGCTCTGCGCAGCGAGCTGGAGGGCTGCGCGCTGATCATCGGGGGGTTCGGACGCACGGTGCACGCCCAGGCGCTCGTCGCACGAGGCTGGGCGCGCGCGGTCGAGGCCGACCGGGCCACCGTCCGCTCCGCGACGGGACGGGTCCGGGCCCTCACCTCGGTCGAGCTCGCGGACCAGGGACCCGCTGCGGCCGCCAGGTTGCCGGCACCCGCCTGGCGCGCCGTGCGTGACGGGCTCGCGGACGGCCCGGTGCTGGTCCAGGTGCCCCGGGCCGGCTACGTCCCCGTCGTCGCCTGTGCGCGGTGCCGGACCCCGGCCGCCTGCCCGCACTGCGCGGGGCCGCTCGGGCTGCCGTCACGCGGGGGACCGCCCGCCTGCACGTGGTGCGGGCGGCTGGTGCCCGAGGTGCGGTGCGCCGTCTGCGGCTCGACCGGGCTGCGCGCCGTCCGGGTCGGATCGGACCGGACGGCCGAGGAGCTCGGACGTGCCTTCCCCGGTGCGACCGTCCGCCTGTCGGGTGCCCGCGCCGACGGCGGTGTGCTGCACCAGGTCCCCGCGACCCCGGCGGTCGTGGTCGCCACCCCCGGGGCCGAACCGGTGGCCGACGGCGGCTACGCCGCCACCCTGCTGCTGGACGCCCCGGTCGCAGCCGGTCTGCGCACGGAGACCGAGTCGCTGCGCCGGTGGCTGGCGGCAGCCGCGCTCACCCGTCCGGGAGCCCCGGTGCTGCTGGTCGGCGACGGGCCGGCGCGCGCGAGCCAGGCGCTCGTGCGGTGGGACCCGGTCTGGCTGGCCGAGATCGACCTCGTCGAACGGACCGAGCTCGGGCTGCCGCCTGCGGTGCGCGCAGCGGCTGCGACCGGGTCGCGGAGTGCGGTCGATGCGTTCACGGCGCGGATCGAGGTGCCCGAGCTGGTGGTGCTCGGGCCGGTGCCGGTCGGCGAGGACGAGGTCCGGGTGGTGCTCCGTGCTCCGTTGCGGCACGGTCCGGCCTTGGCCTCCGCAGTCGCCGGGGCGCTGGGGGTGCGCAGCGCCCGGCGTGAGCCGGGTGTGCTCCGCGTCCGGATGGATCCGGCGGACCTCGCTTGACCGGCGGCTTCTAGGATCGGGGCATGCGACTTCTCTTCGCCGGGTCCCCGGCGCCTGCAGCGCGTGCCCTCACAGCGCTGCTCGCCAGCCGGCACGAGGTGGTCGCGGTGCTCACCCGCCCGGACGCCCCGGCCGGGCGAGGCCGGGCCACGGTGCCGGGTGCGGTTGCCGCCGCCGCGCATGACGCCGGGCTCGAGGTGCTCGCACCCGCCAGGCTCTCCGAACCGGCGTTCCGGACGCGACTGGCCGAGCTGGCCGTCGACGCCGCACCCGTCGTCGCCTACGGCGCGCTCATCCCGGCGGATCTGCTCGACGTCCCCACCCACGGCTGGGTGAACCTGCACTTCTCGGTGCTGCCCACCTGGCGTGGCGCCTCGCCGGTGCAGCACGCGGTGCTCGCCGGTGACGAGGTGACCGGTGCGAGCACCTTCCGGATCGAGCAGGGTCTGGACACCGGCCCGGTGTTCGGCACGGTCACCGAACCGATCGGGCCGCGGGACACCTCGGGCGATCTGCTCGACCGGCTCGCGGTGATCGGGTCACAGCTCCTCATCAGAACCCTCGATGCCCTCGAGGACGGCATCCTGGCGGCCGTCCCGCAGCCGACCGACGGCGTGTCGTACGCACCCAAGCTCACCAGCGACGACGGGCGGGTGCGCTGGGAGCTCCCGGCGCACCTGGTGGACCGCCGGATCCGCGCCTGCACACCGGCACCCGGCGCCTGGACCACGGTGCAGGGCACCCGACTGGGCCTCGGGCCGGTGCGCCCGGCGCCCGATGCGGAGCCGCTGGCCGCCGGCCAGGTCCGGGTCGGACGGCGCGAGGTCCTGGTCGGGACCGGTGGCCACCCGGTGGTCCTCGGCACCGTCACGCCGGCCGGCCGCCGGCCGATGCCGGCCGCCGACTGGGCGCGGGGCGCCCGGCTCGCCGACGATGCGCTGCTGGGGGGCCCGGCGTGAGCGAGGAGCGCCGCGATGCCCGCGGACGTCAGCGGGGCGCGGCCCGGGCCGCCGGTCGCGATGAACGGACCAGGAGCGCACCGGCGCAACGGGCGAGGTCCGGGGACGCGGCACGCACCGCCGCGTTCGACACCCTGCGCCAGGTCGACGGCTCGGACGCCTACGCCAACCTGGTGCTTCCCGGGCTGCTCGCCCGCCGTTCGATCACGGGCCGGGACGCGGCCTTCGCCACCGAGCTGGCCTACGGCACCCTGCGGCTGCGGGGCCGGTACGACGCGGTCCTCGCGTTCGTCGTCGACCGCCCGCTCGACCAGCTCGACCCGGCAGTGCTCGATCTGCTGCGGCTGGGCTGCCATCAGCTGCTGGGCATGCGGGTCCCGGCGCACGCGGGCGTGTCGCAGACTGTCGCACTGGCTCGTGAGCAGGTCGGGACGGGGTCTGCCCAGCTCGTGAACGCGGTGCTGCGCAAGGTCGCCGCCGACGACTGGCCCACCTGGCAGACCCGCGTGGAGCAGGCTGCCGGTGACGACGAGACCGCGCGCCTCGCGGCCGTCTGGAGCCATCCCGCCTGGATCGTGCGCGCGCTGCGCCAGGCGCTGGTCGCCCAGGGCCGTCCCGGTGACGACCTCACCGCCCTGCTGGCGGCCGACGACGAGGCGCCGAAGGTCACGCTCGTGGCCCGGCCGGGGCTGATCGAGGTGACCGAGCTCGCCGCGCAGGCACGCGGCACCTTCGGCCGGTACGCCCCGACCTCGGTCACCCTGCCCACGGGTGACCCCGGTGCGTTGGCGGCGGTCCGTGCCGGCCTGGCGGGTGTCCAGGACGAGGGAAGCCAGCTCGTGGCGCTGGCCCTCGCGTCCGCACCGCTGGAGGGCGCCGACCGCGCGTGGCTCGATCTGTGCGCCGGACCGGGCGGCAAGGCAGCGCTGCTCGGTGCGATGGCTGCCCGGAACGGTGCCCGCCTGGTGGCCAACGAGGTCGCGCCGCACCGGGCGGGGCTGGTGGAGCAGGCGGTCCGGGCCGTGCCTTCCGGCGTGGTGCAGGTGCGCACCGGCGACGGCAGGGCTCTCGGCGATGCCGAGCCGCAGGAGTACGACCGGGTGCTCGTGGATGCGCCGTGCACCGGCCTGGGTGCCCTGCGCCGACGCCCGGAGGCTCGCTGGCGCCGTCAGCCGAGCGATCTCGCGCCCCTTGGTGAGCTGCAGCGGGGTCTGCTCACCTCCGCGCTGCAGGCCGTGCGGCCCGGCGGGGTCGTGGCCTACGTCACCTGCTCACCACACCTGGCCGAGACCACGCTCGTCGTCGATGACGTGCTCCGGGCAACCGCCCGGAGCGGGCTCGGTGTCGAACGCCTCGATGCGCGCGCCGCCGTCCGTCGCGTCGCCGGCGGCCGGGATCTCGACCTGGGGGAGGGCCCGGGGGACGTGCAGCTGTGGCCGCACGTGCACGGTACGGATGCGATGTTCCTCGCCCTGCTGCATCGCACGTCCTGACCGATACGCTCACCGGTCATGGGCGTGCAGATCAACCCGAGCATCCTGTCGGCCGACTTCGTGAACCTCGAACGTGAGCTGGCGCGGATCGCGACGGCGGATGCCGTCCACGTGGACGTCATGGACAACCACTTCGTGCCCAACCTCACGCTCGGTCTGCCGGTGGTGCGCCGGATCGCGGAGGTCTCGCCGCTGCCGCTCGACGTGCACCTCATGATCGAGGACGCGGACCGCTGGGCACCCGCCTACGCCGAGGCGGGCGCAGCGTCCGTGACGTTCCACGCGGAGGCGACGCAGGCTCCCGTCCGGTTGGCGCGTGAGCTGCGTTCCGGTGGCGTGCGCGCCGCGGTCGCGGTCCGGCCCGCCACACCGGTCGAACCGCTCTACGACCTGCTGGGCGACCTCGACATGGTGCTGGTCATGACGGTCGATCCCGGTTTCGGGGGGCAGGCGTTCATCGAGGGGATGCTCGCCAAGGTACGCAGGCTGCGGGCCGCCGTGACGGCGTCCGGCGCGACGGTGGACATCCAGGTCGACGGCGGTGTCTCCGCCTCCACCATCGCGGCCATCGCCCGTGCGGGCGCCAACGTGTTCGTCGCCGGTTCCGCGGTCTACGGCGACCCGGACCCGTCCGGCGCCATCGCCCGGCTCCGCCTGCTCGGCGATGCGCCGTACGAGGTGTGAGCCGGCACCGCGACTGACCCGTCACAGCGACGGGTCCCGCATCCACCCGACGCTGCGTGGCATGATGGTCGGAGAACGACGCAACACGTACTCCGGGGTCGGTGAAAGTCCGAGCCGGCGGTGACAGTCCGCGACCCGTGAGGTCCCGCAAGGGATCGAGCGGTTGACCTGGTGGAACTCCAGGACCGACGGTGAAAGTCCGGATGGGAGGAGACGTGGCG
>JAKLPK010000077.1 GCA_022013895.1 Cellulomonas sp. | reverse complement strand
GTCGAGGCGCCGTTCTTCCGCCGGGTGGTCAACCAGCGGCGCGACGGCGGCCCGGCACCGACCACCGACACGTATCAGGGACTGCACCGGCGACTGGTCGAGCTGCTCGGGCCGGCGCAGCAGCAGCCCAGCGCGCACACCGCCGCGACCCGGGACGGCAAGGGCATCGTGTTCGTCGCCTACGACGGCCAGGTGCACCCGGCGGGCTTCCTGCCGTTGGAGCTCGGCTCGATCCGCGACCACCCGTTGGCCGACCTCTACCGGGACGACGAGACGCTGCTGCGGATTCGGTCCGCCGACTTCAGCGGCCGGTGCGGGCGCTGCGAGTGGTCCGACCTGTGCGGTGGCTCCCGTGCGCGGGCGTTCGCCGCGACCGGTGACCCGCTCGCCGAGGACCCGGCCTGCCCGTGGGAACCGGTGGGCGGCCTGGTCTGAGGCGCTGACCTTCAGCCGCGCCGGGCGGCCATCCGGGTGGCTGCCGTCGAGGCCTCGGCCCGGGGGAGGTCGGCGGCGATCAGCATCGGTCCGCCGGTCGACGGCTCGGCCACCATCGGCGCCCGCATCACGCAGCCGTCGAGGACGAGCGCGATCTGGTTGCGGGGTGCGGGTTGTGAAACCGCCCGGGTCGTCATGGTCGCCAGGGCGGTGTTCCCGGCGGAGGTGAGGGTGACGATGATGCCGGCGGTGCTGCCGGTCACGTCCGTCTCGATCGACTCGAGCGCCGCCCCGGTGACCTCGGCGGGGCCCAGGACGTAGATCTCGGAGCCGTCCCGCGAGCAGGCGACGAGCGGTTGGTCGACCGGCGTCACCTCAGGAGCTGCGGTCGATGTGCAGTCCAGCGCGGTGACCTGGGACGCGACCTGTGGGGTGATCCACGCGGGGTCGTTGGGGTCCGTCGGCGACGCGGTCGGGCTCGGGGCGGTGAACGTCGTCCCCGGTGCACCGACGGCCAGCACCGGTCGGATCTCGAACGCCCAGCCGTCGGCCGCGGCGTTCGCGCTCACCATCGAGCGCAGGACGATGAGGACCACCAGCGTGACGACGGCGACTCCCGCGACAGCGAGCACTGTCATCGCCCACCGTCGGGGCCGTCCCAGTCCCGGGCTGCCGATCGGGTCGTCTACGGTCGGTCCCTGGATGTCGCTCATCGACGAGCCCCCTTCGTCTGCCGCGCCGCCGCGCGCGTCGCCTCGACGGTAGCGGCGCGTGCCCGTGCGCGGCACCCTCGACGTTCGGCTGGTCGTCATCGACCCGCCCCCTGGCGGCCAGCCGGAGGCCGCCGGGGGCTGCTGTGCTGCGCCTGTGCGGGTCGCGATCATCGCCGAGTCCTTCTTGCCGCAGGTCAACGGGGTGACGAACTCCGTGCTGCGGGTGCTGGAGCATCTGCGGCGCGGCGGTCACCAGGCGGTCGTGCTCGCCCCGGGGGCACCCCCGGCGAGTGCGTCCGGGGCACGGGTGGTGCCCTTGCGGTCGGTGCCGATGCCGGGGTACAGCCAGTTCCGGGTGGGGGTGCCCTCGGCCCGGGCGATCGCGCGGGAGCTGGCCGCGTTCGCCCCCGATGTGGTGCACCTCGCCTCACCGTTCGCCACCGGGTGGTCGGCGGTCCGCGCCACTGGCCGGCTCGACCTGCCGACCGTCGCGGTCTACCAGACCGACATCGCCGGGTTCGCCGGCCGCTACCACCTGGGTGCCGCGGTGGAGGGGGCCTGGCGGATGGTCCGGACGATCCACGACCAGGTAGACCTCACGCTCGCCCCGTCGCGGGTGGCGATGGCTTCGCTGGAGGACCACGGTGTGCCGCGGGTGCGGCTGTGGGCACGCGGGGTGGACACCGAGGCGTTCTCCCCGTCGCACCGGGACAACCGGGTGCGGGCGCGGCTGGCGCCGAACGGGGAGGTCCTCGTCGGGTTCGTCGGGCGGTTGGCCGCGGAGAAGCAGGTCGAGGACCTGGCCGCGCTCGACGGGCTGCCCGGGGTGCGGGTGGTCGTGGTCGGCGACGGGCCCGAGGGCGAGGACCTGCGGCGAGCCGTGCCGCGGGCGGTCTTCCTGGGCCAGCTGACCGGGCCGGAGCTCCACCGGCTGGTCGCGAGCCTGGACGTGGCGGTGCAGACCGGGCCCTACGAGACGTTCTGCCAGTCGGCGCAGGAGGCGCTCGCGGCCGGGGTCCCGGTGGTGGCGGTCGGTGCCGGCGGGGTGGCCGAGCTGGTCGACCCCAGCCGCACGGGGTGGCTCTACCCGCCGGGTGACCTGGCGGCGCTGCGGGCCGCGGTCGCCGACCTGGCCGGTGACGAGGCGAAACGTCAGGCGATGGGGCAGGCCGCCCGCCGGCAGGTGCGCGGGCGCACGTGGCAGGTGGTCGGTGAGCAGCTCATGGACCACTACGAGACGGCGGTCGCGCACCACCGCGCGGGCGTCGTGGTGCGGTGAGCATGCACATCGTCCACTTGACGAACGCCTACGCCCCCGCGTCGGGCGGGGTGCGGACCGTGGTGCACGCCCTCGGGGGCGGGTACCGGGCGCGCGGGCACCGGTTCACGCTCATCGTCCCGGCGGCGCTTGCCGGGGTCGATGAGGAGCCGTGGGGGGTGCGGGTGCGGCTGCCCGGGCGGCGGGTGCCGGGGACGGACGGGTACCGCGCGCTCACGGATCGGGGCGCGGTGCTGCGCGAGCTGGACCGGTTGGCCCCCGACCGCGTGGAGGTCTCCGACCGGTTCACGTTGCGGGCGGTGGGCGACTGGGCGCGTGCCCGCGGGGTGCCGGCGGTGATGGTGGCGCATGAGCGGCTGGACGGTCTCGTGGCGTCCCTGGGGCACGTGCCGGTCGGTGCGGCCCGCGCGCTGGCGGATCGGCACAACCGCCGCTGGGCCGCGTCGTTCGATCAGGTGGTGGTGACCTCTCAGGTTGCTGCGGGGGAGTTCGATCGGATCGGTGTGCCGACAGCCCAGGTGCCGTTGGGGGTGGATCTTGGCCTGTTCACGCCCGATCGACGCAGCCGGCCGGTCGGGGCCGACGAGCTGGTCCTGGTGCTGTGCAGCCGGTTGTCGCCCGAGAAGGCACCGGCCGTGGCGGTCGAGACGCTCCGGCTGCTGCGGGCCGAGGGGGTCCCGGCGCGGCTGGTGGTGATCGGTGACGGTCCCGAGGCGGCGGCGCTGGCACGACGGGCGCGCGGGCTACCGGTGACCTTCACCGGGTTCCTGGACGATCGCGCCGCCGTCGCCGATCTGCTGGCCGATGCCGATGTGGTGCTCGCTCCGGGGCCGCTGGAGACGTTCGGGCTCGCGGCGCTGGAGGCCATGGCGTGCGGCACCCCGGTGGTAGCGGCCCGCGGCTCGGCGGTGGCTGCGCTGACCGCCCGGGGCGGTGGCCCTTCGCCCGCCGGTTCACCGGCCGAGTTCGCGGCCTCGGTGCTGAGCCTGCGCGCGCGCCCGGCGGAGCAGCTGCGCGCAGCGGCCCGCACGGTCGCACAGGAGCTGGGCTGGGCGGCCACCGTCGACCAGCTGCTCGCGTTGCACGGTGCCGCATCGGACATGGGGGCGAGGAGATGACCGGCTGCTACGGCGACGGCGACGGGCCGCTGGTGATCCCGCACCGGACGGGTGCCGGGCTCGCGACCGAGAACACGGTGCGGGCCGCGCACCGGTCGCTGGCCCTCGGGCACCGCTACCTGGAGACCGATGCCCGCACGACGCGGGACGGTGTGGTGGTCGCCTTCCATGACCGCACGGTCGACCGGCTGGCCGGGGTCCGGGGGGCGATCAGCGCCCTGACCTGGGACGAACTGCGGGAGCTTCGCCTGCACGACGGCACGCGCATCGTCCGGCTGGACACGCTGCTGAACGCCTGGCCCGCGGTGCGCTGGTCGATCGACGTCAAGGACCCGGCGACTCTGCCTGCGCTGGTCGACGTGCTGCGCACCACCGGTGCGACGCAGCAGGTGTGCCTGGCGGGGACCCGTGACCGGTGGCTGGCGGCTGCTCGCGACGAGCTCGGCGAGGGGCTGGCGACGGCGCTGGGCTGGGAGTCGATCGGCCGGCTGCTGGGCTGGGGACGGTTCCGGCTGCCGGGGTATCGGCCGTCGTTCGTGCACGTGCCGTACGTGCTGGTGCGCGATGGTCGTGCCCGACGGGTGGTCGACCGGGCCCGCGGCGCCGGGCTGCGCACAGTGATCTGGGGCCTCAACGACCCGCTGGCGATGCACCGGATGCTCGATGCGGGGGTGGACGGTCTGATCAGCGACCGGGCCGATGTGCTGCGCGAGGTGATGGTGGCCCGCGGGTCGTGGGTGCCGGCGGTTCAGTGGAGCGGACCGGGTCAGCGGCGCGGGTCGGCCCCGCAGACGGCGGGCACCGGAGCCTCGTCGGGCGACGCGGGGGCGGCAGCGGACACTTCGGCGGTGTCAGGTTTGGCGGCTCTCGACAGGCCTGGCGGAGTCCTGCGCACGGCCCTCTCCTGACCCAGCACGACGCCGGCGAGCAGCAGCCCGGCGCCGAGCCACTGCCGGGCCGAGAGTCGTTCGCTGGCGAGCCCCGCGCCGAGGAGCACGCCGGTGAGCGGGTTGGCCAGGCCGATGAGCGCCAGGTCGGAGGGCCCGAGCCGGGCCAGCCCGGCGAACCACAGCAGGTAGGCGGCGGCCGTCGCGATGACGGTGAGGTAGCCGAACCCGACCAGCGCGGTGCTGTCGAGCACGGGCGGGGCACCTTCGACGAGGGCGGCGACCGGCAGCACGAAGATCCCACCGGCGACGAGCTGCCAGGCGGTCGCGGGCAGTACCTCGATGGTCCCGTCCTTGGCGGTCCACCGGGCCATGAGCACGTAGCCGAGGGAGGACATGGCCATCGCGCCGACGGCAGCCGCGATGCCGCGCGGGTCGACCGCGTCGGGCCCGGACCACAGCATGAGCACGACGCCGGCCAGCCCGAGCAGCGCCCCGCCGACCCCGGCGACACGCAGCCGCCGACCGAGCAGCACGGCGGACAGCCCCATCATCACCAGGGGTGATGCCGCCATGACGACCGAGGCGATCCCGGTCGGCAGCAGCTGGGCAGCCAAGTAGACGAGCGCGAAGAAGGCGCCGGTGTTGAGCATGCCGAGCACGGCCGAGCGCCACCACCAGGCCCCGCGCGGCAGCCTGCGGGCGATGAGCAGGAGCAGCAGCCCGGCGGGCAGGGCGCGCAGCACGGCTCCCCACAGGGGGGAGTCGGCGGGCAGCGTGTGCCGGGTCACGTAGTAGGTCGCGCCCCAGACGACGGCGGGGATGAGCGTGAGCAACCGCCACCGCAAGATACCTTCCATGGAAGCGATAGTACCTTCCTCGGAAGATATGATCGAAGCATGACGACGGACAAGGTCGCCCGCATCCAGAAGCAGTGGGCCCGCGAACGCCCTGACCTGGACTTCTCGCCGATGAGCGTGATCGGCCGACTGCACCTGGTGGCGGCCCATCTCACGGACGAGCTGGTGGCCGTCTACGCCCAGTTCGGGCTCACCGAGGCCGAGTTCGACGTGCTCGCCGCCCTGCGCCGCTCACCGGACGGCTGCGCCCCGAGCGAGCTCGCCGATACGACCATGGTCACCACCGGCGGCATGACGAAGCGTCTGGACCGCTTGCAGGCCAACGGCCTCGTCGAACGCCACCGCGCCCCGGGCGACGGCCGCGCCCGCGTCGTGAGCCTCACGCCCGCCGGTCGCGACCTCATCGACCGCGCGGTGACGGCCCACGTGGCCAACGAGCACCGGCTGCTGGAGCAGATCGGCGAGGAGGCGGCGGGGGTGTTGGAGCCCGCGCTGCGGACGTGGCTGGGGCGGTTCGAGCCGGAGGTGTGAGGCCGGGTCACGCCGCCGGCCCGGTGCCGGTGCACGCGGGTGACTCGACCCCGTTCACCTCGACGGAGGCCGTCCAGGTCCACTCCTGGCCGAGGCGGTCGAGGTCGTCGACGGTCAACGTCGTGGTCGGGTCGTTGCCGGGGGAGTCCACGAGCGAGAAGCTCTCGGAGTGGCTGACCCCGTTGGTGCCCGTGAGGGTCACGTTGAGGTTCGCCCAGTCCTCGGATGAGAGGGTGCCGCGCAAGGCCCAGGTGACCGAGAGGGCCCGCACGGGTGGCTCGGTCTGACGTGTGATGCCGAGCCGCGTGGTCATCACGGTGGTCGTCGACTGGTGCAGCGTCGCGCCGGCCAGGCTGACGCTCCCGGTGTCGGCGGTGGTCATCGTGCAGCGCGCCTCGGCGGCGGCGCCGTCGACGGTGCTGGAGAACCCCCCGCTGAGCAGCACACCCAACCCGCAGGCGACGACGGAGACCCAGGTCGCCCACGGACGCCAGCCGGGCGCCTGTGCCGCCTGCCAGACGAGCGGCGGCCCGACGTGGGTGGCCCTGTCGGCGCGGGGCGCGAACCACCGGTGCGGCAGCGGTCGCCGGGTGACCAGCACGACGCTCCCGACGATGCTGTCGGCGAAGGTCTTGCGCTTCGGGTGCCACAGCGGACGCAGGTACCCGATGAGCAGGATCGCGTCGACCAGATGGGCCGCCCACCGCAGCAGCGTCCTGACCAGCCCGAGGGGGCGCGCATCGTCCTCGCCCACCACAGCGATCCCGGCGACCAGCTTGCCCGGCGTTGCCCCGCCGTACGCCTGCATGGCGACCGTCACCACGAACACCGCGACGATCCAGGGGTTGTGGGTCCAGGGCGTGCCCGACGGGGCGTTGCCGAGGCCAACGATCTGCGGGCCGAGGAAGGGGAAGCCCCCGCCGAGCTCCGGCAGCACGAGGAACGTCAGACCCGAACCGATCGAACCGTCGAGGAGCGAGGCCACCACCCGCCTGGACCAGCTCGCGTAGACGGGCTCGCGCTCGCCAGATGGCGCTGGCAGCGCAGCGGTGTCGATGGACGGGCCCCCCGGAAGCGTCACGGGGTCATCGTGGCGGATGGGGGCGGGTGGTGCAGGCGAATGGGCGGGGAGGCTCGGTCGGACGGACTCAAGCCTCGATGGGCCGTCGACGAACTGGGGTGGGAGAGCTGCAGTACCCGGGTTGGCCTCAATCCGCCACCGCGCTTCCTCGTCAGGGGCCTCTGACCTGGGCGCTCTCGACCCAGATGGATCGCACCTCCGCGTCGTCGTCTCTGTCTGTCACCTAGTGGCCGGCGGCCACTTGCGCGCTGAGTTTGGGCCTGCGCCCCGTCGGGATCGCGGGCTGCCTCGCATGTGCGCAGTGCTCGCGCGCCGTGCGTGCGCCCGAACGGGATCAGATCCGATCCGTGCTCACCTCGGGGCTTCCGAAGCACTCTCCGAGTGTTGTTGATTCGGGTCAAGAACGCCGATCTCCGATGGCGCGCCCGGCCCTTGAGCGACTCTCCGAGAGAGAGCCGTGCCGTTCGGAGTCGGAAACAAGGGCCGGGTCTAGGCTCCCAAGCATGTTCACGAAGAGCCACGACTGGCGACGGTGGTCGGGGCCCCGCGCTGAGATCACAGCGGCGATCGGCCTAGCGTCGGAAGTCCTGGAGCAGTTGAGCGGAGTTCCTTCCACGACAGCCGTCCGGATAACCTACTCAAATCAACTAACCGAGACGTTGTCTGATCCTGGAGCTCTCGATCGCACGCACTTCACCGATCTCCGATCAATCGAAGACGTTTGGATAGACGTCAAGACGGATTTCGCGCAGTGGCGTCTACGCGCTCGAGAACGCGACGAACGCGCGATCGACCGCCGAAGCGACCCGGAAGTCGGCGACCGGGCGCCAATGAGCGAGCCGTCCTCGCCTGCCATCTCGGCGGTGTCGTTTCGTTTGGGGAAGGATAGAATCAGGGCGATGCAGGTCAGCGTGGAGGGCTCGGATCGCACGAGTGTCGAAGGGCTCATGGGGAGGCTCGTCGCGGCGCTGAATCGCTCAACTGAAGGCCCGAGCAACTTCTCGTCGGAGTGGGTCTGGGTGGCATTGTTTCCATTCGCGATCGTTGCCCTTCTTCTTGCGTCCTACGTTGTCCATGCGTTCAATTTCGCCCCAATCGACGGTCGTTACGAGTGGCAGGAGATCGTCATCCCGATCCTCTCTGTTGCGGCAACGATCTGCTTGTTCGCCTCAACTGTCTGGGTCTTCCCTAAACTCGAGTTGCTCGACTCGGGGACGCGCTCGCGGTTCCGGCGGTTCCGGGCGCTGATCTTCTCCGGGCTTGGTGCGATCGTTGCAGGAATAATTGCAACTGCGGTATACGCGGCCATGCTCTAGAATTGTGCCGGTTGGTCGAACGCATGAGCAGGGCCGAGGGCCTGACCGGCCGCAGGGTGAACGCTCTGATGGATAGATGACCAAGGTTCGCAGGGCCCGTTCGGGCGAGGCGTGCAAACGGAGTTTCGATTGGCAACTCGGACAACTACGCTGTCGATTCGTGCGACATTCAGGCGCCTTTTACCTCAAGGGACAGCGTTGTGAATTTGCTGTTCCTCGATGATGCACATTCCGATCTGGGTGGCGGCCGCTGTCGTAGCGGCGCAATTTCTTGACGTAGCGGTACTTCTCGATGTCCTGACCGCAAACCACGGGCGGGTTGGTCGCGCATGCGTCCGGAGGGGCGGCAGATTGGGGCATGAATGTGTCGCGCGTCGCCCGCAGTCGCCGAACGGGTGTCTGCGGAAGGAACCCTCGGGGATCGTCACCGGCGGACCAGGGGGTACCGCCAGTGGTGCCGACATTTCGCCATTTCCTAGCAGAGGCTCGGTGTTGCCAGAAGCCGAATGCCTCACTCAGGCCGATGTGCCCGTGCGGCGACGTATCGGTCGGGCCCCGTCGGTCGCACGAAGCTCTCCGGCACGACTCGGCGCTCCAGCTTCGCCGAGACCTGGGCGGACTTGGCGGCGGAGCGCTTGACTGCACTCGGCTCGACGACGCGGCGTGCCATTGCTCCACCTCCGACCGGCCTGGGTTGCCGCGATCGATCGTAGTCCGCAGGCTCGCGGCCGTCAGGTGTGCGGAGCGCACCGGACGTCCAGGGTCCGCCTCACCCCCGCCGAGCCCCCGCCAGATACCCCCGCACCAGCACCACCGTCTGCTCGATCAGCTCCGCATCCCCGTCGGCCTGAACCGCGAACGCATCCCGCAGCAACGCATCCACCGCGACGAACACCGTCCGCGCCACCGCCTCCGGCGCCGCGCGCCCGTCGGCCCCGAGCAGCTCGGCAACCTTCGCCGTCATCCGCTGCCGGTGCTCCGCGGACGCCTCATCCCGCTGCCCAGCGCGCAGAGAACGAACCCCGGACGTCGCCCGGAACACCTCGCACATCGCCTGCACCGTCGTCGCCACCGGGTCGTCGAGCGCCCCGGCCCGATCGGCGGCGAGCACCTCGTCGAGCGCCGCCTCCAGCCGGGCGTGGTAGAGGTCGGCGAGGGCGGCGGTGATGGCC
>JAKLPK010000076.1 GCA_022013895.1 Cellulomonas sp. | reverse complement strand
TCGCGTCGCTGACGACGGCCCAGGTGCGCGAGATCGCCGCCGGCAAGCTCGAGGACCTCAACGCGAACGACCTCGACGCGGCCACCAAGATCATCGCGGGCACCGCCCGCTCCATGGGCATCACCGTCGTCGACTGACGACCGCCCCCAGTGGCAGGGCCGCGCGCGGCCCGTCTACCACGACTGCAGAAGGAAGAGAGCAGATGACCAAGCGCAGCAAGGCCTACCGGGCCGCCGCCGAGAAGATCGAGCAGGACCGGCTGTACACCCCGCTCGAGGCCGTCCGTCTGGCCCAGGCGACGTCGACCACCAAGTACGACTCGACGGTCGAGGTGGCGTTCCGCCTCGGCATCGACCCCCGTAAGGCGGACCAGATGGTGCGCGGCACCGTCAACCTGCCGCACGGCACGGGCAAGACCGCCCGCGTCCTGGTGTTCGCCGTCGGTGAGCGCGCCGAGCAGGCCCGTGCCGCAGGTGCCGACGAGGTCGGTGGCGACGAGCTCATCGAGAAGGTGGCCGCCGGCTACACCGACTTCGACTCGGCCGTCGCGACCCCGGACCTCATGGGCAAGGTCGGTCGCCTGGGCAAGGTGCTCGGTCCGCGCGGCCTCATGCCGAACCCCAAGACCGGCACGGTGACGATGGATGTCGCCAAGGCGGTCGCGGAGATCAAGGGCGGCAAGATCGAGTTCCGGGTCGACCGGCACGCGAACCTCAACTTCATCATCGGCAAGGTGTCGTTCTCCGACATCGCCCTGGTGGAGAACTACGCGGCCGTGCTCGACGAGATCATGCGGCTCAAGCCGGCCTCGTCCAAGGGCCGGTACATCACCAAGGCGACCTTCTCGACGACCATGGGCCCCGGCATCCTGGTCGACCAGAACCGGCAGAAGGCTCTGACCGAGGAGGACGCGGTCTGACGGCCCGCCCCGTAGCGACACGAAGGCCCGGCCCCCGCGGGGACCGGGCCTTCGTGCGTCTGGCGCCTGGGTTACCAGGTGAGCCACTCGGTGGTCGACGTCGTCGACGTGCCGCTGGTGAACCGCAGCTGGACGGGTCCGGTCACGTCGCCGTCGACCCGGAAGTAGCCGACGTCGTCGGTGTCGACCTCCGTGGCGGCGCCGTCCCCGCGCAGCACCGTCACCCGGCCGGCTCGCGGCGGAAGCAGCTGACCCTCGACGACACCGTCGCGCAGCTCGACCTCCAGACCGGTGCCGTCCTGGCCGCGGAACTCGAGCGAGCGCGGCTGGGCGCCGTCGCGGCTCCGGACGGCACGTGCACCGCTGAGCTCGAGCGAGTCGTGGACCAGCTCCAGAAGAGCCAGCTCGACCTCGAGCTCACGTCCCGCCGTCAGCAGCGTGCGATGCGTCGCGAACGCTCGTGCAGCCGCCTGGTCCACCACCTCGGCGGTGCTGGCCTGGGCCACAGCCTCGGCGACGAGGGCGTTGAGCACCTCGTCGTCGACCCGCCAGGTCGCTCGGTCATCGTCCACGTCACTCCTCCGGTCAGCCCAACGCCACGGCATCGCGCACCCCTTTCCCCCCGGCGCTGTGGTCGGGGTGCGCCCGGATGTAGGACGCCATCGCATCGGTCGTGCGCAGGCGGGCCAGACCCCGGGCTCGGGTCGGGCCGATCGAGCCGACGGGGATGTCCAGCCGGCGGGAGATCTCCTCGTAGCTGAGCGGCGGGTCCGCCACCAGCAGGACGAGCAGGTCGCGCTGCCGGGCCGGCAGCGCGGCGAGGCCGTCGCGGACCGCCCGGACCAGCTCGGCCAGGAGCAGCCGGGATGCCATGTCTTCCTCGATGACGGTCTCGAGCCCGTCCGACTGCGGATCGACGGCCACGTCCCGGTGGTTCAGGCGTGCCACGCGCAGGCACTCCCGCCGCGTGGCGGTGGAGATCCAGCCGGGGAGCGCCGCCGGGTCGCGCAGCTCGCCGAGGTGCTCCAGGAGGTTCAGCCACACCGTCTGGGCGACGTCCTCGGCCTGCTGGGTGCTGAGCCGGAACTGCCGGATGCGGGCGACGACGAGCCGCGAGTGCCGGCGCACGATCTCCTCCCAGCACCTCTCGTCGCCGTCGAGGGCACCCGCCACCAGCGCGGTGATGCTCGTGCCGTCGATCCCGCCGTCCGCCCGGCGTCCGTTCACGATGCTCCTCAACGTCCAGGTGGTTCCCAGGACGACATCATGACGGTCGACGACGCCCAGCACCTAGACCCCCGGCAGGATCTGGAGGGCGCGGCCGAGCCCCGCGACGGGACGGCCCGTCGTCAGGAGCGCCTTGACGGCGTCCGGGGCGGACAGCCCGTGCTCGGTCATCGCACGTGCGATGGCGCCGGTCACCTGGGGTGCGGTGAACGAGGTCCCGGTCCACCGGGCCCACGCATCCGCCCCGAAGGTCTCGGGCTCCGGCACCAGGTCAGGCGACTGCGCGCCCGCCACGAAGGTGGAGACCACACCCTCGCCGACGGTCGAGAAGTCCACCCAGTGACCCCGGCTGGACCACCCGGCGGGCCGCAGCTGTGCCGTGAGGGCGCCCACCGCGACCACCCGGCCGAAGGCGGCGGGCCACACGGGGCTGTCGTCCCCGAGGTTGCCGGCCGCTACCACGACGACCGTCTCCCAGCCGCGTTCCATCTCGATCTCACGGACCACGTCGAACGCGATCGCCAGTGCCAGCGGTGGCTCGTCGAAGACGCTCGGCGTGCCGAGCGACAGGTTGACGACCTGGGCGCCGTCCCGCACGGCGTGGATGAGCTGGCACGCGACCTCGATCTCGCTGCCGGTGCCGGCCGTCCCGATGGCCCGGTAGACCCGGATGTCGGCTCCGGGTGCCACCTGCTGGACGAGGCCGGCGACGAAGGTGCCGTGCCCCGCCGAGAGGTCGAGGTAGCCGTCGGCCGGCTGGGCATCGAGCGGGTCGATGTTCGACGTCTCGCCGGTCGAGCGCTCGACACCGTCGAGCCAGCCGTCGGGCCGGACGGCGGTCGCGATGCCGGTGTCGATGACGGCGACCCGCACGCCGCGGCCGTGCTCGGTGGATCCGGGCCGGTAGTCGACGAACGGGACCAGGGCGGGCGCCCCGATACCGCCCCACGGCTTGATGATGGGTGCGGACGGTGTCACGTACGACAGCGAGACTGCGTGGCCGTCGGCGCGCAGCTGCCCCGCCAGCGCGGTCAGGTCGGCGACCGGGTCTGCGGCCACGAGGCGGACGAGCCGGTCCTCCAGATCGGCGCAGTCGACGGGCTCGCGGTGCAGCCCGTGCTCGCGCGCCCAGTCCTCGACGTCCGGCCACGACGCAGCGGTGACCAGCAGCTCACCGTCGAGCGCGAACGTCTGGCCACCGCGCTGGGTGCGCTGCATGCCGAGCGGACGTGAGCGGCCGTCCCACCGGGCGGCGATCCGGGCCCGGGCGACCGTCGAACGTTCCTCGTCGCCCTCGGTGGTGTCCGGTCCCAGCTCGCGCACCTGGCGGCGGACACCGCGCTCGGCACGCTCCGCATCCGGTCCGGTCAGACCGGGGCGGGCGTAGTCCTGCCCGAACGGGCGGCCCATCGCGTGCGGACTGTTCGGGTACCTGCTCACCGGTGCTCCTCAGGTCGTCTCTATGATCGGCAGATGCGGTCGGTCGGCGGGGATGAGAGGTCCCCCTCGATGTCCGACCGTCCCGATCTGCAGGAGGACCGGGACGGCCTCCTGATACAGATGCGCAGTCTGGCGGACGATCGTCGCGCCGACCCGACATCGGTGCGGTCCGCCGCGGTCGCGGTGGTCGCCCTGGCCCGGGCCCACCATGACGATGAGCTGCTGGCCGAGGCGCTGCGAGCGGCGGCCTGCTCCCACCGGGCCCACTGGGACGACCACGAGGCCCGCCGTCTGCTCGGGCAGGCCCTGCGGGCAGCGCGGCGTGCGGGGCTGCCTCGCCTCGAGGCGGCGGTGCTCGCCAGTCGTGCCTCGGTGCTCCTCGAGATGGGGCGGTCCGCGGCTGCCCGGCGGGACCTGGCGGCGGCGACATCGTCGATGGCGGTGGACCCGACGGTCGAACCGGTGGAGCGCGAGCGGTTCGAGGTCCGGACCTTGCTGGCCCTCGCGGTGCTGGAGCAGAACTCCGGTCGGCCGGTCCAGGCCTCGGAGCTGTACCGGGCGCTGCTCGGTCGACCGGGGCTCGACGCGCAGGGTGCGGTGATCGTGGCGAACAACCTCGCCCTGACCCTGGCCGAGCAGGGGGCGTACGAGGACGCGTTGGCGAGCGCCGACGATGCGGTCGACCGTGCCCGGCTCCTGCGTACCTCGATGCTCGCCCAGGCGACCGGCAGCCGGGCCTGGATCGCGACCCGTGCCGGCTACCTCGGGGCGGCGCTGCGCGACTTCGAGGAGGCCGAGCGGCTGTACCGCGAGGCGGGTCTCCCGCTCGGTGAGCACTACGCCGAGCTCGCCGACGCGATGGCCGATCTGCGCCTGCTGCCCGAGGCGACGGCCGCGGCGGGCCGCGCCGAGGCCGAGTTCCACGGGGTCGGCGCGCACCTCATGCGGCTGGAGGCGCGGCTCCGCAGGGCCCGCTACCTGCTCCTGCAGGGTGACCTGACCGGGGCGCAGGAGGTGGCGCTCGCGGCAGCCGCCGAGGCTCGGGCGCAGCACCGTTCCGGGTGGCGGGACCGTGCGCTGCTCATCGCGGTGCAGGCACG
The DNA here is from genome assembly GCA_022013895.1 of Cellulomonas sp. Taxonomy (GTDB): domain Bacteria; phylum Actinomycetota; class Actinomycetes; order Actinomycetales; family Cellulomonadaceae; genus Cellulomonas. Next base: position 1,917 of record JAKLPK010000076.1, on the reverse strand, counting down.
GGTGGGGCTGGACGTGGTCGAACCGTCCGACCTGGTGACGGCGCGTCGGCTCGCCGTCCGGCTCGAGGCGGCCGGCGACCTGCACAGCGCGATCGATGCTCACCTGGCGGCGGGACGGGTCGCGGCGCGGCTCGGGCGCCGCCGGATCGCGGTGGAGGCATTCGACCGGGCCGAGGCCCTCGCCCGGTCCGGCCCGGCACTGGTGCGCATCAGAGGCCACCTCGCGGGTGCGCGGGCAGGGTTGCTGCGGGGCGACGACGTGCATGTGCTGGCCGAGTGCGATGCGGGTCTGCGCCAGGTGGCGGCGCTGCGGGACGATCTGCCGACCATCGAGCTGCGGGCGTTGGCGTCCGGTCACGGCGCCGAGCTCGGCGAGCTGGGCCTGGGGGTCCTGGTGCGGACCGGTCGGCCCCAGCAGGTGCTGCGCTGGATGGAGCGCACCCGGGCTGCTGCCCTGCTCGGTGCCCCGCCGGAGCAGCACGGGCCAACCGATCGACCGGTCGGTCCTGATCTGCCGGGGCAGGGGGACGGCCTCGGGGTGCAGCTGCGTTCGGCCCCGGCGCTCATGGTCGACCAGCCGCGGCGGGTGGATGCCGCGGCGTGGCGTCCGGGTCGCGGGTCCCGACGGGTCGGGCGCGCGCTGCCGGGGCTGTCGCGGCTGCGCGCGGCGCTGGACGGCCGGGTCCTCGTGGAGCTCGGTCAGCACGACGGCCGGCTGGTCGCCGTGGTGGTGGCCGGTCATCGTCCCCGACTGGTCGAGCTCGCTCCGCTCGCGGCGGTGACCGAGCAGCTCCACGGGCTGCTCTTCGCGCTGCGCCGGCTCGCCGACCCGCGCAGCCCGGCATCGGCCCAGGCCGCGCGGGTCAACGTGGAGGCACGTCTGGTGCGGCTGCGAGCCCTCCTGGTCGAACCTCTCGGGGTCGAGGCGGACGCCGAGCTCGTGGTGGTCCCGGTCGGGCTCCTCCACTCGGTCCCGTGGTCGGCCCTGCACGATGCGCCGCTCGCGCTGGCGCCCTCGGCGGCTGCCTGGGTCCGTACGGCGGGTGCGGTGGCGCCGTCGGGGCACACGGTGCTGGTCGCCGGCCCTCAGCTGGGTGGTGCGCTGGAGGAGGTCGAGGCGCTGCGCGTCGTGCATCCGGGCGCGCAGGTGCTGGGGCCGCTGGACGGGACAGCCCAGGCGGTGCTCGACGCGTTGTCCGGGGCGGCACTGGCTCACCTCGCCTGTCACGGTGTGCTGCGCGCAGACAGCCCGATGTTCTCCTCGGTGATCCTGGCGGACCGGCCGGTCACGGTTCAGGAGCTGCACGGTGCGGGCCCGGCGCCGCGTCGCCTGGTGCTCGCGTCCTGCCACTCGGGGGCCGATGTGGCCTATGCCGGTGACGAGGTGCTGGGCTTCGTGTCCGCCACGTTGTCGCGCGGGACGACGGCGGTGGTGGCCAGTCTGGCCGCGGTGCCCGATGTGGAGGCCGTGGGTCTGATGGTGGCGCTGCATCGTGAGCTGGCGCGCGGTGCCACGATGGCGCGCGCTCTGCACTCGGCCCGGGCCCGGGTGGACCGGGACACCCCGGGGGGCTTCGTCAGCTGGTGCGCCTTCGCGGCCCACGGCGCCGGATGAGGCTCGTTTGGTCGCACCGCCGCGGTGCCGTACCCTAGCCATGCCCAAGACCGCCGGTCGCCGGCCCCTCCTGATCGCAGAGCAGTCGATGCTGCGCCTCCAGGTCCGGGTCGCCCCAAGTCCCGCAGCAGCGGGGGCCAGCGCAGGTGAGAGTTCAGATTCGCGCGGCCCTGGGCCGTGCACGGATCACGAGCCCCGCGCCTGCGCGGGGCTCTCGTCGTTCCAGGGGATGCAGGGGAGCGACCGGTGGCATCACCACCGGAAGGATTGCCATGGCGAGGCCGGACAAGGCAGCCGCGGTC
>JAKLPK010000075.1 GCA_022013895.1 Cellulomonas sp. | reverse complement strand
CTCGACGGGGTACTGCATCGCCAGGAACAGCCCGGCGCGGGCCCGCTCGTCGACGGTCATGGCGAGCACGTCCTGCCCGTCGAGCGTCACCGAACCGCCGGTGACCTGGTACTTGGGGTGGCCGGCGATCGAATAGGCCAGGGTCGACTTGCCCGACCCGTTCGGGCCCATGATCGCGTGGGTCTCCCCGCTGCTCACGGTGAGGTCGACGCCACGCAGGATGGGCTTGGCGCCCTCCTTCGTCTCGACACTGACGTGCAGGTCGCGGATCTGCAGGGTGGACATCGTTCTCCTCGGACTAGCTCAGGCTCAAGAGTTCAGCGGGGTGTCGACGTCGACCAGCACACGGTCGCCGTCCAGGGTGACGGGGTAGACGGGTACGGCGGTGGTGGCCGGCAGCGCCAGCGGGCGGCCGGTGACCAGGTCGAATCGCGAGCCGTGCAGCCAGCACTCGACCGTGCAGCCGTCGACGTCGCCGTCGGACAGCGAGACCTGCCCGTGCGAGCAGATGTCGGACAGCGCGTGCCAGCCGCCGTCCTCGTCACGCACGATCGCGATCTCGACCAGACCGTCGACGCCGTCGAGCTCGACCCGCAGCGTCCCCGCGACGGGGACGTCGGCGGTCAGGCACGCGAGCTGGTCGCTCATGCGGGGTCCCCCGCGTCCGATCCCTCCAGCTGCGGTGCGTCGGTCGAGGCACCCATCGCCAGCTCGGTCTCGATCTGGGTGAGCAGGCGTTCCTCGACCTCGGGCACACCGATCTGGTGCAGCAGCTCGGCGAAGAACCCGAGCACCACCAGGCGGCGGGCGTCGATCTCGGGGATGCCGCGGCTGCGCAGGTAGAACAGCTGCTCGTCGTCGAACCGGCCGGTGGCGCTCGCATGACCGGCACCCTCGATGAGACCCGTCTCGATCTCCAGGTTCGGCACCGAGTCGGCGCGGGCGCCCTCGGTGAGCACCAGGTTGCGGTTGAGCTCATAGGTGTCGGTGCCCTCGGCCGCCGCGCGGATCAGCACGTCGCCCACCCACACGGTGTGCGCGTCCTGGCCCTGCAACGCGCCCTTGTAGGTGACTCGGGACCGGCAGGACGGTACGGCGTGGTCGACGAACAGCCGGTGCTCCTGGTGCTGACCGGCATCGGCGAAGTACAGCCCGAGCGCGGTGAGCGACCCGCCCTCACCGACGAACTCGGCATCGGGCGTCACCCGCACCAGATCGCCGCCCAACGTCACGACGATGTGCTTGACGGTGGCGTCCTTGCCGATCCGCAGCCGGTGGGCGGCGTCGTGCACGGCGCCGGGCTCCCAGTCGTGCAAGGACACGACGGTGAGATCCGCGCCCTCGTCGGCGAGCACCTCGACGGTCTGGGCCAGAGTGGCCCGTCCGATGTGGTCGATCACGACGACGGCGCGGGAGTTCGCCTCGGCGTGCACCACGAGGTGCGCCGCGGTCGGGTCGTCGTCGCCCGCGACCCCCTCGACCACGACCGAGGTCACCTTCGAGCACGTCGCGCCGGCCGGGACACGGATCAGGGTGGCCCGGTCGAACGAGGCCCAGGCCACGGCGGCCACCCGGTCCCCGGGCAGCCCGGCCAGACCGAGCCGGGGGTCGTCGCGGTCCAGCACCTCGATGACGACCTCCGGAGAGACCGCGACCGTGGTGAGCACACCGTGACCGGTGAGTCGGCCCGTCGCCGCCGCGACCAGCGGAGCCAGACGATCCATCGGCGTGAACCGCCACTCCTCCTCGCGCCCGGTCGGCACGACGAAGTCCGCCGGGTCGAACGAGGCGAGCCGCTCGGCGCGCGAACCCGCCGGGACCACACCGTGGCTGTGCGCGCCGTCCGCGGTCGCGTCGGAGTGGTCCAGCGGCAGTGCGACGGTGTCCGCCAGTGCTGCCGGTGTCGTGGTCGTCATCAGCCGACGGCCCCTTCCATCTGAAGTTCGATGAGTCGGTTGAGCTCGAGCGCATACTCCATCGGCAGCTCACGGGCGATCGGCTCGACGAAGCCGCGCACGATCATCGCCATCGCCTCCTGCTCCGGCATACCGCGGGACTGCAGGTAGAAGAGCTGGTCCTCGCTCACCCGCGAGACGGTGGCCTCATGGCCCATCGTCACGTCGTCCTCGCGGACGTCGACGTACGGGTAGGTGTCCGACCGGGAGATCTGGTCCACCAGCAGGGCGTCGCACAGCACGTTGGACTTCGAGCCGTGCGCACCCTCGAGGATCTGGACGAGCCCGCGGTAGGAGCAGCGCCCGCCGCCGCGCGCCACCGACTTGCTGATGATGTGGCTGGAGGTGTTCGGGGCGGCGTGCACCATCTTCGAGCCGGTGTCCTGGTGCTGGCCCTCGCCGGCGAACGCGATCGACAGCGTCTCACCGCTGGCGTGCTCGCCCATGAGGTAGACGGCCGGGTACTTCATGGTGGCCTTGGATCCGATGTTGCCGTCGACCCACTCCATGGTGCCGCCCTCGGCCACCGTCGTCCGCTTGGTCACCAGGTTGTAGACGTTGTTCGACCAGTTCTGGATGGTCGTGTACCGCACCCGGGCGTTCTTCTTCACGATGATCTCGACCACGGCCGAGTGCAACGAGTCGGTCTTGTAGATCGGCGCCGTGCAGCCCTCGACGTAGTGCACGTAGGAGCCCTCGTCGGCGATGATCAGGGTCCGCTCGAACTGGCCCATGTTCTCGGTGTTGATCCGGAAGTAGGCCTGCAGCGGGATGTCCACGTGGACGCCCGGCGGCACGTAGACGAACGACCCCCCGGACCACACCGACGTGTTGAGCGCCGCGAACTTGTTGTCCCCGGGCGGGACGACCGAGCCGAAGTACTGCTCGAAGATCTCCGGGTACTCACGCAGCCCCGAGTCGGTGTCGAGGAAGACGACGCCCTGGGCTGCCAGCGACTCCTGGATCTGGTGGTAGACCACCTCGGACTCGTACTGCGCGGCCACACCCGCGACCAGACGCTGCTTCTCGGCCTCCGGGATGCCGAGCCGGTCGTAGGTGTTCTTGATGTCGTCCGGCAGGTCCTCCCAGCTGGTGGCCTGCTTCTCGGTGGAACGCACGAAGTACTTGATCGTGTCGAAGTTGATGCCGGACAGGTCGGCGCCCCAGGCGGGCATCGGCTTGCGGTCGAACAGCCGCAGCGCCTTGAGCCGGGTCTTGAGCATCCACTCGGGCTCGTTCTTGAGCGCCGAGATGTTCCGGACGACGTCCTCGGACAGGCCGCGGCGGGCGCTGATCCCGGCCGCGTCCTGGTCGTGCCAGCCGTAGGCGTAGTTGCCGATCGAGGCGATCGCCTCGTCCTGGGTCATCGGCTCGGTCGGTGCACTCATCGGGTCTGTCCTTCCGAGGACGGCGTGGGACGGGTCGGCGGGATGCTCGTGGTGCAGACGTGGCCCCCGCCGGCCAGCGTCGCGAGTCGTTGCACGTGCACGCCCAGGACCCGGGACAGGGCCCGGGTCTCGGCCTCGCACAGCTGGGGGAAGGCGGTGGCGACCTCCTGCACGGGGCAGTGGCCCTGGCAGAGCTGGACCACCGAGGTGCCGGGGACCGGACGTGCGGTGGCCGCATAGCCGTCCGCGGACAGCACCTGCGCGACGGCGGCCGCCCGACGTTCCAGATCATCACCGGCGGCAGCGACGGCCGGGACCAGGTGGGCCTCGAACTCGCCCGCACGAGCCTCGGCGAACCGCTCGACGGCTGCGGAGCCGGCGTCGGCACCGAGGAACTGCAGGGCCTCGACCGCGATCTGGGCGTAGCGGTGCGAGAGCGCCGCCTGCCCCTGCGAGGTGACCACGTACCGGCGAGCCGGGCGCCCCCTGCGGGTCGCCCCCGGGCCCGGGGCCGCGTGGACGGCGATCTGGCCGGTCTGCTCGAGCTCGGTCAGGTGACGGCGCAGGCCGGCGGCGGTCAGCTCGAGCTCATCGGACAGCTCGGCGACGCTCACCGGACCGGAGGACGCCACGAGCTGCAGGACGCGACGACGGGTGCCCGGATCGTGCGGCGCCGCGGGCTCGGCACCGATCACCGTGGTCGTCTGCATCGCTCACCTCGTTCGCGGTCGTCTCGTGCGGTTGTCTCGTGCCTGCGTCTTGTGCGGGTGTCTTGCGCGGGTGCCACAGGCCCTGCGGCCTCATTACGCAACATCCTCGTTGCCGAAATCGTCTCACACAAGGAAGGGTTACCTATCTTGGTCGGTGGCGGAGGTCGGCGCCGTTCCCCTGCCTAGACTCACCGTCCGTGTCCACCCCCGCAGCGCTCGAGGTCGTCGGCCTGGTCAAGAGGTACGGCGACCGGACCGCGGTCGCAGGTCTCGACCTGACCGCGCAGCACGGCCGAATCACCGCCGTGCTCGGTCCGAACGGTGCCGGCAAGACCAGCACCATCGAATGCTGCGAAGGTCTGCGCAGCCCGGACGGCGGCACCGTGCGTGTGCTCGGCCTGGCGCCCGACGACCACCGGCTCCGCTCACGGGTAGGCGTCATGCTCCAGGACGGCGGGCTCCCCACCGCCGCTCGGGCCGGCCGGGTGCTCGACCACATCGCCGCCATGTACACCCGGCCACGCGACCTGCGCGAGCTGCGCGACCGGCTCGGACTGGACGCCTTCGCCCGCACGACCGTGCGCCGGCTGTCCGGCGGTCAGCGCCAACGGCTCGCCCTGGCCGCGGCGCTCGTCGGCGACCCCGAGCTGGTGTTCCTCGACGAACCCGGGGCCGGTCTCGACCCGCAGGCCCGCACAGCCGTCTGGGGACTCGTCCGCGAGCTGCGGGAGCGCGGCGTCGCCGTCGTGCTCACCACGCACCAGATGGACGAGGCCCAGGCACTCGCCGACGATGTCGTCGTGGTCGACCACGGCCGCGTCGTCGCCCAGGGCAGCGTCGGTGAGCTGCTCACCGCCACGGACCGGTCCACCACCCGGCTGCGCACCCGGGAACCGGCCCCGCTCGACGCCATCCGCACCGCGCTGCGACCGGACCTGCGGGTCGAGACCGGTCCGGACGGCGCCCTCACCCTCACCGGCGACCTGACCCCGGACGACGTCCATCGGCTCACCGGTGCGCTCGCTGAGGCCGGGGTGCTGCTCGCCGACCTCACCGTCGGGGTGCGGACCCTCGAGGACGTGTTCCTCGAGCTCACCGGGACGGACCTGCGATGAGCGCCCCCGGGACCGCCGGCGCTGCGCCGACCCACCGCCGGGTGCTCGCCCAGGCGCGGTTCGAGCTCGCCGCGGTGCTGCGCAACGGTGAGCAGCTCATGGTCACCGTGGCGCTGCCGCTGGTGGCGCTCGTCGTGCTGACCTCGGCGACCGCCATCGAGCTGAGCACGGCGGGCCTGTCCCGGGTCGACGTGGTCGCCCCGGGCGTGCTCGCGTTCGCGGTGCTCTCGGCGGCCTTCACCTCGCCGGCGATCGCCACGGCCTTCGACCGCCGCAACGGTGTGCTCCGGCTGCTCGCGACCACCCCGTTGGGCCGGTCCGGGCTGCTGGCCGGCAAGGTCGCGGCCGTGCTGGGCGTCCAGCTGCTGTCCGGGACGCTGCTCGTCCTGACCGGCGCGGCCATGGGCTGGCGACCGTCGGCGGCCGGCCTGGTCATGGCCGCAGCCGTCGGGGTGCTCGGCACTGCCGCATTCGTGGCCCTCGCACTCCTGGTCGCCGGGACGCTGCGCGCCGAGGCCGTGCTCGCGGTCGCCAACCTGGTGCTCATCGCGCTCGCACTGGGCGGCGGCGTGCTCGTCCCGGTCGACGACCTGCCCGGTCCGCTCGCCGCCCTTGCGCCCTGGCTGCCCTCGGGCGCGCTCGGCGAGGCCCTGCGCGCCGCCCTGACCACCGGCACCGTGCCGGCAGGCCCGATCGTGGTGCTGGTGGTCTGGGCGGCCGCGCTCAGCGCCGCGGTCGCCCGGTTCTTCCGCTGGGACTGAGCCTCAGGGCCGACCGGGCCTCAGTCTCGACCGGACCTCAGGGTCGCACCTCGAACGAGGCGCGCAGCAGATCGGCCGGCCGCGAGCTGTGCCCGACGAGCAGCTCGAGCGTCCCCGGCTCGACCACCCGGTGCCCGGCCGTATCCACGAGCGTGCACGCGGCGACCGGGACCTCGACCGCGACCTCGACCGTCTGCCCCGCCGGGACCTCGACCTGCATGAACGCCTTCAGCTCGCGATCGGCCCAGGTCACCGAGGTCACCGTGTCGCTCACGTAGACCTGCACGGTCTCGCGCACGGGCCGATCCCCCAGGTTGTGCACCTGCACCCGCGCCCGCACCGTCCCGTCCACGCCGAGCACCGGTTCGACGACCTGCAGGTCCGAGTAGGTGACCGGCGCGTAGCCCAGGCCCTCGCCGAACGCGAACAGCGGGTCCTGCGTGAGATCGGCGTAGCGCGAACCATGCTGACCGCGCACCTGGTTGTAGAACACCGGCAGCTGACCCACGTGACGCGGCACCGTGATCGGCAACCGGCCGCTCGGCTCGACCAGGCCCAGCAGCACCTCGGCCACCGCCTGCCCGCCCGCCATCCCGGGGTTGAACGCCTGCACGATCGCCGCGACCCGCTCGGCGGACGGCGGCAGCGTCGACGGCTTTCCCTGCACGAGGACCAGGACCACCGGCGTCCCGGTCTCGACCAGGGCGTCGAGCAACGCGATCTGACCACCCTGTAGGTCCAGGGTCGCCGTCGACCGCCCCTCCCCCGTGAGCGAGACGTCGTCCCCGAGGACCGCGACCACCCAGTCCGCGGCGCGGGCCGCCTCGACGGCCTGCGCCCGCAGCCGGGGGTCGTCGGCGGCGGGTGCGAACACCGGGGGCCGGGGCTGCCCGTCCGGGTACAGCGGACCCTCCGGGTCCGGCACCAGCGTGCCGATCCGGGCGCCGGGGGCGTGGGTGACGGTCCAGCTGCTCGGCACCCTCGCGCGCAGCCCGTCGAGCACGGTGCTCACGAGCTCACGCGGGTGCCCGTCGGGCATCCAGTTCACCTGCCCGGACGCCCCCGCCCAGTCGCCCAGCTGGGCGTGCGGGTCGTCCGCGTTCGGCCCGACCACGGCAACCGTCCGGGCCGGACCCGCGCCCTGGGCTCGGCCGTCGGGGCCTTCGACGAGGCCGCCGGCGAACGGGAGCGTGCCGTCGTTGCGCAGCAGCACGAGCGATCGACGCGCGACCTCCAGGTTGAGCGCACGGTGCGGCGCCGACCCGATCACGGTGCGCTGCCGCTCGGCGTCGGGGCGGTGGGCGCCCTCGAACAGACCGAGCTCGAACTTCAGCCGCAGGATGCGACGGACCGCCTCGTCGATCGCGGCCTCGGCCAGCAGCCCGCGGGCCACCGCCTCCTGGGCCGCGTCGAAGAACGCGGGCGTGGTCATCACCAGGTCGTTGCCCGCACCGACCGCGACCACCGCAGCGGCCACGTCATCGGCGCACACCTGCTGCTCCCAGACCATCCGGCCGACGTTGTCCCAGTCGGTGACGAGCGTCCCGGCGAAGCCCCACTCACCCTTGAGCACGTCCTGCAGCAGCCAGCGGTTCGCCGTGACAGGCACGCCGTCGATCGACTGGTAGCCGATCATCACCGTCCGGCACCCGGCCCGCACGGCTCGCTCGAACGGCGGCAGGAACCATGAACGCAGCTTGCGCGGCGTCAGGTCGGCCTCGCTCGCGTCGCGACCGCCCTGGGTCTCGGAGTAGCCGGCGAAGTGCTTGGCGCAGGCCAGGACGGCGGTGGGGTCGTCGAGACCGTCGCCCTGGTAGCCGGCGACCATGGCCGCCCCGAGCTCGCCGATGAGGTACGGGTCCTCGCCGAACGTCTCGTCGACCCGCCCCCAGCGGGTGTCACGTGCGATGCACAGCACCGGTGAGAACGTCCAGTGCAGACCGGCGGCGGACACCTCGACGGCGGCCATCCGGGCCGCCCGCTCGATGAGCGCCGGGTCCCAGCTGCAGGCCATGCCCAGCTGGGTCGGCAGGATCGTGGCACCTGGCCAGAACGAGTGCCCGTGGATGGCGTCGTCGGCCATGAGCAGCGGGATCTGCAGCCGCGTCGTGGCGACCAGCTCGGCGGCCTCGGCGATGCGCTGCGGAGAGGCGTGCAGCAGCGATCCGGCGAGCGTGCCGGTCACCACCTCGGCGAGATCGCCGCGCGCATCGAGCTGCAGCATCTGGCCGACCTTCTCGGCGAGCGTCATCCGCGTCAGCAGGTCCTCGACACGGGCGTCGACCGTCGCCTGCGGATCGGTGAACAGGGGCTGGGGGTCGGTGGGGCTCATCGGCCCGTTGTCCTCGGCACAGCACCACGGTAGTGGGCCGCGGCGCCCTCCAGCTCATCGGCGACCGCCCTGCGCAGGGCGGCGGTCTCGGTCACGGCGGTGAGCATCCGGACGCCCTCCGCAGCCCAGTGGCCGGCCATCACCGCATCCGAGCAGTGCAGTCCGACGGGCACACCCCGCCGCCGACAGGTCGCCACGATCCCGTCGAGCAACGCGCGCACGTCGGCGCAGTCGCGGTAGGTCGCACGTCCCAGGCCGCAGGACAGCGCCAGGTCGTTCGGACCGATGTAGACCGCGTCGACGCCCGCCGTGGCGAGGATCTCGTCCAGGTGGTCGACCGCCGCGGCCGTCTCGACCATGACGACGCACAACGCCTCACGGTCCTGGTCGGCCGGGGCCGGGACCGGTCGGCTGTCACCCCACATCGGGCCCCAGCTGCGTTCGCCGGCCGGTGGGTAGCGGACCGCCCGGACCGCGGCCCGGGCGGCGTCGCCGTCGTCGACCATCGGGACGACCACACCGCTCGCACCCGCGTCGAGCGCCCGGAAGATCGCCGCGGGCTCGTTCCAGGCGACCCGCACCACGGGTGCCCGACCGCCGGCGCGGAACGCCTGCAGGGTGCGGGCGAGGTCTGCCCCGGTGACGTGACCGTGCTGGGTGTCGACGCAGACGTAGTCCGCCGGACCGGCCGCGAGCAGCTCGGCGACCACCGGATCGGCCAGCGTGCTCCATGCCCCGAAGGCCGGGGTGTCGGCGGCCCACAGCGCCCTCAGCGCCGCGGCGTCGGCCCTCACGGCACGGCGGGCATCGCGGCCCGCAGCCGGTCCACGAGGCGGTCCACCTCGGCCGCGGTCTCCGGATCGAGCCGGTAGCCGACGGGCTCACGCACATCCGCCGAGGCAAGCACACCCTGGGTGACGAGGACGTGCTTCTCCACCGCGACGTACGCGTCGACCGAGGTCTGGATGGCGACCAGCAGCGTGAGCGGACCGGACAGGGCGTAGGCCAGGTCCCAGTCGCCGTGCTCACATGCGCTCCACAGCGCCTGCACGGCCCAGCTCACCTCCGCGCCGGGCATGGTGCCGACCACGATGCCGCGTCGGAAGCTGTCCACCACCGCGGCGCCGCCCGAACCCTCGAAGGCCCGCGCCCGCCCGCCGGTCGCCTCGCGCAGGGCCGACAGCCGCTGCCCGATCGGGGCCGCCTCGGGTTTGAAGTACACCCGGTCACCGAACCGGTCCAGGATGCGCAGCTGGACGGCGATCGACAGCGGGTTGCCGATGTAGCCCGACGCGTCCTGCACCACCAGCGGCAGGTCGACCGCGTCCAGGATCGCGCTGTAGTACCTGAACAGCTCCTCGTCGTCGAGCACCGCGGTGATCGGCGGGATCGCCATCAGCGCGGTCGCGCCGGCGTCCTGCGCATCCTGCGCCAGGCTCACGGCCTCGCGGGTCGACTCGGCGCCGCAGCTGATCACGGCATCGCGGCCCCGGTCGACGGCGGCCGCGCAGACCGCCCGTGCGACCTCGCGACGTTCGAGGTCGGACAGGCGCAGCGTCTCGCTCACCATGCCGGTCGTCAGCCCGCTCACGCCCTGGTCGAGCACCCAGACCAGCTCGCGCTGCAGGCCCGGCAGATCGACCGAACCGTCCTGCGCGAACGGTGTCTGGATCACCGGTAGCACGCCACGCAGTGGGGTGGTGGTCACGCCTCGTCCTCCGTTGTTCTGCGCCGACCGGTTCATGACCGGCCGACGGTGGGTTCGACCCGGACCCGGTGCTCGGGTCGCGGGGCGGTCAGGAAGTCCAGGTCGGCCCCCGCCGGCGCCTGCCCGACGTGCTGGCGGTACAGCAGCGGCCAACCGCGCAGGTCGGCCACCGGTGCGGGTTGCCAGGTCGCAGCCCGCGCGGCCAGCTCCGCGGGCTCGACGAGCAGGTCCAGCACACGGGCCGGGACGTCCAGCCGGATCAGGTCACCGTTGCGCACCAGCGCGAGCGGCCCGCCGGCCTCGGCCTCGGGCGCCACGTGCAGCGCCACCGTGCCGAAGCTCGTCCCGCTCATCCGCCCGTCGCTGATCCGCACGACGTCGCGGACGCCGCGTCGCACGAGGGGCGCGGGGATCGGCGCCATACCCCATTCCGGCATCCCCGGAGCACCGACCGGCCCGATGCCGCGCACGACGAGCACGACGTCGTCGTCGACGACCAGCTCCGGGTCGTCGAGCCGGCGGCGCATGTCGTCGTAGTCGTCCAGGACGAGTGCGGGCCCGGTGTGCCGGAGCAGGTCGGGGCTGGCCGCGGCGACCTTGAGCACGCAGCCGTCGGGCGCCAGGGAACCGGTGAGCGCGACCATCGTCGGTGCGGGTGCGACCGGGTGGTCGCCCGCGCGCAGCACGCCGTCCGGGGTGGGTTCGGGGGCCAGCGACACGTGCAGCGCCCAGGGCTGCCCGTCTCCGGCGCGGGCCGTCAGGTCGAGGTGACCGCCCGGGCCCGGCAGTCCCGCGGGTCCGGGCAGCCCTGCCAACCCGGCCAGCAGCGTCGGCACACCGCCGGCCGCCGGCAGGGCCGCCGTCAGGTGCCGCCCGCACGGCTCGACGTCGGCCAGCAGCGGGACGTCGCGCCACAACGCATCGGCGTGCGCCAGGGAGGCGTCGAGACCGAGCCGCCCCGCGAGGGCCGCCAGGTGGATCACGGCGTTGGTGGAGCCGCCGACCGCGGCCAGCGCCAGCAACGCGTTGTCGAGAGCGGCCTGGGTGACGACGTCGGACGGGCGGGTGCCGGCCGCGACCAGCTCGACCACCCGGGCGCCGGTGCGTTCGGCGAGATCGACGGCCGCCGGGCTCGCACCCGCTACACCGGTCGTGCCCGGCAGACACAGGCCGAGCACCTCGGTGAGCAGGGCGAGGGTCGACGCCGTCCCCATCGTGGTGCAGGTCCCCGGCCCGGCGCAGGTGAGGCATGCCTCGAGCTCGTGCCAGGCCTCGTCGTCAAGCTGCCCGGCGCGGCGTTCCTCGAGCGCGCGCCACAGGTCGGTCCCGGTCCCGAGCGGCCGTCCGCGCCAGGTGGGTGCCGCACGTGGACCGGAGAGCAGCAGCAGCGCGGGAAGGTCGGCGGAGGCGGCGCCCAGCAGCGCGGCCGCGACGGTCTTGTCACAACCGGCGGTGAGCACCAGCCCGTCCAGCGGGTTCGAGCGGGCCTGCTCCTCGATCTGCATCGCCGCGAGGTTGCGGTAGAGCATGGCGGTCGGCTTCATGAGGTCCTCGCCGAGCGACATGACCGGGAATCGCACAGGGACCCCGCCTGCTGCTCGGATCCCGCGCGCCACAGCCTCGATGAGCCCGGACAGCGGGGCGTTGCACGGGTTGAGGTCGCTCGTGGTGTCGGCGATCCTGATCACCGGCCCGCCACCGGTGCCACGAGCCGGCAGGGCCACCCGGTGCAGCACGGCGACCTCGTCGTCGCCACCGAACCAGCGGTCCGATCGCAACCCGGTCATCGGGTGAGCTCCTCGACGGCAGCGGCGGCCGCCGCCTCGAGACGTTCCAGGGATCCGGGCCGCACCAGCGTCTGCCAGCTCTGGTAGCGCTGCGCCGAGTACGCCTGCCGGGTCGGCAGGTAGACCCAACCGGGTCCGTTGGTGAGGTTGAGGACGACGACGACGAGCTGCGGGAACCGGGCGCGCAGGTTCTGCTGGAGGGCGCTGTACGCCTCCCCGGGGTGGGCGACCACGATGACGTCGCCGAAGCGCCACACCCACAGCGGGTGCACGGGTGCGTCCATATCGGCGTAGGTGCGGCGCAGCCGACGGGCCCGGCGCAGCCGTTCGTCACGGCTGCGGGGGTCGATGTCGGCCCATTCCCGTTCCAGCTCGTCGATCGGCGCCAGCTCCTTGATCTCGACGGGGACCAGGGCGGCGAGCGATCCCCGCGCGGTCGCCCATCGCGTGGGCACCGGCTCCCACACACCGAGCGGTGCACCCGACTCCACCACCGAGGTGCAGGCCAGACCCGTACCGGGCGGCGGAAGTGTGGCGAGCGCGCCGAGCACGGCATGTCCGAGCCCGGCGCCGTGCCGGTCGGCCACCGCGGTGTCGGCCCCGTACTGCTCCCGCGGGCCGAGGTCACCGCTCGCGCCCTGCAGGAAGAGGCAGGGCACCCCGGTCACCGGTTCGACCACGGCCCGCATGGCTCCGGGGTAGTCGGGTGACAGCGCCTCGTTCGCCCAGCCGAGGGTCGTCGGGTGGCAGGCGTAGTTGACGAGGGTGGCGACGGCGGTCCCGTCCTGCGCGGTGACCCGACCGACGAGGAGCGTGTCGTCGGCCTCGGTGGCCGGGTCGAACGCGAGCAGCTCCCGGCCGTCGATCGTGAGGTCACGCACAGCCGCCAGGCCGTGGTGCGCGGTCACCCACTGCATCGAGGCCGGCCGCAGATCGGCGAGCGCCTGCATCGCGGCATCTGCCGCACGTGCGGCGAGGTGCTCGAGGTAGGGCTCCACGAGCTCGCCACCGGGCAGGTCGTGGTCCTCCGCGCAGATCGAGGGTCCGGCGTGGGTATGGGTCAGGTGCAGAAGGACCCGGTCGGCGGGCACCCCGGTCGCGGTCAGGACGGCGCCGCGGACGCGGGTCTCGTCGGCGGTCGTGCGCCACCACCCGAGGTCGACGGTCAGCAGCACCGAGGGGTCGGAGCCGTCGGCGGCGGCGAGGGCGAGCGCGGTCACGGTCAGGGGACGGTGCACCCGGGTGGCCACATCGCAGTCGCCGTAGCCCCAGTTGCGCATCCGGATGCCGATCGGTGCGGTCACGTCCTGCCGGGCGACACCGGCGGAGCCGGACCAGCCGGGGGGCTGCCAGGTCGATGTGGTGACTGTCATGGCGGCGAGCCTAAGGAGGCCGCCGCTCCTCCAGAACCTCGTTCTGTCCTGCCGAACAGGTGGGCACCGGATGCGGCTCTCGTTCTGTCATACAGAACACTGTTTCCCTGGGCGACAGCCGCTCATACCTTTCCGACATTCACCGACCCGGAGGTCACCATGACCCAGCTCTTCATGGTCCATCCCGGCCCGCTGCCGGCCACCGAACCGGACGAGCGCCTGCGTGCAGCGACGCACCAGGACGCCGCCGGGCTCGCCCGCCTCATGCAGGCCGCCTACGACCAGCCGTGGGACGCGGCGAGGATCGCCCATGACCTGCTCGACGCCCCCGACGTGCCCGTCACCTGGGTCCTCGTCGAGGACGGCCGCATCCTGGCCTGCGCCTCCGAGCGACTGCTCCCCGACACCTACCCCGGTGCCGGGTACCTCCACTACGTCGCCGCCGACGCCTCGGCGTCCGGCCGCGGCCTCGGCGCGATCATCACCCGCCGGGTGCTGGCCGGTTTCGCGGCACGCGGACTGGCCCGGGCGGTGCTCGAGACCGACGACTTCCGACGCCCCGCCGTCATGGTCTACCTCCGGCTCGGGTTCGTCCCGGAGTACCGGGACGAGACCGAACGCACGACCTGGTCGACGCTGCTGCCCCAGCTGCTCACCACCCGCCCCACGAAGGGATCCTGATGTCCTCCGCACGTCCTCCCGTCCTTCGGATCGGGATCGCCGGCGCCGTCCGCGGCTCCGGGTTCCTGGCCAGCCTGCGGGCCCAGGCCGACCGGGCCCGCCTCGAGACGGTCTACGACCCGGACCACGACGTCCGCGACCGGTTCGCGGCCGAGCACGGCGCCGCCCGCGTCGCCAGCTCGTTCGCGGAGCTGCTCGAGCACTGCGACGTAGTCGTGCTGTCCTCCCCGCAGCAGCACCACGTGCCGCAGGCCGTCGAGGCGCTCGCCCACGGTGTCCACGTGCTGTCCGAGGTGCCCGCCGCCGTGAGCCTCGAGCAGGCTCAGGCCCTGGTCGGTGCCGTGCGCGGATCCACCGCGCAGTACGCCATGGCCGAGAACTACTGCTACACGAGGCCCAACCTCATCGTGCGCGAGATGGTCCGCGAGGGTCTGTTCGGCGACATCTACTACGGCGAGGGCGAGTACCTGCACGAGATGCGGTCGTGGCACACGCGACCCGACGGCTCACCGACGTGGCGCTACCACTGGCAGGTCGGCCGGGACGGGCACACCTACCCCACGCACTCGCTGGGCCCGCTGCTGTGGTGGACGAACGACCGGGTGGTGGCGGTCTCCTGCCACGGGACCGGACGGCACACCGACCCCGAGCACACGCTGCAGGACTCCACCGTGACCCTGGCCCGCACGGCCGCCGGTCGCCTGCTGTCCATCCGGTTCGACCTGCTGTCCAACCGCCCCGAGCTCATGGACTACTACGCCCTCCAGGGCACGGGCGGCGCCTACGAGGCACCACGGACGGCCGACGGCGTCCCCGTCGTGCACCTGACCGGACGCACGGCGCACGACACCTGGGAGCCGCTGGAGTCCTACGCCGAGCAGTTCCTGCCCGCGGCCTACCGCAACCCGCCCGACGACGGCGGCCACTGGGGTTCGGACGCCTGGCCGCTGCGCGACTTCCTCGACTCCGTGGTGGCCGGCACCACGCCCGAGATCGACCTGTACACGGCACTCGACTGGTCGCTGCCCGCGATGGCTGCCGAGTCGTCGATCGCGGCGAACGGCGCCTGGGTACCGGTGCCGGACCCTCGCTTCTTCACCGCCGGGATCGGGGTCGACCCCGGCCCCGAGGCCCCGCTCGCCTGACCACCCACACCGTCTCACCCGCCCGCCCCGCCCCCCGAAGGAGATCCCATGCAGGTCTGGAAGGTTGCCGCACCCGTCGCGGCCCTGGCGCTCGCCCTCACCGGGTGCAGCTCCGGCTCGTCGTCCTCCCCCACGGCCACGGGCTCGGGCTCGGGCTCGGTGAGCGGTTCGCTCACGGTGTGGAACTACGGCGCCCTGGACGATTCGAGCCTGCTCAGCCCGTTGGTCGCGGGGTTCGAGGCGAAGTACCCGGACGTCACGGTCGACCTCGTCGGTCAGCCCGCCGACAACTACTACGCGCTGCTCCAGGCCGCGGTCGTCTCCGGCCGGGGACCCGACGTGTTCTCCATGTTCCCCGGCGGGTACCAGAAGCAGTTCCAGGAGTACTCGCTGGACCTGTCGGACCAGATCCCGCAGGAGGACCTGGTGGCCACCAACGCCCAGTACTACTCGGCCGACGGCAGCACGGAGTCCGAGGTGTACGGAGTCCCCAGCACGGCCGGGATGTACATGATGCTCTACAACAAGCAGGTCCTCGCCGACGCCGGCGTGAGCTCCGTCCCGACCACCTGGGACGAGCTCGACGCCACCTGCGCCAAGGTCGTCGCGGCCGGAAAGACGTGCCTCGGGTACGGGTCGCAGGACGGGTCCGGCGGCTTCTCGTCGTACCTCGACTGGAGCTACCTGGTCGGGGCGGTCGAGCCGCTCACCGCCTGGGACGAGCTCATCGCCGGCACCCTGCCCTACGCGTCGGCCGACATCGTCGCGCAGGTCGAGCGCTGGGGACAGATGCGTGAGAAGGGGTGGACCAACCCCGACGTCCTCACCTGGCGCGACGTCCGCACCAGCTTCGAGTCCGGCGACGTGGCGATGGTGATGGGCGGCAGCTGGGACTCCTCGTGGGCCCAGAAGGCCCTCGGGACCGATGTGGCGGCAGCCGCGGCGCCGTTCTCCGACACCCCGAACAACCTGCTGGTCCAGCTCCCGGACAACGGCTACTCGGTCTCCAAGGAGGCCACGAACCAGACCGCAGCCGTCGCGTTCGCCGCGTACGTGGTGTCCGCCGAAGGGCAGGAGATCGTCGCCTCGGCCGGGAACGTGCCGTCCCGCAGCGGGGTCGCGGTCACCGACCCGGTCAACAACGCCCTGCTCACGCAGGCCGAGGACGAGTCGTGGACCGTCGTGCCGATGTTCGACAACTTCATCGCCCCGACGGTCAACCAGGCCCTCACCAGCGGTCTCAACCAGGTGCTCGCGGGCCAGATCACCGCACAGGACGCCATGGCCGCGGTCGACAAGGCCACAGCCGGGCTGTCCGATGACGAGCGGGTCGCCTACCACCTCGGTGGAAGCTGAGCATGTCGGCAACCGCAACCGCACGTGGGCCCGCGGCCATCAGCCGCGGGCCCGCGCGCCCGCGCACCAGCGCGCTGCGCCGCTCCCAGCAACGGTGGGGACTCATGCTGGCGGCCCCCGCCGCGCTGCTCGTCCTGACCTTCTCGCTGTTCCCCACCCTGCAGGGCGTCTGGTACTCGTTCACCGACTGGGACGGACGCTCGGCCCAGTGGGTCGGCCTGGACAACTACGCCAAGGGGCTGCTCGGCAACCCCGAGTTCGTGCGGATCCTGCTCAACAACCTCGCGATCGTGGCCTCGGTCCCGATCGGGGTCGCCGGCGCCCTGGTGATCGCCTTCCTGCTCGCCCAGGGCACGCGCGGGTCGAACCTGTTCCGGAGCATCTACTTCCTGCCCGTCGCGCTGTCCTGGGTGGTCATCGGGATCACCTGGTCCTACCTGCTGTCCGACCGCGGCCCGATCAACGGTGTGCTGCGCACGGTCGGTCTCGGTGCGCTCGCCCAGGACTGGCTGGGGCAGGTGTCGACGTCGCTGCTCGCCCTCATCCTCGTCTTCAACTGGAGCTACCTGGGGATCAACGTCGTCCTGCTCTACACCGGCATGGTGTCGCTCGACCCCTCCGTCATGGAGGCGGCGCGGCTGGACGGCGCCTCCGGGGTCCGCCTCGTCCGGCACATCGTGGTGCCGCATGTGCGCCGGTACGTCGAGCTCTCCACGATCCTGACGATGTCGGCCGCGATCACCCAGATCTTCGGGCTCATCTACACGATGACGAACGGTGGCCCCGGGGTCTCGACGACCACGCTCGAGTTCCAGCTCTACACGACGGCGTTCAAGTACGGGCGGTTCGCCCAGGGCGCCGCCCTCGGCGTCGTGCTGTTCCTGTTCACCCTCATGCTCACGCTGGTCCGGATCCGATCGGGGGTGCGTCGCGGTGACGACGAATGAGCAGGTGCTGATGCTCGGTGCGCCGCGCCGGCGAGGGGTCTCGGCCAGCGTCGGGCGCTGGCTGATCTCGCTGGCGCTGCTGCTGGTCGCCGGCATCGCGATCGGCCCGATCCTCTACATGGTCAAGGCCTCGATCACCCCGTCGAACGGACGCGGTCTGACCCTGGACGCGTGGGCGCACGTGCTCGAGCAGGGCCTGGCGCGGGCCGGCCTCAACTCGCTCGTGCTCTGCGTGCTCGCGATCGCGGGCGTGAGCCTGGTAGCAACGCCGGCCGCGTTCGCGATCGCGAAGCTCCCGTTCCGGGGGTCGCAGGTGATTCTCGGTGGTCTCACCGTGCTCATGCTGGTCCCGGGGCAGACCTCGCTCCTCCCGCTCTACTTCGACATCGCGAACCTCGGCCTCATCGGCAACGTGCCGATGGCCGGTCTCCTCTACGCCGTCGGCCAGCTGCCGTTCGCGACGTTCCTGCTCACCAGCTTCTTCCGGTCGGTCCCGTCCGAGCTGGTCGAGGCCGCGGTGGTGGACGGCGCCGGCTATCCGAGGATCCTGCGCTCGGTGGCCGGACCGCTCGCGATCCCGCCGCTCGTCACCCTCGGTGTGCTCACCTTCATCGGGGTGTGGAACGACCTGCTGTTCGCGATGCTCTTCCTGCCGGACGGTTCGCAGCGCACCATCTCCGTGGTGATCGCGACGTCCGGCTCGACACAGGTCTTCGATGTGACCCAGCAGATGGCCGGTGCCCTGATCTCGGCGTTGCCGTGCATCGTGGTGTATCTCATCTTCCAACGACAGCTTGCCGTGGGTCTGACCGCAGGGGTGGGGAAATGAGCCAGGACCGATCCGCACCACCGCAGGACGCCCGCTACCAGGTGCGCAGCGTGGGCCGGGCGCTCGATCTGCTCGACCGGCTGGCCGCGGCGGAGGACGCCGTCGGCCTGTCCGACCTCGCGCGGCAGATCGGCGCCTCGAAGTCCGCGACCTATGCCATGCTCCAGACCTTGTGCGCCCGTGGGCTCGTCGACTCCGCCGGGGAAGGGTTCGCGCGGCGCTACACGCTCGGGCTCGGGCTTGCCCGGCTGGGGCACCTGGCCGCACGCCAGGTGACACTCACCGACCTGGCGCAGCCGTACCTGCGCGAGCTCACCGGGCTCACCCACCTGGGCTCACGGGTGGCCACCTTCGACGGTGGCCGGGCCGTGATGATCGCCCAGGTCGACGGGCCCACGGCGGTGCGGTTCAACCTGCACATGGGTGCCCGCGAGGAGCTCCACTGCTCGGGCATCGGCAAGGCGATCCTGTCGACCTTCGATGATGCGACGGTGCGTGAGCTGCTCGGCGACCGCGGGCTGCCCCGGCGCACCGCACGGACGCTCACCACGGTGGATGCTCTGCTCGACGATCTGCGCCAGACCCGTGAACGCGGCTTCGCCGTCGACGACGAGGAGGACGCCGACGGCATCTGCTGCGTCGGCGCCCCGGTCTTCGACCACTCCGGGGACTGCGCCGGGGCGCTCAGCGTGACCGGGCTCAAGGTGTCGTTCCCCGGCTCCCGGGTCCGCGAGGTGGGCCATCTGGTGCAGGCCAGCGCAGCGGCGCTCTCGGCACGCCTCGGGTGGCAGCCGTGAACGCGGCGCTGCCGGGTCTGGAGGGCACCGGGGTCCTCCTGACCGGTGCGGCGGGCGGCATCGGTCAGGCCCTCGCGATCGCGTTCGCCACCGCCGGCTCACGGCTGCTGCTGGTCGACCGCCCGGGGACGACGGAGCCTGCCGCGCTCACCCGGGCCCTCGACGCCCTCGGCGCCACCCGGGTGTGGCTGGGCCAGGACCTTGCGGACACCGAGCGGCTCGCGGAGTTCGTGGACACGACCTGGGCCCGTCACGGCCCGTGGGACGTGCTCGTCAACAACGCAGGCATCGCCCAGATGGCCCGGTTCAACGAGGTCGGCCTGGACGGGTGGCGGGCGGCGATGGCCGTCGACCTGGACGCACCGTTCGTGCTCTCGGCGCGGACCGCCGAGCACCTCGTCCATGAGGGGCGCCGGGGCCGGATCGTCATGATCTCCTCAAAGAACGGGTTGCAGGCCGAACCGGGGCTGGTCGCCTACAACGCGGCCAAGGGCGGTCTGGAGCTGATGGCCCGCAGCCTGGCCGTCGAGCTCGGCGCCTTCGGCATCACGGTCAACACCGTGTGCCCGGGCATGGTCCACACCCCGTTCGCCGGCGACTTCGGCCTCGACTGGCCACGTTTCGAGGCCTACTACCGTGAGCACATCCCGCTGGAGAACAGGTTCGCCCAGGCGGCCGAGATCGCCGGTCCGGTGCTCTTCCTCGCCTCGACCCTGGCCTCCTACGTCACCGGCCACGCGCTCGTGGTCGATGGGGGTGTGCTGGCGAACCAGGTGCCACGTGAGCAGTTCCTCGGCCCGTTCCACGATCGACTCGCCGACCATGACCGTCCTGCCGAAGGTGCCCTGTGACCGTCCTGCCCGCACCGCTCGTCCTCGACCTCGCCCCGTTGTCCGCGGTGCCATCCGGCACCCCGGTGCCGGTGGGGGTAGGCAACGACGAGCTCGGCGAGAGCCCGCTGTGGTTCGCGGACCGGCGCGAGCTGTGGTGGGTCGACATCACCGGCTGCCGGGTGCACCGACGGGCCGAACCCGCGCCGAGGTCAGCCGGCCCCGCCCGGCTGACGACCTGGACGCTGCCCCGCGCCGTCGGGTCGGTGCTCCCCGGCGTCGACGGTCGGGTGCGCCTGGCCACGACCTCGGGTCTGGAGGAGCTCGACCCGGGGACCGGCACGCTGCGTCCGCTGGTGGCGATCGAGGATGGGCAGCCGGACCGCCGGATGAACGATGTGCGGGTCGACCCCGCCGGGCACGTGTGGGCCGGCACCATGCGGTTCGACACGAGCGAGGGTCCGCAGGACGGTGCGCTGTACCGCGTGGACCCCGCCGGCGGTGTGCACCTGGTCCTCGATGCGATCGGCTGCCCCAACGGCATGGCGTGGCCTGCTCCGGACGAGATGGTGTTCATCGACTCGCTGCGCCACCGGGTGGACCGCTGGCGGCTCGACCCGGTGACCCGGGAGAAGGTTGCGACCCTGGACCCGCTCGATCTGTCGGCGTTCACCGGCCTGCCCGACGGCCTCGCGCAGGAAGACGACGGCTCGCTGTGGATCGCATTCTGGGGCGAGGGAACCGTGCGCCGGTTCGCCCCGGACGGCACGGTGCTGGACCAGGTCACGGTGCCCGCGCCATTGAGCAGCTGCCCGGTGCTCGTCGACGGCGATCTGCTGGTCGTCACGACGGCCGGCGGCGACCCGACGGCGGCCCCCGACGTGTCGGCGCTCGGCCCCGGCCAGGTCTTCGCCGTCCGGCTGCCCCGTACGCTAGGCCAGTGAGCACCGCTGCCCCGTCCGCACCCCTGACCCGGTGGCGTGCGCGCTGGACCGGGCCGGTCGTCGTCGCCAACCTGGTCGCCCAGATCGCCATCGTCGGTACGGGAGGACTGGTCCGGCTCACCGGTTCGGGTCTGGGCTGCTCGACCTGGCCGCAGTGCCAGCCGGGCAGCTTCGTCCCGGTCGCCCACGCCGCGAGCCCGCTGCACCAGGGGATCGAGTTCGGGAACCGCGCCCTCACCGGGGTGCTCGTGGCGATCGCGGTCGCCGTGCTCGTCCTGGTCGGGATGGATCGTGCCCGCCGGGCGGGCACCCGCGCGCTGGGCTGGGTTCCGGTGGTCCTCGTGCTCGTCCAGGCCGTCGTCGGCGGCCTCTCGGTGATCGGCGGTCTGCCGCCGGCCGTCGTGGGCCTGCACTTCCTGCTGTCGATGCTGCTCGTGGTCGCCGCCACCTGGCTGCTGGTCCGCGTCAGGGAGGGCGACGGGCCGGTGCACCGGCGCGCCGACCGGACCACCGTGCGTTGGGCGGTCGTCCAGGGAGCCCTCACGTCCATGGTCCTGCTGCTCGGTGTGGTCACCACCGGCGCGGGTCCGCACTCGGGCGACGAAGCGGTCGGCTACCGCTTCGCGGTCGACCCGCTGACTATGGCCCGGGTGCACGCCGGTGCGGTGTGGGCGTTCGTGGCGGTCTCGGTCGTCCTGCTGCTGCGCGTGCGCCGGGACGGTGGGGCACCCCGGCGCTGGGCGGCGACGGTGCTGCTCGTCGCAGCGGCGCAGGGTGGCATCGGCTACGTCCAGGTGTTCACCGGGCTGCCGGTCGCACTGGTCAACCTGCACATGGTCGGGGCAGCGCTGCTGACGGCCGCCGTCACCCGGTTCGCCGCCACGCTGCGCACCCGCCAGGTGGCCGACGCCCCGCAGAGCGACGAGCAGGCGGCCGTCACCGCCCCCTGACCGCCGCCCTCTGGCCCATGGCTCCTGGTCCACGGGTCCTGGCCCCGGCCCGCGTGCGGCGTCCGGCACGCGACCCGGTCGGCGGACCCCAGGAATACCGCACGGACCATTCGACCGGGTGATTGACGGAATGACATTTCTGTGGTATTGTCTGTCATTGTTAGCGATGTATTCCTCTAGCATTTCCGCCATGCCAGAGATGCTGCTCGCTCCCCCGTTCCCCCGGTCCGCGGTGATGGCGGCCGCCGCCCGCGCGGCCCACCTGCTCGTCGATCGTCCCCCGTACCTGCACGTCGACGAGGTGGCTGCCCGGCTGCTCGACGCCGACGGCACCGAGCCGATCGGCTACCACCTGGCACTGCCGGACAACCCGCTGCTCCGGGCGGTCCGGGTCGAGGCCACCTGCCGGGCCCGACTCGCCGACGACGTCGTGCTCACCTGCCCGGCCCGCCAGGTCGTCGTGCTGGGCGCCGGCCTCGACACGTTCGCCCACCGCCATCCCCGGTCCGGGACGGACGTCTACGAGGTGGACCTGCCCTCGGCCCAACGGGCCAAGCAGGCTGCGGTCGCGCGCGCGGAGCTCGACTCCCCCGTGCGCTATGTGCCCGCCGACCTGTCACGCGACTCGCTTGCCCCTGCGCTGCGCGCCGCGGGAGCCGACCCCGCCGCCTCCCTGGTCGTCACGGCGCTGGGGCTGACGATGTACCTCGACCGGGACGCCGTGGCCGATCTGCTCGCCCAGGTCGCCGGCTGGCCGGGTGGCGCCGAGCTCGTCGCCGACCACCTGCTGCCGGCCGACGACGAGGCCGCCCGCCAGTACACCGCCGGGGTGGGCAGCGCGGTCGCGGACGGCGGCGAGGCCTGGCGCAGCAGGCTCACGGGCTCGCAGATGGCCGCGCTGTGCCGAGAGGCCGGGTTCACCCAGGTCCGCACGCTCCGTCCCGAGGAGGCGGTCCCGGACCTGCTGCGTCGGCGCGCCGACGGACTGCGCCCGGGGACCACCTCAGGTTTCGTGCACGCCGGCGTGGGACCGACGAGCGAGGGCACCGTCAGCGGCCGCTGACCGGCTCCAGCCCGGCCCAGCCACGCGCCTTCGCCGCCGCCGCCGCGAGCACACCGGACACCGTGGTCGGGCACTGCAGCCGACCGGCCAGCACACCGTCCACCGCCTCGTCCAGGGGCACCCACACCACCTGCATCCCGGCCTCCTCGTCGACCCGCGCGAACGAGGTCTCCGTCACCGTCAGGCCACGGGCCAGGAACAACGTGATGTGCTCGCTCGAGCCGCCCGGTGTCGTGAAGAGCTCCACCAGCCGCCACCACGAGCGCGCCACCAGATCCGCCTCCTCGGCCAGCTCCCGTGCGGCCGCGACGACCTCCGGCTCCCCCGCCACGTCGAGCAGACCCGCCGGTGGCTCCCACAGCACCCGCCGCACCGGATGGCGGTACTGGGACAGCAGGAGCACGCGGTCCTGCTCGTCGAGCGCGATCACACCGACCGCACCGGGGTGCGCCACGTACTCCCGCACCACCTGCGAGGCGCCGAGGTCCACCACATCGCGGTCCAGGTCGAAGACCCGCCCGTCGTAGACCCGGGAGTGCTCCAGGACAGGGTGCGCGACAGGCTCGTCGCGCAGCCGACCCTGCGCGTCACGACCCTGCGCGCCGGTGCCGGTACCCACGCCCGGCAGGTCGTCTCCCGTCGTCACCGGACCGGCTCGACCTCGAGCAGCCGGGTCTCACGCTGACGCGTCAGGGCCGCCCCGATCAACCCGGCGAACAGCGGGTGGGCCCGCGTCGGCCGGGACTTGAACTCCGGGTGCGCCTGGGTCGCCACGTAGTACGGGTGCACCTCGCGCGGCAGCTCGATGAACTCGACTAGCGAGCTGTCCGGCGAGACACCGGAGACCACCAGCCCAGCCTCCTCGAGCGCTGCCCGGTAGGAGTTGTTCACCTCGTACCGGTGGCGGTGACGTTCGGACACCCGGGTCGCGCCGTAGACCTCGGCGACCAGCGAACCGTGCACCAGGTTCGCGTCGTAGGCGCCCAGCCGCATCGTGCCGCCCAGGTCACCCTGACCGTCCACGAACGCCAGCTGCTCGGCCATGGTCGCGATGACGGGGTGCGACGTGTCGGGGTCGAACTCCGAGGACGACGCATCGACCAGGCCCAGCACGGTGCGCGCGTACTCGATGACCATGCACTGCAGCCCCAGGCAGATGCCGAGCGTCGGCACCTGGTGCTCCCGCGCCCAGCGCAGGGCGCCCAGCTTGCCCTCGATGCCCCGCACCCCGAACCCGCCGGGTACCAAGATCGCGTCCACGCCGGACAGCGCGAGCTGCGCACCTTCAGGGGTCTGGCAGTCGTCCGAGGTGACCCAGCGGATGACGACCTTCGCATCGTGGTGGAACCCACCGGCGCGCAGCGCCTCGGTGACGGAGAGGTAGGCGTCCGGCAGGTCGATGTACTTGCCCACGAGGGCGACCTCGACCTCGTACGACGGCTGGTGCACCCGGCGCAGCAGCCCGTCCCACCCGCTCCAGTCGACGTCCCGGAACGGCAGCCCGAGTCGCTGGACCACGTAGGCGTCCAGCCCCTCGGAGTGCAGTACCCGCGGGATGTCGTAGATGCTGGGCGCGTCCTTGCAGTTGACCACGCCCTCGACGTCGACGTCGCACATGAGCGCGATCTTGCGCTTGGTCGCCTCGGGCACCTCACGGTCGGCGCGCAGCACGATCGCATCGGGCGCGATGCCGATGGAGCGCAGTGCCGCCACCGAGTGCTGGGTCGGCTTGGTCTTGAGCTCACCCGACGGGCCGATGTACGGCACCAACGACACGTGCAGGAAGAAGACGTCGTCGCGGCCCAGGTCGTGACGGACCTGGCGAGCCGCCTCGAGGAACGGCTGCGACTCGATGTCGCCGACGGTGCCGCCGATCTCGGTGATGATGACGTCGACGTCGTCGGAGGCCTGCGACCGCATCCGGGCCTTGATCTCGTCGGTGATGTGCGGGATGACCTGGACGGTGTCGCCCAGGTACTCGCCGCGTCGCTCACGGGCGATCACCGTCGAGTAGATCTGACCCGTCGTGACGTTGGCCGAACCCACGAGGTTCACATCGAGGAACCGCTCGTAGTGACCGACATCGAGGTCCGTCTCGACACCGTCGTCGGTGACGAAGACCTCACCGTGCTGGAACGGGTTCATCGTCCCGGGATCGACGTTGAGGTAGGGGTCGAGCTTCTGCATCGTGACCCGAAGACCGCGACTGCGTAGCAGTCGACCCAGGCTCGAGGCCGTCAGGCCCTTGCCGAGTGAGGAGGCGACGCCCCCAGTAACGAAGATGTGCCGGGTCGTATGATCCGACCGCCCGGAGAGTCGGTGTACGCGCTCTGTCACGGGGTTCCAGCCTACCGGACGTCGCGCCCGATGGACGCCGACGCGCTCATCGCCCGGCCCGATGGTCCGGCGGCGTGCGTGGCGGTGGTGTGCGTGACGGTGGCCCGGGCTGATCGCGATGCACCAGACCCACCAGCACCTGACGGTCACCGAGCGCCAACCCGGCGGCGACCACGACGAGCGCCAGGAAGGCCCCGCCGAGACCGGCGCCGAGCGCCGACCAGATGCCGGCGCCGACGAACATGAGAACGGAGTCCACCATCCAGCGCCCGGCGACGGCGCCCGCGACCCCGCAGACCACGAGCACCGGCAGGGTCCGCCGCAGGCCGCCGAGCGCCGCCCGCCCCGCCGCCCGACCCAGCGCCACCAGCGTCACTGCGCCACCGACCGTCATCCCGATCGACGACGAGCCCGACAGCGCCGCGATGACATCACCGTCCGCACCGACGGCGGCGAACAGCACGAGCGCGGACACCGTCACGGTCCCCCAGCCGATCGCGTTGACCACCAGCGCCGAACGGCCACGTTCGAGGGCGTACAGCGTGCGGGACCCCTGGTACATGACCGCGAAGCCGAGCAGGCCGGGGACCATGAGCGACAGCGCCCGGCTCATCGCCGGCACGACGACACCGGCCTGCTCGGGACGGATGGCTCCGAAGACGAGCGCGATGGCGGGTGCGACCGCCACCACCGCCGCGGCGCCGGCACCAGCGACCATGAGCACACCCCGCATGCTGGCGGCCGCGAGCCTTGCGAACCGCTCCAGGTCACCCGTGGCCCGCCACGCCGACAGTCGCGGGAAGGCCGAGGTGGCCAGCGGCACCACGAGGATCGCGTACGGCAGCAGATAGACCTGCTGCGCGTACTGGTAGACCGGCCAGGTGCCCTCGGCGGTGCCCCGTCCGGCCAGCACCACCATCACCAGCACCGACAGCTGCTGGGCGGCCACCGCTGCCACCCCGGCAAGAGCCAGCGAACGGACCCGTCCGGCGACACCGGCCGGGAACCTCAGCCTCGGCCGCAGGTGCAGCCGCAGCTCACGCATCGCGAGGAGCGCCGGGATGCACATGGCCGCGACACCGGCGGTCGTCCCCCACGCCAGGACCGCCAAGGCCTGCGTCGAGAGCGCCGCGGCGTCGGTCAGCTCACCACCGGCCAGCTTCCCGTACCAGAGGTAGGCCGCGATGGTCACCAGCGACGACAGGATGGGTGCGAAGGCAGGCCAGAAGAAGCGTTTGTGGGCCTGGAGCACGGCGTAGGCCAGGACTGTGAGCCCGTACAGCGGGACCTGCAGCGCGAACACCTGGACGAAGAAGCGGACCAGGTGCTGCTGGGCGGCGCTCTGGGTGAGCACCTGTGCCACCGGCCCGGCCGCCGCCGCCAGGGCGAGGCCGAGCGGGATCAGCACGAGCAGGGTCCAGCCGAGGGTCGCCGAGATGATCCGCTGCACATCCGACCGGTCGTCCCGTTCGATCGGGTCGGCGAGCACCGGGATCACCGCACCCGCCAGGGCACCGCCGGCAGCGGCCTCGAACAGCACGTTCGGCACCGTGTTCGCGGCCGTGTAGGCCTCGCCGATCGTCCTGGCCCCGACCGAGTGGGCCTGCACCAGCCAGCGGAGCAGACCGAGCACCCGGCTGGCCACGGTGATGCCGGCGATCATCGCCGCCGCACCGGCAAGTCCCCGTCCGCCCCCCCGCCCGGGCCGGCTCACCTGGGTCGTCTCCGACCGCGGCGCCCCCAGGCGTCGAGCTCGCGCAGCACCGGCGTCCTCTCGATCAGCCCGGTCAGGCTGGTTCGCTCGCTCAGCAGCGTGACGCCGACGACTGCGACGAGGCAGGTCCACCGGGCGGCGCGGGGTGCGGCCAGGACGACGGCCGTTCCGAGCACGGCGCCCAGCGCATTCGCCCCGCTGTCCCCGAGCATGTCGGAGCCGTCCAGATCGGCACGGGCCACGGCAGCTCCGGCGCCCAGCACGGCACCGGCCGGGCCTGCCGCCGGCCCTCCGGAGACCAAGACCGCCGGCAGCGGGAGCACCGCCGCCTTCAGCGCCCGGCCCGGCCGCAGGTCCAGCAGATTGATCAGGTTCGCCGTCCCGGCGATGAGGGCCGCGGAGCTCAGCAGGTCGAGCGCCCGTGCCGACGGGGTGCCACCCGCGCGGTCCGGCGCCAGCGCGGCGGCGGCGAGCGCTCCGACGCCGATGCCGAGCACCTTGGCGCCACCCGTGGTCAGCTCGCCGTGGGCGAGCGCACCCAGGTGGCCGCGCAACCCCTTGCGGATGTGCGCGCGGTCCTCCGCTAGATCGTCGAGCAGCCCGAAACCGAATGCGGTTCCCCCGGCGACCGCGACCGCCGCCGCTGCACGTCGCTCACCAGCGATGGCACCGGCCGCCACCGAACCGGCCAGCAAGCCGACGGCCAGCGCCGGACCTTCGAGCATGCTCACCGGATCGCCGGCATGGTTCGTCCTCGTCCAGCGGTGCGCACCCCCAGGGGGTCGCGCACCGAGCACGGCGCGGGCGATCCCCGCCGAAGCGCCGCCGACCACCGCGCCGACCACGGTCGGCACGGCGTCGTTCATCCGCCGGACCCTGCTGCCGGCGTCGTCGCCGTGCGGTCGACGGGCGGCAACGTGACGGCGGGCGGCACGACCGTCTCGGAGTCGCCGAACCCGTAGTGGCCGATCTGCCCGCCGATCTGGGCGGCGAGCGCGAGCGGGACGTCGACCTGCGCCGCGACCGCGTCCATGCCGGACACCGTACTCACCTGGGCGCTGAGCGTGGCGTCGTTGAGCAGGACATCGACGAGCGAGTCCGATCCACGCGCACCGGCGAGCAGCACGGCTCCCTCGGTGCCGGAGTCGGCGGCTTCAACCACGGCGAGCCGGGCCGTCTGGACGTCGTCCGCGGGCGCTGTGGCCGTCGTGTCGGTCGCGTCGGTGGTCGAGGGCGCGATCACGACGATCGCATCGGCCGGGGCCTTCACGGTGTCCGTCACCGTGAGGAGCGGGCTGTCCCCAGTCGAGAGCAGCTCGAGCAGGATCGACGCCGAGTCGCTCTGCTTGTCGGGTGCGGCCGGATCCGCTCCGGCCAGAGCCTGGGTGAGCGCAGCCGCGAGCTCCTCATCGACCGAGGCCCCCGTCGCGGGCGCCGGGTCGAGGTAGCTCACAAGGTTCCCGGCCAACGCCTGCCGGAACGTGCGCTGGTCCGGATCTGTCCACGCCTCGGTGAGCTGCACATGTGCGCTCACGGAGGCGCCGGCCTGCTGGAGACGTCCGTCCACCGCGTCCCGGACCTCGCTCGAGACCTCGCCGAGCAGGACGACCGCGACCCGACGGTCCGTCAGCGTGCCGGACAGCAGCTGGCCGGCCGTGCCGTCGATGAACGCCTCGGAGTGGCTGAGTGAGGCTGCGGAGTCGTCGAGTTCGGCGCGCAGCGCCTCCTTCTCGGCCCGCAGCGAGGAGACCTGACCTGTGAGGGTGTCCCCGATGGTCTCCTTGAGCGGACCGGCACCGAGCGCGATGCCGACCGCAAGGGCCAGGAACACCGAGATCAGCGAGACGATGTGGTAGCGGAAGTCGATCACGTGAACAGCTCTCGGTCTCGGTCGGAGGATGGGTTAGCGGGCACTGGTGAACAGGCCGACCACCCAGGAGATCAGGTCGTCCCAGCGCGCCCCGCCCAGGCCGAGCAGGGTCTGCCCGGCAGCGGTGGAGGCCAGCGCGATGAACAGGGCCACCAGGCCGGAGGCGACGAGCGCCACAAGCTGCAGGTTCGAGATTCGTTGGCGGTACAGGCGCGAGACGCCCTTGGCATCGACGAGCTTGCCACCGACCCGCAGCCTCGTGAGGAAGGTGCTGGCCATCCCCGAACGCCCCTTGTCGAGGAACTCGACCAGGGTCGCGTGCGTGCCGACGGCGACGATGAGCTCGGCACCCTTGTCGTCGGCCAGCAGCATGGCGACGTCCTCGCTGGTCCCCGTGGCGGGAAAGAGCACGTACGGGACGCCGAGCTGCTCGACCCGGCTGAGGCCGGGCGCGCGGCCGTCCCGGTAGGCGTGCACCACCACCTCGGCGCCGCAGGTGAGCGCCTTGTCGGAGACGGAGTCCATGTCCCCGACGATCATCTGGGGCCGCCAGCCGGCCTCGAGGATCGCGTCGGCGCCGCCGTCGACCCCGATGAGCACCGGCCGGCACTCGCGGATGTACGAGCGCAACGTGACCAGGTCGTCCTTGTAGTGGTAGCCGCGCACGACGATCAGCACGTGGCGGCCGTCGATGACCGTCGCGATGTCCGGGACCCCGACACCGTCGAGCAGCAGCGCGCGCTCGCGGCGCAGGTAGTCCATCGTGTTGGCCGCGAACGACTCGAGCTGGCTCGACAGCCCGGCGCGCGCATCCTCCAGCGCCGCGGCGACCGTGCCCGCGTCCTGGGCGACGCCCTCCGCGACCAGCTGCTCACCGTCGTGGACAGCACCGCCCTCGAGGTGGAGCTCACGGCCCTCGGGCACCGCCATGACGTCGGGTCCCAGATCGTCGATGAGCGGGATCCCGGCCTCGACCAGGATCTCCGGACCGAGGTTCGGGTAACGCCCCGAGGTCGACCGGGAGGCGTTGAGGACCGCCGCGGGTCGGCACGCGACCAAGGCTTCGGCCGAGACACGGTCCAGGTCGAGGTGGTCGATGACGGCGACGTCACCCGGTCGAAGTCGTTTGGTCAGGGACTTGGTCCGGGCGTCGACCCGGGCCGGGCCGACGACGATGCCGGTCTGGGCATGGTGGGTCTGCTTACGCTGGAACACTCTCATCGAGGTTCATCGTCCCACGTCGGCGAGCCCCAGGAGCTCGGCGGCGTGGGCGAGGGCTGTGGCGGAGGTCTCTTGGCCGGACAGCATGCGCGCGAGCTCGGCCACCCGCTGCGGCCCGTCGACCACCCGGACACCGGAGGCCGTGACGACCTCGGCGCCGTCGGAGGTCGACTTGGTGACCACGAGATGACGGTCGGCGAAGGCCGCCACCTGCGCCAGATGGGTGACGACGAGCACCTGGGCCGTCGCGGCCAGGGCCGCGAGGCGGCGACCCACCTCGAGCGCCGCCCGACCGCCGACCCCGGCATCGACCTCGTCGAACACGAAGGTCGTGCCCGCGGCGCCCGTGGCCGTCGCCCCCGCCAGGCTCACCTCCAGCGCGAGCATGACGCGGGACAGCTCACCGCCCGAGGCGCTGCGCGCCAGCGGCAGCGCCGGCGCACCGGGATGGGCGACCAGGAGCATCTCCACCTCATCGGCTCCGTGCGCCGACGGCTCGGCCGGCCGCACGGCGAGCTCGAGGTGGGCACCGGCCATCGCGAGCCCGGCGAGCTCGGCGGTGACCGCCTGCGCGAGACGCTGCGCACCCGCCCGGCGACCCTCGCTGATCCGGCTCTGCGCCTGCGCCACCGCCCGGTCGAGGTCGGCGAGGCGTGCCGCGAGCAGGTCGATCGTGTCCTGACCACCGTCGAGCTCGGCCAGTCGAAGCCCGGCCTCACCCGCCCACGCCAGCACCTGGTCCACGTCCGAGCCGTAGGCGCGGGTGAGGGTGGCCAGCTCGGCACGGCGCTGCTGGGCACGTTCCAGCCCCTGCGGGTCCGCCTGCACCCCGTCCAGGTAGCCGGACAGATCGGTCGCCGCATCGGCGAGCAGGTACCCGATCTCGGCGACCCGGGTGGCCAACGGACCGAGCGTGGGGTCGTGCACCGCGGCATGCTGCAACGCCCGCAACGCGCTGTCGACCGCGAGGCCGGCGCCGGGCCGCGCCTCGTCATCCCCGGCGAGCGCCTCGTGGGCCAGGACGGCGGCGGATCTCAGATCTTCCGCGTGGGAGAGCCGTTCGACCAGCTCGACCAGTGCCACGTCTTCCCGGGGCGTCGGGGCGATGCGTTCCACCTCCGCCAGGCCGAGCCGCAACAGCTCGGCCTCACGAGCCCGTTCGGTGGCCCGCGTCACCAGGTCGGCGAGCTCGGTCGAGACCTGTGAGCGGGCCGCCCACAGCTCACGGTGCTCGGCGAGGAGCTCGGCGTGCGCCACGCCGCAGAACGCGTCGAGCGCCTCACGCTGCCGCGCCGGTGAGCGCAGCCGAGCCTGGTCCGCCTGCCCGTGCACGGTGACGATGCTGCTGGCGAGCTCGGCGAGCACGGCCTGCGGCACCGATCGACCCCCGAGGTAGGCCCGCGAACGCCCCGGACCGCCGTCGGTCCCCGCCGTCACGGTCCGGACCAGCAGCAACGAACCGTCGTCGTCGAGCTGGGCACCGGCGTCCTGCGCGAGCGTGAGGGCGGCCGCGCCGGCCGGCAGCTCAACCCTGCCCTCGACGCTCGCCGAGGCCGCCTGAGGTCGCACCAACGCGGCATCCGCGCGACCACCGAGCAGCAGCCGAAGGGCGGTCAGCACCATCGTCTTGCCGGCGCCGGTCTCGCCGGTCAGCACGGTCAGACCGGGGTGCAGCTGCACCTGCGCGTCCGCGATCACCCCGAGGTCGGCGATCCGCAGCTCGCTGATCACGAGGGACGCCCGGGCGGCCGGCCGCGCCACCCCTCGACGGACAGCGCGAACTTGTGCACCAGCCGGGTCGTGAACGGGGCGGGGGTCAGCCGCGCGAGACGGACCGGGGTCCCGTGCCCCCGCACCTCGATGCGGTCACCCGGCCCGACCGGGCACGCCCGTCGGCCGTCACAGGTCAGCAGCGCACCCGAGGACGTCTCCGCGGTGACCTCGAGCGCCACCAGGCTGTGCGGCCCGACCACGAGGGGGCGGGCGAACAGCGCGTGGGCGGCGATCGGCACGACGATGGTGCCCTCGACATCGGGCCACACCACGGGTCCCCCACCGGAGAAGGCGTGCGCTGTGGAGCCGGTCGGGGTGGCGACCACGATCCCGTCGCAGCCGAACGTCTCCAGCGGTCGGGCGTCGACCTCGACCAGCACCTCCACCATGCGCGCCGGGTCCGTCTTCTCCAGCGCCGCCTCGTTGAGGGCCCAGCCGTCCCAGGTGGACCCGTCGACATGGGTGACGTGGACATCGATGGTGTGGCGTTCCTCGACCTCGAAGTCTCCCGAGGTCAGCCGCCGCACCGCATCGGCCACATCGTCCGGTTCGATGGCGGCAAGGAAGCCGACGTGCCCGAGGTTCACGCCCAGCAACGGCACACCGATGTCCCGGGTCAGCTCGGCCGCGCGCAGAATGGTCCCGTCTCCGCCGAGCACCACAGCCAGCGAGAAGACCCCGAGGTCGGCCACGGTGTCCTCATCCGTGACGAGCACGGGCTCGACCCCGGCCGCAGCGAGCTCACGCAGCACCACCGTGGTGGCGTCGATCGCCTCCTGCCGCCGCCGATGGGTGACGACGATCGCGCGCGGGTTCATCCCTGACCACCGACGACATGGTCGATCAGCGCCGCGACATCAGGTTCGGGTTCCGACGCGAGGCTCAGCCACAGCGGGTACTCCAGGTTGCCCGCCGGCCCGGGCAGCGTGCTGGCCCGCAACCCACGCACGACGGCACCGGACTCGTGCGCGCACGTCACCACGTCACCGAGCGCAGCCCGGTGCAGCTCTCGGTCACGCACCACCCCACCCGGTCCGAGCCGTTCACGGCCGACCTCGAACTGGGGCTTCACCAGAACCACGAGCTCGGCGCCCGGCCGGGCCACCGCGACCATGGCGGGCAGCACCAGTCGCAACGAGATGAACGACAGGTCGGCGACCACCAGCCCGGGCGCCGGATCGACGTCACCGGCTCGCAGATGTCGTGCGTTGACGCCCTCCCGCAGCTCCACGCGCGGATCGTTCACCAGGCGCTCGACCAGCTGCCCGTGACCGACATCGATCGCGACGATGTGCCGTGCGCCACGACGGAGCAGGACATCGGTGAACCCACCCGTGCTGGCGCCGACGTCGAGGCAGTCCACGCCGTCGACCGTGGGGCCCTCGGTCCCCCATGCCTGGAACGCGCCCTCGAGCTTGTGCGCGGCCCGGGAGGCGAAGCCCTGGTCGAGCGGATCGGCCAGCACCTCGACCGGTGCCGCAGGGTCGACCGGGACCGCTGGTCTGCGCGCGGTCGTTCCGTCCACCGCTACCCGCCCGGCGTGCACCAGCTCCCCGGCGTGCCGCCGGGAGCGGGCCAGTCCTCGGGCGACGAGGACGACATCCAGGCGTGCGCTCACCGAACCGCCCCGTCGGCCTCGGCAAGGCGGTCCTGCAGCCCGGTGTGGACAGCGTCGAACGCCGCCACATGAGCACGCAGCGGCTGGTCGGCGACGTCGGCCAGGCGCGCGAGGACCCCGTCGACTTCGCGGTCGCCGGTGGTCGGCAGGTCGGCACTGTCCGTCGGGTGGTCCGCATCCGTCATCTCGTCCACCGCACCTCCGTTGATCCGCCTACGAACCACCACGCTACCGGCCACCACCGACGCGACCGTCGCCCCGGGCGCGGTGGGTGTGGACGAACCCCGGTGTGGACGAGCCCCGGTGGGGCGGGGCTCCGTCTGGGCGGGGCCCGGTGTGGACGAAGCTCAGTGTGGACGAGGACCCAGGTCGGGGACCGTCGATGCGTCAACCGTCCCGCCGGTGTCGACCGTCGCCCACGCAGCGGCGCACGCCGCCCGTAGGACGTCCAGGTCGGCGGGATCGCCGTGCAGCTCGAGCGCACCGTCACGGACCCGAGCACCCGCCTCGCGGCAGACCCACCAGTCCTCGGCACCCGGGGTCGGCACGGGGTGCGGGTCGAGCAGCGCCCGCAGATCGGCGCCCACGAACGTCGGCCGCTCGTGCGGGCCGGCAAGGACGTCGTCGCGCCCGCTGCTCACCCCCGTGAGCACGTGCAGTCCCGGAAGGCCGCCCGCCCGCGCACCCGCCAGATCGGTGTCCAGCCGGTCGCCGACCACCAGCGGTCTCTTCCCGCCGGCCCGCTCGACACCGATCCGGTAGAGCTCGGGCGACGGTTTGCCCGAGCTGTCCGGCTCGACCCCGGTGGCAGCGACCACAGCCGCGACGAGGGCCCCGTTCCCGGGGCGTACCCACGGGCGGTCGGCAGGCTCTTGTCGAGGTTGGACGCGACGTACCAGGCCCCGGCGGCGATCGCGTACGACGCCTCGGCCAGCTCCGCCCAGCCCAGCTGCGGCCCGAAGCCCTGGACGACGGCCGCGGGACCGTCGTCAGCCGAGTCCACGACGACGAAACCTTCCGCGGCAACTGCCGTTCGCAACCCCTGC
This sequence comes from Cellulomonas sp., assembly GCA_022013895.1. Lineage (GTDB taxonomy): Bacteria > Actinomycetota > Actinomycetes > Actinomycetales > Cellulomonadaceae > Cellulomonas. The sequence continues at coordinate 2,830 of JAKLPK010000075.1, read as the reverse complement.
GCCCCCACGACCAGCACCTTCACACCCGGTTCGAGCCGGGCGCGCAGCGTGAGGGCCGCCGCCTGTGCCGCTGTGAGAATCTCCTGAGGCTGTGCCGCGATACCCAGACCCACGAGCTGGTCGGCGACGGTCTGCGGCTCGCGGGAGGCGTTGTTCGTGACGAACAGCACCCGCATCCCGGCCTCGCGTGCGCCCGCCAACGCCGGTGCGGCGCCGTCGATGGGCAGGTGGCCCCGATACGTCACCCCGTCGAGGTCGACGAGCGCCAGGTCGTACGCGACGCTCAGCGGTCGGTCGCATGCCTCGAGACCGAGCTTCACGCCTGCTCCTCCTGCTCGTCCGTCCCGTCCAGCGCAGTCCCGGTCGATCCCGGCTGCACCGGGCCGGCGTCCCCAGCCTCCTCGTCGGCCTCATCCTGGTCCTCCAGGTCGAAGACGATCACGTCGAGGTCCTCATCGTCGGCCGCAGCCGCCTCGGGCACGCCCACCAGCTCCGCCCGTGACCGCTCCACATGACCGGCCGCCTCGAGCGCAACAGCACGGGCCTGGGCGACCCTGACAGCGAGCTGCCCCTCGGCCGCCCGCACCCCCGCCGAGGAGAGGACGGCCACCGCAGCCTCGGGTTCGTGCAGGTCAAGGCGCGCACCGCTCAGCACGATCGCCAGCTCGACCGCCGCCTCCGGCGAGAGCGACGCCACGTCCGGGTCCTGCGCGAGTGCCAGCGCGCGCTCGGGACGACCAAGGCCCCGCTCGGCATCGGCGATGACCGCAAGATGCTCCGCCGAACCGGACAACCGACGCACGGTGCGCAGCTCACGCAGCGCCTCAGCGAAACGTCCGGTGCGGTAGGCCGCCAGTCCGGCGGCCTCACGCGCCACGTCCACCCGGCCCGCGCGACGGACCGCTGCCTGTGCGTGCAGGTAGGCGGTCTCCGGATCGGAGTCGATCAGCCGTCCGACCATGACCAGGTGACGTCCTACCGTCTCGGCGTTCTCCTTGCTCAACGTCCGCAGCCGACCTCGCACGTCCCGGTCGAGGTCGGAGAACAGCGCATCGTCCGGCAGCTCAGGCTCAGACTCGCGAAGCGCACGCCGGGCATCGGCGGCCGCACGTGCCAGCTCGTCGGCACGGGTCATGGGCGCGTCCTGTCGTTCGAAACGCGCACCACCCGCACGGGCGGGCCGCCCGGCTGCCCCAGGACGACCGCTCTCGCGCCGATCTCCTGCGGCACGCCCGTCGCGACGATCGGCAGTCGGAGGACGACGATCGGCAGTCGGAGGACCGTCCCGACGCACGGAGCCGGGACGCCCGTCCCGGGACTGCGGCGATCGTCCATCGCGATGCTCCGGGGGCCGCGCGGCCTCGGCTGCGGAGCGGCCATCAGCACGACCAGAACCCGCTCGGTCATCCCGCCGGTCGACCGGCGGGCGCGCCCCACGATCGCTGCGAACCGGACGGTCCGCGGAACGATCCTGCGCCGGTCGACGGTCGCGCGCCTCGTTCTCCGAACGCGGCTCACGGCGGTCGCCGCCCCCCGACCAAGGCCGCCCGCCCGTGCCAGACCGGTACGCCCCGGCACGGTCGTTACGCGGACGCTCGCCCCCGGCACGGTCGTCACGCCAGCGGTCGTCGCGCGGGCGATCGTCAGATCGACCAGCGCTGGACTGAGCGTCACGCCACGAACCGCCAGAGCCACGTTCACGGTCCGGCGTCGACCGCGGACCTGCGGTCCTCGGAGCTCCGCCCCAGCCCTGCGAACGGTCGCCACCGAGGTTCGCGCCGCCTGCTCCGGCACCACGAGGACCCGCGGACCTCGACGCACCGCGAACGAACCCCTGCGAGCGGCCCCCGTCCTCGGGTCGCGCCGCCCCGGCCGGCCGACCGGCGCCGCGGGTGTCGCCGCCGCCGTCGCCCGAACGGGCGGGGCGTCCCTGCCAGCCCCCGGACGCCTCGCGGCCTTCCCAGGGACGGGTCCGGTCTGCACCCTGGGAACCGGACTCGCCCGGAGCGCGACGGGAACCGCCCGGGCCGCTCGATCCCCAGCCCCCCGCCTGGCGCCCCGAGCCGGTGCGGGACTGACCCGCGTTGCCCCGTCCCGCGTCGCTGCTCCGCTCACCGCGGGCCGGCGCACCGCCCGACGTTCCGGGCCGACCGGAACCCGAGCCGCTGGCCGCCCGCGGGTTCTGCGACCCACCAGCCGGCGCCCGGAAGCCGCCCGCGCGACCCCGGTCGGTCGACCCGCCATACCCGGAGCCGGCGCCACGACCGCCCGTACCACCCGTCGCACCACGAGGATTGTCGCGCTGTCCGTCACGAGAAGCCCCACCACGACTCTGCCGGTCAGGAGCCTGCCCACGTCCACCAGCGCCCGGGGCTCCGGCCCCCCGACTCGCATCGCGTCCGCCCTGGTAGCCCGAGCGCGCAGCCGGACGGGACGAGCTCTGATCGGATGCCGAATCCCCGCCAGAACCGCTCCGGTTCCGGGGTGTCCGCTCGTCCTCTGTGTTCACGTGTGTATCGCTCCTCATAGGTCCTGCCACAGTCTCCCAGACCCCGCCCGGATCTGCGTCCGCGGGCCTCCGACGCGCGACGCCCCGATGGGGTCCGGGGACTTCGCTGTGGCCTGGGGTCGAGCCGATGGGGTTGCTGGGCCAGCAAATGCCAGCGCACCGGTGTATCAGTGTTGTCTAGAAATGCCGAGAGCCCTTCGCTTTCGCGAAGGGCTCTCGGTGAATGATGTTCGGCGGCGTCCTACTCTCCCACACCCTGGCGGGTGCAGTACCATCGGCGCTGAAGGGCTTAGCTTCCGGGTTCGGGATGGGACCGGGCGT
>JAKLPK010000074.1 GCA_022013895.1 Cellulomonas sp. | reverse complement strand
GAGTGCGCCCGGAGGTACTCGAAACCCCAACCTTCTGATCCGTAGTCAGATGCTCTATCCATTGAGCTACGGGCGCGTGGCCAACAGGCCGACGACCAGGGTACAGGCCCCGGCGGTCCCGCCCAAACCGGTTCCGGCGGGGCCCGCCGACGTCGTGCGGCCTCAACGCCAGCGCACCACGTCGGGCGGCGTCCCCAGCCGCCGGGTCGCGGCCGCGAGCACCCGGCGCGAGGGGTTGACGAGCACGGCGCGTGCCGCGTCGGCGAGCAGCGGCAGGTCCGAGAGCGAGTCGGAGTAGGCCACCTGCACCTCCGTCAGCCCGGCGGCACGCAGCGCGGCCACCTTGTGCTCGCTGCGGTTGTGCCGCGCGTCCCGGCCGAACCGGTCGCCGTGCCCGAGGCCGGAGGCCAGCAGGTCGACCTCGGCCAGCCCGGCCGCGTCCAGGAACGCCCGGGCCAGGTGGTGCTCGCTCGCCGTGACCACGACGACGTGGGCGCCCGCGGCCTGGTGCGCACGGACGGTCGCCACCCCGTCGACCATCACCGGGCCGCCCGGGGCCGCGAGCTGGGCGCCGACCCGGGCTGCGAGCGCGATGTAGCCCGGCTCGTCCAGACCGCGCAGCGCCACCCGTGCGGACAGCGCGAACGCCCGCGCCCGGGTGGTCCGGAACGCCGCCAGCCCCAGCAGCAGCGGGCTGAGCACGATCCCTTCCAGCAGCCGCGCCGGTGATCCCGTCAGACGCACGATCACCAGTCGGGTGAAGCTGTCCGTGCGCAGCAGCACCCCGTCGAGGTCGAACGCGACGACGGGCCTGCTCACCGTCAGACGCCGACGCGACCGGGCGCGTCCCCGGCCCGGTCGCCGGGGCGCCCGGTGAACCCGGCCATCGTCTGGTTCACCCCGAGCAGATCGGCGACCGCATCGAACGCGCGCACCGGCAGCGCCCGCAGCAGCGGGATGGTCCGGGCCAGCGGCGGCATGACGAGCAGTGCGCGCCCCTTCTCGATCGAGTCCAGCACCTTGGTGGCCACGTGCCGCTCGGCCAGGATCGGCAGGAGCAGCGGCCACTTGGTGTGCACGCCGTCGAACATGCCGGTGTCGATGTAGTACGGGCAGACGACGAGCGAGTGCACTCCGGTCTGGTCGAGCCGCAGCTCGGCGCGCAGCGACTCGGCGAACCCGAACGCCGCGAACTTGCTCGCCGAGTAGTCGGTCTGCTGCGCGACGCCGACCAGCCCCGCGGCGCTCGACACCGTGACCACTGTGCCGCGGCGGCGGGCGACCATGCCCGGCAGGAACGCCCGGGTCACCCAGTACAGCGCGAGGGTGTTGACCTCGAACGTGCGACGGATCTCCGCCTCGCTCGCCTCCAGCAGACGTTTGCCGGCCACCACCCCGGCGTTGTTCACCAGCACATCGACAGGTGCGGTGGTCGCTGCGGCCGCCTTGACGGCCTCGATGTCCGTCACATCGACGACGGCGTGCTCGGCCGACCCGCCGCGCGCGCGGATCTCGTCGCGCACGGCCTGCGCCCGCGCGCCGTCCCGGTCCCAGATCACCACCGACGCGCCGCGTTCGGCCGCACCGAGCGACATCAGCCGCCCGATGCCGTTGCCGCCACCGGTGACCAGCACCCGTGCACCGGACAGTGCGATGCCCTTGCCCATGTCGCGCCTCCTCAGCGGATCTTGTCCAGCACCGGCACGGCCCAGCGCATGAGCGCGTGGTAGCGCCCCGGCGTCAGGGGGCCGGTCGGGTACATCTTGAGCAGGCGGCCCTGCTCGGCGATGGTCTGCGGTTCGGTGTACTTGGTGATGCCCTCGCGCCCGTGCCGCCGGCCCAGGCCGGAGACGCCGAACCCGCCCATCGGCGCATCGTGCGACGCCCACGCCGGTGCGTAGCCGTCGTTGATGTTCACCGTGCCCGTCCGCAGCCGTTCGGCGACCCGGCGGGCGTGCGCCGGGCGCCCCCACACGCTCGAGTTCAGGCCGTAGTCGGTGTCGTTGGCGCGAGCCACCGCCTCGTCGTCGTCGGCCACGCGGTAGATGCTCACGACGGGTCCGAAGGTCTCCGAACGGCACACCGTCATCGACTCGTCGACGTCGGCCAGCAGCGTGGGCTCGTAGAAGTACGGGCCCAGATCGGGGCGGGCGCGGCCACCGGCGAGCACCCGGGCGCCGTGCGCGACGGCGTCGTCCACGTGCGCGGTCACGGTGGCCAGCTGCGAGGCCGAGACGAGCGAGCCCATCTCCACGTCGTACCCGTACGAGGCGCCCAGCCGCATCGCCTTCACCCGCTCGACGAGCGCCGGGACGAACGCGTCGTAGACCGCATCTGCCACCAGCACCCGCTCGATCGAGATGCACAGCTGCCCGGAGTTGGAGAAGCAGGCGTTCACCACCCCGTCGAGCGCCGCCGCCACGTCCACGTCGTCCAGCACGACCAGGGCGTTCTTGCCGCCCAGCTCGGCCGAGCAGCCGATGAGGTTCGCCGCGGCGCGTTCGGCCACATGCCGCCCGGTGGCCGTGGACCCGGTGAACATCACGTAGTCGACGTGGTCGACGAGCGGGTCGCCGAGCGTCGCGCCCGCGCCCGTGACCACCTGGAACACGTCGCGCGGCAGCCCGGCCTCACGCAGCCAGGACACCGCGAGCAGGGCGGTGAACGGGGTGGTCGAGTCGGGTTTGAGCACCACGG
>JAKLPK010000073.1 GCA_022013895.1 Cellulomonas sp. | reverse complement strand
GTGCGAACATGGGCATGCTCCCTAGCCGGAGTTGCGGCCCTGCTCCCTCGTGCGTCAACACGGGGAATCGAGTGGGGCCGCTCTATGTCCGAACCTGGCGGCTCGGGCATGAATGAAGTTACATCGAGGTTGTTCCGGCCGGGTAGCGCAGAAATCCGCTGGTCGACCCATCCACAGCGTCGAGCCCCTGGCCGATGGCCGCGCACGTGCGCGACGGTGCGGCGCAGGTGCGCTGTAGAGCGCTGTAGAGCGCTGTAGAGCGGCGGCGTGGACACGCCCCGTCAACACCAAAGTTCACCCGAAAGAGTGAATCCGGGTGTAGCCAACAATCAGCGTTTCCGCAGGTCAGAGGCCATTTTCGGGCGCCTTACGAAGCGGAGGCCGCAGGGAGTACATCTCACGATGTAGGCCTCTGACCTGCGGAAACGCTGATCGCCGAGGAACCGTTAGCCACCCCTTCGCCCCCTATCCCCGGCTGTCCACAGGGTCGCGCACAGGTAAGGCGTGACAGCGCCGGGGTTCGACGGCCCATGGAACTGACCGACAGGATGTCGGTCTCAAACTCGGCACGGCTGACGGCGCGGAAGCCATCGGTGAGGATCTTGGCCGGAGCGGAACTCGTGGACATCAAGTCCACGAGTGGGTCGCAACGCCACGACGCCCCTGCCGATGGCAAGGGCGTCGTGTTCGTGCGGGTGGGTAGGTATCTGCTACTCCACCCCCATGGCGGTGCTGAGCAGCTCGAACGGGTCGAGGCCCAGAGCGGTGGCGAACCGGTCGACGTCCTCGATGTCCATCCGGGTCGCGCCCGTCATCAACGCCGACAGCTCGGTCGGGTCGTAGGCGATCGAGATGGCGAACTCGCTGTGCCGGATGCCCCTGTCCTTCAGGATGCGCCGCACGGTCGCGGTCACAGCCCGCTGGGTAGCGCCGTGCTCGCGGTCGGCCGGGCCACGCACATCCCCGGTGGCAGCCGCGAGGTGGTCGGCCAGCTCGTACAGACCCGCCGCCATGTCGCGGGCCGTCGCCTCGTTCAGGTTGAACGAGAACTCGGGAAGGGTGTCGATCTGACTGGCGATCAGCACCTCGATGTTGGGCGGCGCCGACAACGCCGGCTTCGTGGACTGGTCCTCGCGAAGGTGCAGCGTCACGAACGCGGCCTCGCAGTTGGGGATCTTGCACGTGCGCACCGTGCGATCGGGACCGTTGATCGTCCGGTCCATGGTCCCGTCGCAGTCGACGTCCCACTTCTCAGTCTTGGCGGCCCACCCCGGAACCCGCATCCGGGCGGCGATCTGCACGTCGTCGACCCGCTCGACCGTCGCCGCGCTCACCGGGTCACCGCCGGCACGTCCATGCCGCCAGCACCGAGGAACGCGAGCAGGAACGCGTCGACCGCGAACAGCAGGCGGGGCCCATCGGGCAGGTAGATCGCCACCGTGCCGTCCTCGAAGGTGATCGTCACCTCCGAACCGCGGAGCCCGTGGAGCTGGGGCAACGTGCGCGTGCCGGGGGTAGTCGTCGTTAGGGTCGTGCTCATGGGTTCCTCCTGGTTGTTCAGGTTGGGGCTCTAGACCCCGGCGCGGTGCGGCTACACCGCGCCGGGGTCGTTCATGGGTTCACGCTCAGCGCGCGCCCGACTCATCACCCCCCGTGGCGATCTTGGACAGGGCGGCGGCGAGCGCCTGGTCTCGGGTGGTCGTGGCGTGCTGGTAGAGCATCGCGATGTTGGGGGTCGAGTGTCCTGCCCGGGCCCGTAGCTCACCGACGGTGGCGCCGGTCTGGGCCGCCCAGGTGAGGCCCGTGTGCCGGAGCCAGTGGAAGCGGAACCCGGCCGGCAGCGTCGTCTTCTTGACGGCCTCGGCGAGGTAGTAACTGAACGTCGACTGGTGCATCTGCCGGTCGCGCCCCGGGGCCGCGGGGAACAGCAGCCCGTCGGGGCCCGGGTTGGCGTGGTGCTTGAGGTGGTCGGTGATGGGCTGCGCCAGGTGCGGCGGGACTGCGATGACCCGCACACCGGCGCCCGTCTTCGGGGGCCCGACGTGCGGCTGGCCGTTCGCCCAGGTGACGCCCCGACTGATCGAGAGGGCCGCGGGCGTGACGTCCTTGCGGCGCAGCTCCATGGCCTCGCCGTTGCGGACCTGGCACCAGGCACCCAGCAGGACCGCGAGCGCCAGGCGCTCGGGCATCGCTGAAGCAAGCTCGTCGACCTGGGCAGGGGTGGCGATGGCCTTGCGGGCGGCGGGCCTGGTCGAACCGGCGCCGCGGATGCGGCAGGGGTTGGCGGCGATGATCTCGTCCTCGACGGCCGTCGCGAGCATGCTCCGGAGGAACGCGTAGACCAGGGCGCGGATCGTCGGCTTGCCGGGCGCCAGGTCCCGGTGCCATGCCTTCACCGTGTCGGCGGTGATCTTGGGCAGCGCGACGTCCCCGAGGGTGGGGTAGATGTACTTCGTCAGGTACTGCTCGTACGTCCTGAGGGTCGAGGGCCGCAGCGGCTCTCCCCGGGAGTTGCGGCGCTCCTCGAGCCAGCCCGTGGCGTACTGGCGCAGCGCGATCCTCGACGACACCGTCTTGGGCCGGACGATCCCGTCCGCGATGTCGGCGCGCTGGCGTGCCAGCCACGTCTCGGCGTCGTCCTTCTTCGTGAACGTCATCGGAGCGTTCACCCACAGCTGGGTGCTGCCGGGGACGGTGTAGCGGGCGCGCCACCGACCGGACGGCAGCTTGGTCACCTGCCCGAACCCGCTGCGCTTGCTGGCCAACTCATCCCCCCGTGTCACTACGTGTCACAGAAGACGGTACACGGGGTTCCGCGTGGTTGGTAGTGGTTCCGCTAGATCAGGGTCCTGACCTGGTAACTCGTGAGTTCCCGGCCACTCGGTTCCTAGTCGTTCCTAACGGCCGTGCGAGTTCGAATCTCGCTCGGGGCACCATCACGGCGCTCATGGCCAGGAGCCCGCCCGCCGACCGGGACCCGCACGCCGACCGGAGCCCGCCCAGCAGCCCAGGCGCGGCTCGGTCCCACACCCGCTCAGGACAGCGACAGGAACAGCTTCTCGAGCTCTTCGACCGTCGGCCCGTCGTTCTGCTCCCCCTCGGGCACGGTGAGGCAGCCACGCATCGCGAGCGCGACGATCGCGAACCCGGCCCGGTCGAGGGCCTTCGACACGGCGGCCAGCTGGACGACGACATCACGGCAGTCGCCGCCGGCCTCCACCGCATCGACCACCGACGCGAGCTGGCCCTGTGCGCGACGCAGCCGGTTGAGCACCTTGCCCTGGTCGATCGGCGTCGACGCACCCGAGGAGGCCATCGGTCGCCCGCTCAGCGACGCCCGAAGAGCCGGGCGAGGAAGCCGGGCTCCGCGGGGTCGTTCTCGTGTCCGGCGCACCGCTGGGACTTCGGCACCCCGCGCAGGACCTGGTCGACGTGCTGACCGCAGCCGGCCCAGGTCGTCTTGCCGCACTTGCGGCAGCTCACTGCTCGACACATGACTGTCTCCTCGTGGTCGGGAGAGCCGATCGTATACCCCCCAGGGTATTGATCCGTGCGTCGGGCGACCACGACGGCGAGGCGCGGTCCGCGGTGTCAGTTGCCGACCAGCCACCGGACCGTCAGCGGCGGCAACCACAGGTTGTCGTCGTCGGCAGGAGCCACCTGGAAATCCGCCAGAGCGTCGTGGGCCGGCACCAGACCGAGCTCGCGCAGGCGCCACCCCGCGAACGGTCGCCACGACCAGGTGACGTTCACCAGCATGAGCAGCGGGCCGAGCGGATGTGCGCGAAGCACCGCAAGCACCCCCGGGTCTTCGGTCGCCAGCACCTGGACCGGCGTGGCGGCGTGCAGCTGGGGAAGCGCGGCCCGGACCCGAGCCAGCCGCTGCAGCCCCTCGAACACCCGGCACTCGACGGTTCCGTCCACGTGCCTGCGGGCCATGGACCCGCGGTCGAGCCGCGGACGGTGCGCCCACCGGTTGTCGCCGGCGTGCCCCGGTTCGTCGGCCCAGGCAGGGTCGTTCGGCTGAGCCAGCTCGTCACCGGACCAGACCACCGGGATACCGCCCCAGCCGAAGGTGACCGCATGGGCCAGCAGCAGCCGGTCGATGCCGGCCGCCACGGCCTGCGCATCATCGACCTCCCGCGCGTGCTCGAGCCCCACCAGGCTCGCCGCCGTGCCGCTGATCCGACGGTCACCGGTCGCCGGGTTCTCCTGGAACACCAGCCCGCGCGCCGTCGACCCCGGGAACGTCCCGCTGTACCAGTCCGAGAGGAACGCGCGGTGCGCGAACCCCGACAGACCGACGGCGGCCGCATCCCCGTCGTCGATCGCCCAGCCGATGTCGTCGTGGCAGCGCACGTACGTGATCCAGGCCGTGGTCGACGGCGTCGCCGGCAGGGTCGCCAGCGCACGCTCGGCCAGGCGGACGTCCTGGGCCGCGAGCATCGACCAGATCTGCACCATCACGCTGTTGTGGTAGGCCAGATCGCTCACCTTGCCGTAGTGGGCACCGGTGCCCAGATAGTGCACCAGGTCACCCGGGGCGACGATCGCCTCGGCCTTGAAGACCACCGCCGGACAGGCGATCCGGGTCAACGCCCGCAGCGCCTGGGTGATCGCGTGCACCTCGGGCTCGTTCTGGCACATCGTGCCCGGTCGCTTCCACAGGAACGCGATCGCATCCAGCCGGAACACCTCGACACCCTCGTTGGCCAGCCCCAGCAGCACCTCGGCGTACTCGGCGAAGACCTCCGGGTTCGCCCAGTTCACGTCCCACTGCCAGGAGTTGAACGTGGTCCAGACCCAGCCGGACAGCTCGTCGTCCCAGGTGAAGCTGCCGGGGGCGAAGTCGGGGAACACCTCGGGCAACGTCTCCTCGAAGCGGTCCGGCTCCGTGCGGTCGGCGAACACGTGGAAGTACGCGCGCCGGCGCTCGTCCCCCGCGCGGGCCGCGACCGCCCATGCGTGCTCCCGCGCGACGTGGTTGAGCACCAGGTCGAGCACCAGCGAGATGCCGTGTGCGCGCAACGTGCGGGCCAGCGCACGCAGATCGGTCATCGTGCCGAGGTCCGGGCGCACCGTCCGGTAGTCGGTGACGGCGTACCCGCCGTCGTTGTCCCCCTCCCGCGTCGCCAGCAGCGGCATGAGGTGCAGGTAGGTCACCCCGAGCTCCCGCAGGTAGTCCACCTGCGCCGCCACCCCGCGCAGGTCGCCCGCGAACCGCTCGGCATAGGCCGCGTAGCCCACCATGGTCGGCGACTGGAACCACTGCGGGTCGAGCGTGCGCACCAGGTCGAGATGAGCCAGCTCGGGGTCACGGTCCGCGAAGGCGGCCGCCGCCGCACCGACCAGCCGGGCCACCAGCTGCTCCCCCGGCTCACCCGGGTAGACCGTCTGCACACCCGCCACCAGATCGGGCCACCACCGCTCCAGACGCGCCATGAACAGCTCGCGCCGCATCGGCTGCACAGCCGTGAGGTGGCGGTCGGCCGCGGCCAGGACGACGGAGGGCGGGCGCTCAGGCATCGGACCAGTCAACCGTCCCCGGCACCCTCTGTCAGCCCGGACCTCGTCCGTCGCACGCAGGACGTGGGATGCGGTCCGATCAGCAGGCGCCTCGGTACTCGTCCGGCATGGTCGGGTACACCTGCTCGCGGTACGCCGTGGCGATCTGCTCCGCAACCGCATCAGACGCGCCCAGGGCCCGCGCCACCGTGGCATCCCAGCCCATGGCCACGCACTCGGTGGTGGCTTCGGCACGCTCGCCGCCGACGTGCACCGCCTCGTGCGCCAGCACGTGGAGCGCGACCACCTGATCGGTCGTGGGGTGCGTCTTGTCCGACATGACCCAGGACCACAGCGCGGCACAGGTGTCCGCCCGCAACCGGGCGACGTCCGGGGTGTCCCAGCTCACCGAACCGGCGTTGCCCGACACGTCGAGCATGTCCGTGGTGCGACGTGCGCACCGGGCGACGGCACCGGGGCGCCCCGACACCATCACGGTCACCGACGTCGCCAGCTGCTGGGTCACCTGGTGCTCGGCCTCGGCGAGGCCCGCAGCCGCCGCCAGCACCGTCCACCAGACCACCGCGACGACCCCGACACCCCACGACGACGCACGGCCCCGGACCAGACGGACGCCCGCACGGGTCGCGAGGAGAACCAGGAGCACGGTGACCACCGTGAGCACACCGACGTCCAGCCGCACGCGTGCGCTCCCTCCGCTCGGTCACCGTGCTCATCGACCCGCCGGGCCCGCACACGAGGTGTCACGCGCCACCGGCCGCCGGGTGGCGACCATCGAAGGGCCCGGCCACCGCCGCCACCCCACGTACGACGGACATCTCATCCGTGATGGCGCAAGGCTCGCCGTCGCCTGCCGATAGGTCGACATCGCCCCGCCGGACGACAGCGTCGTCCCCTCCCGCGAAGGAGCATCGACCATGAGCCAGCCCTGCACCGGCGCGTGCCCCCTGAGCGAGACGCTCATCGCCGAGGTCTCGCGGCTCACGGGGGTGAACGAAGGAGTCGTCCGGGTGGCCCACGGACTGCCCGTGCACCATGAGGCGGGCAACACCCTTCGTCGTGTCGTCATCGAGGTCCCGCACGGTGCGGACGCCGGCTACGAGCGCGCCGCGTTCCTCGACTCGATCGCCCGCGGTGAGGCACCGATCTCGGCGACCGCCCTGCAGGGCGAGGACGCGGCCCTCGGTTCCCTGGACGCCCGGCGCATCCGCGAGGTGTGGGGCCGGTTCTCCGAGGCGACCGTCGTGTACGCGGACCTCGGCGTCACCGCGGGTATGCAGGCCGCGGTCGACGACGCACGGCTGTCGGGCCGCGACGTCGAGATCAGGCACCTCGGCGTGCCCTGGGCGTCCTCCCCCCGCACACGCACGACGGCCCGCGTCGCCGTCCTGGGGCGTTGATCCCAGGAAGACGCGCGGGCCGCGCGGTCAGGACTCAGGAACGGCGCGGGTGCGGGCCGTCCTCGTCGCCGATCTTGTGCACGAGCACGGTGTTGGTCGACCCGATGACGCCCACCGGCGTCCCGGCCACGACCACCACGTAGTCGCCGATCTCGGCGAGCTTGTTCGCCCGCAGGGTGAGGTCGACGAGGCGCACCATGTCGTCGGTGTTGCCGACCTGGGGAACCAGGTGAGTCTGGACGCCCCACGACAGCGACAGCACGTTGCGCGTGCTCTCGACCGGGGTGAAGGCCAGCAGCGGGATCTCAGGGCGCAGCCGGGACATGCGACGCGCCGAGTCCCCGGACTGGGTGAAGGTCACCAGGTACTTCACCGCGAGGTTCGTGCCGATCTCGACGGCGGCACGGGTCACGGCGCCGCCACGGGTCGAGGGGGTCGACTTGAGCGGTGCGATCCGGTCGCGGCCCAGGTCCTCGGTGACCTCGATGATGCGGGCCATCGTGCGGACCGCCTCGATCGGGTAGTCGCCGACGCTCGTCTCACCGGAGAGCATGACCGCATCCGCGCCGTCGAGCACGGCGTTCGCGCAGTCGGACGCCTCGGCACGCGTCGGGCGCGGGCTCGTGATCATCGACTCCAGCACCTGGGTGGCGACGATGACCGGCTTGGCGTTGCGCCGCGCGATCTCGACGGCCTTCTTCTGGACCAGCGGCACCTGCTCGAGCGGCAGCTCGACGCCCAGGTCACCGCGGGCGACCATGATGCCGTCGAAGGCCCGGACGATCTCGACCAGGTTGTCGACGGCCTGCGGCTTCTCGATCTTGGCGATGACCGGGATGACCCGGCCCTCTTCCTCCATGATCCGGCGCACGTCGTCGTAGTCGGCGGCCGAGCGCACGAAGGACAGCGCGATGATGTCCGCGCCGATGTTGAGGGCCCAGCGCAGGTCCTCCTCGTCCTTGTCGCTCATGGCCGGCACGGAGACGGCCACGCCGGGCAGGTTGAGACCCTTGTTGTTGGAGATCGGACCGGGGACCTCGACGCGGGTGACCACCTCGGTGCCCTCGACAGCGGTCACCCGTACGAGCACCTTGCCGTCGTCGATGAGGATCGGGTCACCAGGTGCCACATCGCCCGGCAGGCCCTTGAACGTGGTGGAGGCACGCTCCTTGGTGCCGACCACATCCTCGGTCGTGATGGTGAAGACGTCGCCGACAGCGAGCATCTCCTTGCCGTTCTTGAACCGGCCGAGCCGGATCTTCGGACCCTGCAGGTCGACCAGGACCGCGACCGAGCGGCCGGAGGCCACCGCTGCGGCACGCACGTTCCGGTACACCCGCTCGTGCACCTCGGTGTCGCCGTGGCTGCGGTTCAGCCGAGCAACATCCATCCCGGCGTCGACCAGTGCCTGGACCTGCTCGGGGGACTCGGTGACCGGGCCGATCGTGCAGACGATCTTCGCTCTACGCATGAGGGGAGCCTAAGCCTTCCACTTTCAGGGGTTCGGACCCGAACGTCCCCCGGGGGGTCGCTGGACGTCGGGTATGCCAGTCAGGGCCGCAGCGCCCGGGTCCCGGCCGTGACCGGGGCGGGAAGCTCGGTGCTGCCCTGCAGGTAGGTGTCCACCGCCGCGGCCGCGGCGCGACCCTCGGCGATCGCCCAGACCACCAACGACTGCCCACGCCCGGCGTCACCGGCCACGAAGACGCCGGGGACGGTGGTCGCGAACTGGTCGTCACGGGCGACGGCGCCGCGTTCGTCGAGCACGGCGCCGAGCTCATCGTGCAGGCCCGCGGCCTGCGGCCCGACGAAGCCCATCGCGACGAGCACGAGGTCGGCCGGCAGCTCGCGCTCCGTGCCGGGCGCCGGGACCCGACGACCGTCCTGGAGGTAGCTGGTCGCCGCCCAGCGCAACCGACGTACGTGCGCACCGTCCTCGCCCTGCCCGCCGAGCAGCTCGACCGTCGACGCCAGGTAGACGCGCTCGCCGCCCTCCTCGTGCGAGGAGGACACCTCGAAGAGCACAGGGTCCGTCGGCCACGGCTGGTTCTCCTGGCGGGTCGCCGGCGGTCGACGGCCGATCGCCAACGTCGTCACGGACGCAGCACCCTGCCTCAGCGCCGTCCCGACGCAGTCGGACCCGGTGTCGCCACCCCCGATGACCACGACGTGCTTGCCTGCCGCGTCGAACGTCTCGGGCGGCCGCGCACCGTGCCGGACGGCCACGTTCGACGGCTGCAGGTAGTCCATGGCAGGCATGACGCCCGCGAGGTCGGCGCCGGGGACCCGCAACGGCCGCGGCACAGAGGCACCCACCGCGACCACGACGGCGTCGTACCGCACCTGCAGCTGGGTCCACGTGATGTCCCGACCCACCTCGACCCCAGGCCGGAACCGCGTGCCCTCGGCGCGCATCTGGTCCAGCCGCCGGTCGATGTGCCGCTTCTCGAGCTTGAAGTCCGGGACGCCGTAGCGCAGCAGACCGCCGATCGCGTCGTCACGCTCATAGACCGCCACGGTGTGACCGGCCCGCGTCAGCTGCTGGGCGGCGGCCAGCCCGGCGGGCCCCGAACCCACGACGGCCACCGTGTGGCCGGTGAGCCGCTGCGGGACCTGCGGGACGACGAGCCCGCGCGCGAACCCCTCGTCGATGATCGAGACCTCGACGTTCTTGATCGTCACCGGCGGCTGGCTGATGCCCAGCACGCACGACGTCTCGCAGGGCGCGGGGCAGATCCGCCCGGTGAACTCCGGGAAGTTGTTGGTGGCGTGCAGGCGGTCGACCGCATCGGCCCACTGCCCCCGCCACACGAGGTCGTTCCACTCCGGGATGAGGTTCCCCAAGGGGCACCCGTTGTGGCAGAACGGGATGCCGCAGTCCATGCACCGGCCGGCCTGCCGGGACAGGAACGCCTGCCCGTCCGCCAGGTGCTCGTGCACATCGGCCCAGTCCTGCAGGCGCACGGCCACGGGGCGGTTCGGCGGGAGCTCGCGGTCGCGGACCTCCAGGAAACCGTGCGGGTCAGCCACGGGTGCCTGCCAGGACTTCGTTCCAGACGCCAGGCGCCTCCAGGTCGAGACCCTCAGCGGCGGCACGGGCGATCGCATCGCGCACCCGGGCGTACTCGGTGGGCAGCACACGGGAGAACCGGGCCCGGGCCGGTGACGGAGCCTCGAGCAGATCGGCCGCGACGATCGATCCGGTGTGCTCGCGA
Organism: Cellulomonas sp.; assembly: GCA_022013895.1. Lineage (GTDB taxonomy): Bacteria > Actinomycetota > Actinomycetes > Actinomycetales > Cellulomonadaceae > Cellulomonas. The sequence continues at coordinate 46,069 of JAKLPK010000073.1, read as the reverse complement.
TGCTCGCGGAGCAGATGCGTGACCAGCGTCCAGTCGTCATCGTCCAGGGCGGCCACCGTGAGCTCCCCCGAGGCCAGGGCCGCCGTGTTCACCAGAGCGGGGTCGAGGTCGAGCACGTAGGCGACTCCCCCGGACATCCCGGCACCGAAGTTGCGTCCCGTCGGGCCGAGCACCAGGACGGTGCCGCCGGTCATGTACTCGCAGGCGTGGTCGCCCACCCCGCCGACGACGAGGGTCGCACCGGAGTTGCGCACACCGAAGCGTTCACCCACCTGACCGCGCAGGTACATCTCCCCCGACGTCGCGCCGTAGCCGATGACGTTGCCGGCGATCACGTTGGCCCGCGGGTCCAGCCGCGCCGTCCGGTCCGGCCGCACCACGATCCGCCCGCCCGAGAGCCCCTTGCCGACGTAGTCGTTCGCATCGCCGAAGAGCCGCAACGTGATGCCCGCCGGCAGGAACGCCCCGAACGACTGGCCGCCCGAACCCGTGAGCTCGACATCGATCGTGCCGTCGGGCAGACCGGCCGCGCCGTACCGCTTGGTGACCTCGTGGCCCAGCAACGTGCCCACCGTGCGGTTCACGTTGCGCACGGGCAGCGCGATCCGCACCGGTTCACCACGTTCGAGGGCATCGGCCGAGAGCGCGATGAGCTGGTTGTCCAGCGCCCGCTCCAGACCGTGCTCCTGGGTGCGCACCTGGTGCAGGGACGATCCTTCACGCAGCTCGGGAACGGCCAGGATCGGCGCCAGGTCCAGGCCCTGCGCCTTCCAGTGGTCCACGGCGGCCCGGGTGTCGAGCAGCTCGACGTGGCCCACCGCCTCCAGCAGCGTGCGGAAGCCGAGCGCCGCCAACAGCTCGCGGACCTGCTCGGCGATGAACTCGAAGAAGGTGACCACATGCTCGGGCTTGCCGGTGAAGCGGGCCCGCAGCTCGGGGTTCTGGGTCGCGACACCGACCGGACAGGTGTCGAGGTGGCAGACGCGCATCATGACGCAGCCGGAGACCACGAGAGGTGCGGTCGCGAAGCCGAACTCCTCGGCGCCCAGCAGCGCACCGATGATCACGTCACGACCCGTCTTGAGCTGACCGTCCACCTGGACGACCACCCGGTCGCGCAGATCGTTGAGCACGAGGGTCTGCTGCGTCTCGGCCAGACCGATCTCCCACGGCGTCCCGGCGTGCTTGAGCGAGGTGAGCGGGCTGGCGCCCGTCCCACCGTCGTGCCCTGAGATGAGGACCACGTCCGCGTGGGCCTTCGCGCAGCCCGCCGCGACCGTGCCGACCCCGAACTCGCTCACCAGCTTGGTGTGGATGCGCGCGCGGGGGTTGGCGTTCTTCGCGTCGTGGATGAGCTGCTTGAGGTCCTCGATCGAGTAGATGTCGTGGTGCGGCGGCGGCGAGATCAGACCGACACCAGGGGTCGAGTGCCGGGTCCGGGCCACCCATGGGTAGACCTTGTGGCCGGGCAGCTGACCGCCCTCACCGGGCTTGGCGCCCTGGGCGAGCTTGATCTGGATGTCGTCGGCGTTGGTCAGGTACTCGGCCGTCACCCCGAAGCGGCCCGAGGCGATCTGCTTGATCGCCGACCGGCGCTCCGGGTCGTGCAGACGGTCCGAGTCCTCACCGCCCTCACCGGTGTTCGACTTGGCGCCGATCGAGTTCATCGCCCTCGCGAGGTTCTCGTGCGCCTCGGACGAGATCGAGCCGTAGGACATCGCGCCGGTCGAGAAGCGCTTCATGATCGAGGAGACGGGTTCGACCTCGGCCAGCGGCACCGGCGGACGGACACCCTCGGTGAGCTTCAGCAGTCCGCGCAGCGTCATCAGCCGGGCCGCCTGGTCGTCGACCCGGTCCGTGTACTGCCGGAACGCCTCGTAGCTGTGCGTCTTGGTCGAGTGCTGCAGCCGGAACACCGTCTCGGGGTCGAACAGGTGCTCCTCCCCCGCACGGCGCCACTGGTACTCCCCGCCCACTGCGAGCCGCTGGTGGGCCTGCCGGTTCCCGCTGGCCGGGTAGGCGTCGGCGTGCCGCGCGGCGACCTCGGCCGCGACCACGTCGAGCCCGATCCCGCCGAGCCGGCTGGTGGTCCCGGTGAAGTAGCGGTCGACGAGCGCCTGCGACAGGCCGATCGCCTCGAAGACCTGGGCGCCGCGGTAGGAGGCGATGGTGGAGATGCCCATCTTCGACATCACCTTGAGCACCCCCTTGCCGAGGGCCTTGATGAGGTTGGCGACAGCCTTCTCGGGCGCGACGCCCGGCAGGTAGCCCGCCTTGGCCAGGTCCTCGACCGACTCCATCGCCAGGTACGGGTTGACCGCGGCCGCGCCGTAGCCGATGAGCAGCGCGACCTGGTGCACCTCGCGCACGTCGCCGGCCTCGACCAGCAGCGAGATCTGGGTCCGGGTGTGCTTGCGCAGGGTGTGGTGGTGCACGGCGGAGACCAGCAGCAGCGACGGGATCGGCGCGAGCTGGGCGTCGGAGTTGCGGTCCGAGAGGACCACGAAGCTCACCCCGTCGGCGATCGCGGCGTCGACCTCGGCGAAGATCTCCGACAGGCGCGCCTCCAGCGCGGCACCGCCGCCGGCCACGTCGTACAGGCCGCGGATCGTGACCGCACGGAACCCCAGGGACGGCTCCTTGTGGACGTGCGCGATCTTGGCGAGCTGGTCGTTGTCGAGCACCGGGAACGGCAGCATGAGCTTGCGGGCGTGGTCCGGGCCGTCCACCAGGATGTTCGGCTCCGGGCCGATCGCCCCGCCGATCGAGGTGACGAGCTCCTCGCGGATCGCGTCCAGCGGCGGGTTGGTCACCTGCGCGAACATCTGCGTGAAGTAGTCGAACAGCAGCCGCGGCCGCGCGGACAGCACCGCGACGGGCGTGTCGGACCCCATCGCACCGAGCGGTTCGGTCCCCGCCGCCGCCATCGGCGACAGGATGATCTTGAGCTCTTCCTCGGTGTACCCGAAGGTGCGTTGACGACGCCGGACCGAGGCAGCCGAGTGCGCCACGTGCTCGCGTTCGGGCAGCTGGGACAGGTACACCGAGTTCTCGGCGACCCACTGGGCGTAGGGCCGCTGGGCAGCGAGCTGGGCCTTGATCTCGTCGTCGGGCACGATGCGACCCTGCGCGGTGTCCACGAGGAACATCCGGCCGGGCTCCAGGCGCCCCTTGGCGACCACGGTGGCCGGGTCCAGGTCCAGCACACCCGCCTCGGACGCGCACACCACCAGACCGTCCTCGGTCACCCAGTACCGGCCCGGGCGCAACCCGTTGCGGTCCTGGACCGAGCCGACGAGCGTCCCGTCCGTGAACGTCATCGCGGCGGGGCCGTCCCAGGGCTCCATGAGCGTCGAGTGGTACTCGTAGAACGCCCGGCGGGCCGGATCCATCTGGGCGTGGTTCTCCCACGCCTCCGGGATCATCATCATGACCGCGTGCGGCAGGCTGCGACCGGACAGGTGCAGCAGCTCGAGCACCTCGTCGAAGCTGCCCGAGTCGCTCACCCCGGGCGTACAGATCGGCAGCAGCGGAGCCAGGTCGCCGACGAGCTCGCTCGCCATCCGGCCCTGACGGGCCGCCACCCAGTTCCGGTTGCCGCGGACCGTGTTGATCTCACCGTTGTGCGCGACCACCCGGAACGGCTGCGCGAGCGGCCAGGACGGGAAGGTGTTCGTCGAGAAGCGCGAGTGCACGAGCGCGATCTCGCTCGCGTACCGCGGGTCCGAGAGATCGGCGAAGAACGGTTCCAGCTGGGCGGTCGTGAGCATGCCCTTGTAGGTCAGGGTGCGCGCCGACAGCGAGGCGAAGTAGACCCCGGTCTCCCGTTCGGCCCGGCGGCGCAGCCGGAACGTGCGGCGGTCCAGGTCGATGCCGGCGAGCTCACGCGCCGGGTCGGCCACCACGAGCTGACGGAACGCCGGCATCGACGCCCGTGCCGTCGGACCCACGAGGTCGGCCGTGACGACGACATCGCGCCACGCCAGGACGTCGAGCTTCTCCTCGGCCGCGATCGCCTCGATCTGGCGCACGACGGCCCGGCGCTCGGCCTCGTCGGACGGCAGGAACGCCAGCCCGATGGCGTAGTGGCCGGCCGGCGGCAGCTCGGCGTCGACGACATCGCGGCAGAACGCGTCCGGGATCTGGGTGAGGATGCCCGCTCCGTCGCCGCTCTGCTCCTCGGCACCGACAGCACCACGGTGGTCGAGGTTGAGCAGCGCGGTCAGTCCGGCGTCGACGATGTCACGCCCCGGCGTGCCGCGCAGGGTCGCGACGAAGGCGAACCCGCACGCGTCATGCTCTGCGACGGGGTTGTAGAGCCCCACCTGACCAGGCGCCGACCAGCTCGACGACATCGCACCGTCCTTCATGACCCGGCGTCCCGGGCCGTCGTACGACAAGTTCCTTGCGGTGGGACGTCGTCGGCCCGAGTGCAGTGGAGCGACGATACCCCGCTTGTGGTGGGCCCGATCGCCGAGTACCCGCCGCCGCTACACCTGCTGCTCGGCCGGGTTCTCCTCGAGCTGTGCGGGGGGGTCCTCGCGCAGCACGGTCGTTTCACGCCCTGGGTGCAGGCGGCCGACCACCAGGAACGCTACCAGTGCCCCCAGACCCACCAGCAGCGCGGTCCAGACGTTGAGCCGCATCCCGAAGAAGTGGTGCGCGGTATCGATCCGGAGCATCTCGACCCAGAGCCGACCGGTGCAGTAGAGCACCACGTACAGCGCGAACACCCGCCCGTGGCCGAGCCGCAGCCGTCGGTCGAGAATCACGAGGACGCCGGCCATCGCGAGGTTCCACACGATCTCGTACAGGAACGTGGGGTGGAACAGGGTGCCCGAGGCGAAGCCCGGCGGCAGGTGCGCGTCGTCGATCTGCAACCCCCACGGCAAGGTGGTCGGCCCACCGAACAGCTCCTGGTTGAACCAGTTGCCGAGCCGCCCGATGGCCTGGGCGACGAGCAGGGCGGGGGCCAGCGCATCCGCGAACGGCGGGAGCAGCACCCCCTGGCGGCGGCAGCCGATCCACGCACCGAGCCCACCGAGGGCGATCGCGCCCCAGATGCCCAGACCGCCCTCCCAGACCGCGAACGCCCGCCAGGGGTGCCCACCAGGCCCGAAGTAGGCGTCGGGCGAGCTGATCACGTGATAGATCCGCCCACCGACGATGCCGAACGGGACCGCCCAGAAGATGACCTCGAGGACCGTGTCCTTGTCACCGCCGCGGGCCACCCAGCGTCGCTGGCTGATGAGCACCGCGACGACGATGCCGGCCAGGATCGCCAGCGCGTAGGCGCGCACCGGGAACGGGCCCAGATACCAGACGCCCTGCGAGGGGCTCGGGATCGAGGCGAGCAGGCCGCTCACGACCGCGACCGCCGGGCCCCACGGACGGCCTGCGCCAGCGCCGCCGTCGTCTCGGCCAGCCGGGCCAGTCCGCTGCGTTCATCGGCCGCCTCGGTCAGCGCCCGGACGAGCGCCGAGCCGACGATGACGCCGTCGGCGTAGCTGCCCACCTCCGCCGCCTGCTCGGGCCGCGAGACACCGAGCCCGACGCAGACGTGCTCGGCACCGGCCTCCCGGGTGTCGGCGACCAGCTGGGCCGCGCGCGCACCCACCTGGGCGCGCTCACCGGTGACGCCCATCGTCGAGGCGGCATAGACGAATCCGCGGCACGCCGCCGCGGTGCTCACCAGACGCTCGGGGGTGGAGCTCGGCGCCACCAGGAACACCCGGTCCAGCCCGTACCGGTCGGAGGCGTCGAGCCACTCCTGCGCCTCGTCGGGGATGAGGTCCGGCGTGATCAGCCCGGCTCCCCCGGCGGCTGCCAGGTCCCGGGCGTAGGCGTCCACGCCGTAGCGCAGCACGAGGTTCCAGTAGGTCATCACCAGGACCGGGGCGCCACGGCCCGCGATCTGCTCGACCGCCCGCAGGCTGTCACGCACCCGGGTGCCCGAGGCCAGTGCGGCCTCGACCGCCCGCTGGATGACCGGACCGTCCATCACCGGGTCCGAGTAGGGGACGCCGAGCTCGACGACGTCGGCCCCCGCGTCGATCATCGTGCGCATCGCCGCGATGGAGCCGTCGACCGACGGGTAACCGACCGGCAGGTACCCGATGAGCGCAGGTCGCCCCAGCTCGTCGAGCTTCGCCCCGGTGGCCGAGGCCACGTCGACCGGGCTCACTGCTCCTCCCGCTGTTCGTCCAGCAGACCGAACCAGCGGCCCGCGGTCTCCACGTCCTTGTCGCCGCGACCCGACAGGTTGACCAGGATCACCGGGTCGTGCCCGTCGCCGGCCCAGTCAGGCACTCGCCGCCCGAGCTGGATCGCACCCGCCAGGGCGTGCGCCGACTCGATCGCCGGGATGATGCCCTCGGTACGGCAGAGCACGGAGAACGCGTCCATCGCCTCGTCATCGGTTACCGGCTGGTAGTCGACCCGGCCGAGCTCGTGCAGCCAGGCGTGCTCCGGGCCGACGCTCGGGTAGTCCAGCCCGGCAGAGACCGAGTGCGAGGGCAGCGTCTGGCCGTCGTCGTCCTGCAGCACGTAGGAGCGGGCACCCTGCAGCACGCCCTGCTCACCGCCGGAGAAACGCGCGGCGTGCCGTCCCGACGCGATGCCCTCGCCGCCGGCCTCGAAGCCGTAGAGGTTCACCGAGGGCTCGTCCAGGAAGGCGTTGAAGATGCCCATGGCGTTCGACCCGCCACCGACACAGGCCGCGACCGCATCGGGCAGCCGACCGATCTCCTGCTCGAGCTGGGCCCGGGCCTCCTCGCCGATGATCTTGTGGAAGTCACGGACCATCGACGGGAACGGGTGCGGACCGGTGACCGTGCCGAGCAGGTAGTGGGTGGTCTCGACGTTCGCCACCCAGTCGCGCAGCGCCTCGTTGATCGCATCCTTGAGGGTGCGGGACCCGATCTTCACCGGCACCACCTCGGCGCCCAGCAGCCGCATCCGGGCCACGTTGAGCGCCTGCCGGTGGGTGTCCTCCTCGCCCATGTAGACGGTGCACTCCAGGTCCATGAGCGCGGCGGCCGTCGCGGTCGCCACACCGTGCTGACCGGCACCCGTCTCGGCGATCACCCGGGTCTTGCCCATCCGCTTGACCAGCAGCGCCTGGCCCAGGACGTTGTTGATCTTGTGCGAGCCGGTGTGGTTGAGGTCCTCACGCTTGAGGAAGACGCGTACCCCGGGCGCGACCCGGGCGGCGAACCGCGGGACCTCGGTGAGCGGGCTCGGACGGCCGGTGTAGGTGCGGTGCAACCGGGCCAGCTCGGCACCGAACTCCGGGTCGGTGAGGGCCTTGTGGTAGGCGGTCTCGAGCTCGTCGAGCGCTGCGATCAGGGCCTCGGGGACGAAGCGCCCACCGAACGGCCCGAAGTACGGGCCGGCATGGGTGGCGAGCGGCCCGTCCTGCTCGTCAGAGGCCACCGGGGGTCGACCGCTCACCGACGCACCGCCCGCAGCGCCGGGTGCGAACCGGCCGCGACCAGATCGGCCACCGACCGGCGAGGGGCGTCGTCGGTGACCAGAGCTTCGCCGACCAGGACGGCGTCCGCACCGGCGCGGGCGTACTCGACGACGTCATGCGGTCCGCGCACCCCCGACTCGGCAACCTTGACCAGGGAGGACGGGATCGACGGGGCGACCCGGGTGAAGGTCTCCCGGTCGACCTCCAGAGTCTTCAGGTTGCGCGCGTTCACACCGATCACGCGGGCGCCCGCATCGACCGCGCGGGACACCTCCTCGCTGTCGTGCACCTCGACGAGAGCCGTCATCCCGAGCGAGTGCACCCGGTCGACCAGCGAGGTCAGCACCGTCTGCTCCAGCGCGGCGACGATGAGGAGCACCAGGTCGGCGCCGTGCGCGCGGGCCTCCCACACCTGGTACGGCGTGACGATGAAGTCCTTGCGCAGCACCGGGATGTCCACCCGGGCGCGGACCGCGTCGAGGTCCGCGAGCGAGCCGCCGAACCGACGCGCCTCCGTGAGCACGGAGATCGCGGTCGCACCGCCGGACTCGTAGTCGGCGGCCAGCGCCGCGGGGTCGGAGATGTCGGCGAGCGCGCCCTTGCTCGGGCTCGAACGCTTGACCTCGGCGATCACGGTGACGGCGTCGTCCACCTTGAGCCGGGCCGGGCAGTCGATCGCCGACGGCCGGCGATGCGCGAGGGCCTTGAGGTCATCCAGCGAGGTCGCCGCCTGACGGGCCGCGAGGTCCTCCCTGACCCCGGCCACGATGTCGTCCAGCACAGTCACGTCGATCGCCTCCCCACGCGGCTTCGCGGTCCGCAGCCGGTCGCCGGGCCCGCTTCCTCCATCGTACGGGCGTCGATGGACTGCCCCGACCGCGGTCCACCGTGGCACCGGTTCACCGCCGCCTCCCGTTCAGCGCGGGCCGAGGAACACATGCACCAGCGGCAGGTTGCGCGCCACCCCGAACACGAGAGCGACGCCCAGAACCACCCACCACACCGTCGCCGGGACGACGGGAGCCGGTCGGTCCAGCACCCGGCGGCGCACCCAGTCGAACCAGATCAGCACGACCGGACCGACGGCCAGCACCCACAGCGGGTTCATCGCCCAGGCGCCGCCGACGTCACCACGCAGCAGGTCCGCAGATGCCCGCAGCCCACCGCACAGCGGGCAGTACAGGCCGGTGATCTCGTAGAGCGGGCAGAAGCCCCAGGAGCCCGCACGGCCCGGGTCGTGCAGCAGCAGACCGGCCCCCAGCACCGCGGCACCGGCCGCGACGGCGAGCGGTCCGCGCGTGCGGTTCAGGAGACCCGGAACCGGCGCACCCACCCGCTCGAGCTCGGTGGGCGCGACCCGAGGGCGCCCGGCACGATGGTCAGGAGCCCGAACCGGCCCAGCCTGCGCAGGCTCGGCGTGCTCGGGCTCAGTGGGCGCCGGACGTGCCGTCACGGCGCTGGCCGAGGCCGGCCACGGACAGGACCTTGCCGAGCGCCACCCCGAGCACGCACACGCCGAGCCCCGTCCAGAACATCCAGGTGAGCGCGGCGACGACGGCGATGCTCGCGATCAGACCACCCGCCACGACGACCCACGTGGTGGTCCAGGCTGCGACCGTGCGGCCGTGGTTGGCCGGAGGAGGCCCCACCGGTGGGCGCATGGTCTGCACGGGCGGCAACGTGACGTCGTTCTGAACCACGTCCTTCGAAACCACGTCCTTCGAAACCATGGCGGCGGAGACCCCTTCGTACGTCGGTGTGGCACACCCTAGTCGAGGGCGCCGTCAGGCGGCTCGCTCGGGTCGCGCCCCTGCGACAGCGCGTCCCAGTCGGACCGGACGTCGGGTCCGCGCTCATGACGCCGGGTGGTGGCCGGCCAGCTCCGACCGATCCGCGCCAGCGCAGCACCGCAGGCCACCAGGGCCGCACCGACCACAACGGTGAACCAGGGCCACAGCGAGGTCTCCGGGACGCCGGACAGCCCCGTCAGACCGGTGCTCGCGGCGACGGCATCCGCCGCTGCGCCTGCCGGATCGAGCAGCACCCCGACCGCCGTGACCACGACGAGGGCACCACCGGCGACGAGCACGAACGCGACGACCCAGCGCCCGCCGCGACCGACCAGCGCCAACGCCGCACCCGCCGCGAGCACCATGAGGGCGACCGCAAGGACCTGTGGCGCGGCCACCGTGCCGGGGACCGCGACCGGCGCGCCCCCCGAGACCCCCGTCGCGACGACCCAGGTCGGGGTGCTCAGGCCGGCAGTGACCAGGCCGAGCGCCAGGATCACCAGCACCCAGCGCCCGCGCCCCCGTCCCCGGGCCGAGGCCGCCACGCTCACACCGGGCCGGGGCTTCGCAGCCGCGCCGCCACCTGGATGGACCGCACCGCCGCCGCCGCCTTGCTGCGCGACTCCAGGTACTCGGTGGCCGGCACCGAATCGGCGACGATCCCGGCACCGGCCTGCACGCTGGCCCGCCCGTCGCGGATCAGCGCGGTCCGGATGGCGATGGCCATGTCCATGTTCCCCGCGAAGTCCACGTAGCCGACGGTGCCGCCGTAGATCCCGCGCCGGGCCGGCTCGAGCTCGTCGATCAGTGCGATCGCCCGCGGCTTCGGTGCCCCCGACAAGGTGCCGGCCGGGAAGGTCGCGGTGAAGGTCGACAGGGCGGTCGCCTCCTCGCGCAGCCGACCGACGACCGTCGAGCAGATGTGCATGATGTGGCTGAACCGCCGCACCGCCATGAGCTCGACGACCTCGACGCTGTCCGGCTCGCACACCTTCGCCAGGTCGTTGCGGGCCAGGTCGACGAGCATCACGTGCTCGGCCAGCTCCTTCGGATCGTCCAGCACCTCCTGCGCGAGGCGCTTGTCCTCCTCGGGTGTCGCACCACGCGGACGTGAACCGGCGATCGGGAACGTCTCGACCCGCCGATCGGTCACCTTCACCAGGGTCTCCGGGCTGGAGCCCACCACCGCGAACGGTCGGCCCGACGGGTCGGCGAGCTGCACGTAGTACATGTAGGGGCTCGGGTTGATGGTCCGCAGCACGCGGTACACGTCGAGCGGGCTGGCCGGGCAGTCCAGGTCGAGGCGCTGGGACAGCACCACCTGGAACACCTCGCCGTCGACGATCGCCTCCTGGCCCGCCCGCACGGCCGCCTCGTACTCCGCCCGTTCGGAGCGGAACTCGAGCTCGGGCTCGCAGGCGTCCTCATCGAGGACGAGGGCACCCGACGGAGCCGGGTGCGCCATCGCCTCCTGCATCGCGTCGAGCCTCGCAACGGCGTCCGACCACGCCTCGTCGACCCGTTCGGAGGTGCCGTCGGCATTGACCGCGTTGGCGATCAGCCACACCGAACCCTCCGCATGGTCCACCACCGCCAGATCGGTGGCGAGCATGAGCGTGAGCTCCGGTACGTCCAGCTCCTCGGGCGCCTTCGCGGGCAGCGTCGGCTCCCAGTGGCGCACGATGTCCCAGCCGATCGCACCGACCAGACCGCCGGTGAGCGGCGGAAGGCCGGGCACCGCCCGGGTACCGAGCACCTCGAGGGTCCGCCCCAGCACCTCGAGCACATCACCCTGCGTCGGGACGCCCACCGGGACGTCACCGGTCCAGACCGCCTGGCCGTCACGCGAGGACAACGTGGCCCGCGACCGGACGCCGATGAACGACCAGCGGCCCCACGTGCCGTCGGACTCCGCCGACTCGAGCACGAACGTCCCGGTGCGGCCGCCCGCGAGGGTCCGGTACAGACCCACCGGGGTCACGTCGTCGGCCAGCAGCCTCCGGACCACGGGGATCACCCGCGCATCGACGGCCTGCTCGCGGAACTGCTCGAGCGACGGCGAGGTGACGCCCCAGACCGGCGCGGTCACGGCTGCGCTCCCGTCGAGGTGTCGTCCAGCGCCCGCCCGACGACCGCCGGGAGCGGGCCACCTGCCTCGAAGCAGGTCCGGCTCCCGGTGTGGCAGGCGGCACCGACCTGGTCGACCCGGACCAGCAGTGCATCACCGTCGCAGTCGAGGGCGACCGAACGGACGTGCTGCACGTGCCCCGAGGTGTCCCCCTTGCGCCAGTACTCCTGCCGCGAACGGCTCCAGAAGGTCACCCGCCCGGTGGTCAGGGTCCGGTGCAGGGCCTCGTCGTCCATCCAGCCGAGCATGAGCACCTCACCGGTGTCGTGCTGCTGGACGACGGCGGCGACCAGGCCGGACTCGTCACGCTTGAGGCGGCGGGCGATGTCGGGGTCAAGGCTGGCGACGGGCACGTGGACGATCCTGCCACGCAGCCGCACGACGCCCGGGGGCTGTCCGCCGACACTCACGACGCACCGACCTCCCGCGGCACCGGCCCGGCAGCCACCGACGCCGGCCCGCAGACCTGCCGCTCCGCGGGCTCACGGACCCGCATGACAGGATCGGACCGTGGCATGGCACCCCTCCCTCCGCGCCCGGCTCGCGCGAACCCTCGCCGACGCCGGCCCGGACGGTCCCACCCTCTGCGCCGGCTGGCGGACCCGGCACCTCGCGGCCCACCTGGTGCTTCGTCAGTCGGAGCCGCTGTACGACCTGGCGCTCCTCGCGCCGCCGCTCGCGGACCGGGCGGAGGCGCGGGTGCAGGCGCTCGCCGGCTCGGCCGACGACGAGACCGGCTACGCCTCGCTCATCGCCCGGGTCGCCGCCGCCCCACCCGTCTGGCACCCGCTGCGCTGGGCCGGCGATGCCGGTGACCTGCTGGAGCTGACGGTCCACACCCTCGACGTGACCCGTGCCGCAGGCCTCACCGACCCGGACGTGGACCCGGGCCTGGTCGATGCGATCTGGGCCGGGCTGGTGCGGACGGCTCCGCGACTGCTCCGGCACGTGCCCACCGGGCTGATCCTGGTCCGCCCCGACGGACCACGCGCGCGGGTCCGCCGCCCGGGCAACGGCTCCGGGACCGTCGCGGTGCGCGGTTCGCTGGCGGACCTCGCCCTGTTCTGCTTCGGCCGACGGGACGCCGCGCACGTCACCCTGGAGGGCGCCGCTGACGACCTCGGCGCGCTCGCCGGGGCATAGCCGCGCATCCGGGGGCCTAGCGGACGGTCAGCCCCGCAGCCCGCAGCGCATCCTTGACCTGGCCGATCGTCAAGGTGCCGAAGTGGAACACCGAGGCCGCCAGCACGGCATCGGCCCCCGCCCGGGCCGCCTGCACGAAGTGCTCGGGCGTCCCAGCACCGCCCGAGGCGATGAGCGGGACCTTCACCTCGCGGCGCACGTCGGCGAGCATCGCCAGGTCGAAACCGGCGGTGGTCCCGTCAGCGTCCATCGAGTTCAGCAGGATCTCCCCGGCGCCCAGCTCGGCACCGCGCCGCGCCCACCCGACCGCGTCGATCCCCGTGCCCCGGCGCCCACCGTGCGTGGTCACCTCGTAGCCCGAGTCCGTACGCGTGCTCCCGGTCACCCGTCGGGCGTCGACGGACAGCACCAGCACCTGGCTGCCGAAGCGTTCGGCGATCTCCCCGATGAGCTCAGGACGCGCGATCGCCGCCGTGTTGACCCCGACCTTGTCGGCCCCGGCCCGCAGCATCCGGTCGACATCCGCCACAGCACGCACACCGCCACCGACGGTGAGCGGTACGAAGACCTCGTCGGCCGTCCGACCGACCACCTCGATCATCGTCGCGCGCCCGTCGGCCGAGGCCGACACGTCGAGGAACGTGATCTCGTCCGCACCCTCCGCGTCGTAGCGACGGGCCAGCTCGACCGGGTCGCCGGCATCGCGCAGACCGGCGAAGTTCACCCCCTTGACGACCCGGCCGGCGTCGACGTCCAGGCAGGCGATCACCCGCAGCGCCACACTCATGACCCGGACCCGTCGTCCGCGGGTGTACGGGTCGCCAGGATGTCCACCACGAACACCACGGTCTGCCCAGACAGCTCGGCACCCGCGGTGACACCCAACGGGTAGGTGGGCGGCACGATCAGCTCGATCTGGCTGCCGACCGTCTGCTCGACCAGCCCCTCGGAGAACGCCTGCGACAGGTCGAGGAGCGAGTGACTGACCGGCGCACCCCGCGCCCACGACGAGTCGAACTCCTCACCGGTCGTCCACGCGAAGCCGGCGTACTGGAAGGTGACCACATCCTGCTCACCGACCTGCGCGCCGGTGCCCTTCTTGAGCGGTTGCGCGATCAGGGTGGTCGCCGCCTCGGTCCCGGTCACCGTGATCGACGGCGCCCCGTCTGCGGCGAGGGTCACCGCCGGCAGCCCGGGCAGCGCAGCCACGTCCTGCCCGTCGGCCCGCAGCGGCAGCACGTCCAGGACGGTCACCGTCGGATAGGTGGTGCTCCCCGACGACGCCCCGGGCGCCACCTGCAGGATGCGGGCACCGACCCGCTGCCCACGCAACGACTGGTAGAGGTCGACCCCCAGGTCCTCCTCGGACAGGGTGCGCGTGACGGGTGAGTCGGAGTACGTCTCCTTCACGACGGTCGCGTCGGTCGCGTCCTCGAGCGAGAAGTCGAGAAGCACCGGTCCCCCGTCCACCAGCTCCGGTCCCGTGCCCTGCCAGATCGTGCGGCGGTAGGTGTCGGTGACATCCAGCGGTGCGACGTAGGTGACCGTCGGCGCCTGTCCCTGCACCCCGGAGACGTCGACCTCGGGATCAGGTGCGGCGTCGGTCGCGCAGGCGACCAGGGAGCCCGCGACCAGCACGGAGCCCACCAGCACAGCCACCCGTCGTCGCCACACCCGTCCTCGCACGCCCGACACCGTACCTGGCGGGCTTCCACCGATCACATCGACTCGATGAGCCGGTCCACCCTGTCGTCCACCGAACGGAACGGGTCCTTGCACAGCACCGTGCGCTGCGCCTGGTCGTTGAGCTTGAGGTGCACCCAGTCGACCGTGTAGTCGCGTCGTGCCTCCTGCGCGGCGCGGACGAAGTCCCCGCGCAGCTTCGCGCGGGTGGTCTGCGGGGGCTGGGCGGTCGCCTCGAACACGTCGAGGTCCGTCGTCACCCGCTCGACCAGACCGCGGGCCGCCAGCAGGTTGTACAGGCCCTGCGTCCGCGAGATGTCGTGGTACGCCAGGTCCAGGCGGGCGACCCGCACATCGGACAGCTCCAGATCGTGCTTGGCCTGGTACCGCTCGATCATCTTCAGCTTGATCACCCAGTCGAGCTCACGATCCACCAGGGACAGGTCGCCCGTGCGGATCGCCCGCAGCCCGCGCTCCCACAGCTCCAGGACGGCCTTGACCTGCGGGGTCGGGCCGAGCTCGCGGGTCACCAGCTCGGTGACCCGGGACAGGTACTCCTCCTGGATGTCGAGTGCCGTGACGGTCTTGCCGTTCGCGAGCACCACCGGGTGCTGTCCCGTCGGGTCGTGGCTGATCTCCCGGATCGACCTGATCGGGTTCTCCATCGTGAAGTCATGCGTCGGCAGCCCGGCCTCGATGACGCGCAGCACGAGGTCCGTCATCCCGACCTTGAGCACCGTGGTCGCCTCCGACATGGAGGAGTCCCCGACGATGACGTGCAGCCGGCGGAACAGCTCGGCATCGGCGTGCGGTTCGTCACGGGTGTTGATGATGGGCCGCGAACGGGTGGTCGCCGAGGACACGGCCTCCCAGATGTGGTCGGCCCGCTGCGACAGGCAGTAGGTGGCCCCACGCGGGGTGGCGAGGACCTTGCCGGCGCCGGTGAGAAGCTGCCGGGTGATCAGGAACGGCACCAGCACATCGGACAACCGGGTGAAGTCCCCGGCCCGGCCCACCAGGTAGTTCTCGTGGCAGCCGTAGGAGTTCCCTGCGGAGTCGGTGTTGTTCTTGAACAGGTGGATCGTGCCGGGCAGACCCTCGTGCTCGAGCCGCTCCTGGGCATCGGCGACCAGACCTTCGAGGATCCGCTCCCCCGCCCGGTCGTGCGCCACGAGCTGACGCCAGTCGTCGCACTCGGCGGTCGCGTACTCCGGGTGCGAACCGACATCGAGGTACAGCCGCGACCCGTTGCGCAGGAAGACGTTCGACGAGCGGCCCCAGGCCACCACCTTGCGGAACAGGTACCGCGCGACCTCGTCGGCCGACAGTCCGCGGCCGTCCGACGATGCGCAGGTCACGCCGTACTCGGTCTCCAGGCCGAAGATGCGTCGGTCCATCGTCGCCTCCTTCAGTCGTCCGCGGTCGCAGGCTCGGACCCCAGCGCTTCGACCAGCGCCTCGCCCGTGAGCCGACGGAACGCCCGCCGGGTGCGGGTGCGATCGAGCACCGCGACCTCGAGCTGGGCGGGTGCGAGCTCGCGGTTCGTCCCGCCGTCCTCGGGTGACGAGCCCAACGCCTGCACCGCGATCTGCAGCACCCGGGCGAGCGGCAGCCCGGCCTGCCACTGCTCGGCGACGAGCGCGCCGAGGCGTTCGGCCTGCCCACCCATCACGACGTAGCCCTGCTCCTCGGCGACCGAACCGTCGTAGGTGAGCCGGTACAGCTGGTCGGCGACCGGGTCCGCACCGACCTCGGCCACCACCAGCTCGACCTCCAGCGGCTTGGACTCGGTGGTGAACACCGTGCCGAGCGTCTGTGCGTAGGCGTTCGCCAGTCCCCGCGCCGTCACGTCGACCCGGTCGTAGGAGTAACCGCGCAGATCCGCGTACCGCACCCCGGCCACCCGCAGGTTCTCGAACTCGTTGTACTTGCCGACCGCGGCGAACGCGATCCGGTCGTAGATCTCGGAGATCTTGTGCAGCGCACGCGACGGGTTCTCCGAGGCGAACGCGATCCCGTCGTCGTACTGGAGCACCACCACCGAGCGACCGCGGGCGATGCCCTTGCGCGCGAAGTCGGCCCGGTCCTTCATGAGCTGTTCGGGCGAGACGTAGAACGGCATGCTCATACGCGCGGGTCCCCCACCTGTCGTTCGACGTCGATCCGCCCGGACACCGCCGACAGCTGGTCGTCGCTCACCCGCCGGTAGCCCCCGGCATCCACCGTGGCAACGATCGGGTAGATCCGCCGACCCGCATCGGGCCCGCCGGTCGCCGAGTCGTCGTCGGCCGCGTCGACGAGTGCCTCGACCGCCACCTCGACCGCCCCGGCGGCATCGAGCCCGGGCCGCCAGCGCTTCTTCAACGACCCACGGGCGAACACCGACCCCGAACCGATCGCATGGTGGTCCTGCTCCTCGTAACGTCCACCCGTCACGTCGTAGGAGAAGATGCGCCCGACGGCCCGAGCCAGGTCGAAGCCGCCGAACAGCGGAACCACCGCCAACCCCTGCATCGCCAGTCCGAGGTTGCCCCGGAGCAACGTCGCCAGCCGGTTTGCCTTGCCGTCCAGCGACAGCAGGCTGCCCTCGATCTTCTCGTAGTGCTCGAGCTCGAGCTGGAACAGCCGGACCAGCTCGATCGCCAGACCCGCCGAGCCCGCGATCCCGATCGCCGAGTAGTCGTCGCCCGGGAACACCTTCTCGATGTGACGTGACGCGATCATCGAGCCCGCTGTCGCGCGCCGGTCCCCGGTCATCACGATCCCGCCGTCGAACCTCGCCGCGACGATCGTCGTCGCATGCGGGACGACCAGGTCACCTGCACCCGTCGGACGGTTCCCCGGGAGCAGCGCGGGCGCGGCCTGCGCGAGGAACTCCACAAACGAGGACGACCCGGGTGTGGTGAACGCGGCCGGCAGCCGGCCGCTCGACGGCGGCGGCACGAGGCTCACTGACCGCCCTTCTGCACGAACCCTCGGACGAACTGCTCGACGTTCTGCTCCAGGACGTCGTCGATCTCGTCCAGCAAGGCGTCCACCGCCTCGTCCTGGGCGGCAGCAGCCGGGACAGCGACCGCCGGCACGTCGTCGACCGGCTCCTCGTCATCGCGACGACTGCTCACGTGCTCTTGACCTGCCATGGCGCACCTCCGAACGGTGTGGTCTGACCACCCTAGGCCAGTGCGGAGGCCGATGCCCCGACCGCGCCACGATGCGCCCGCCTGCCGCGGCTCCGTTGCCGGACGACCGCTGGCCATCGTCCTCAGGACACCCACATATCAGACAAATGCCACATTTCGTCGCTACACAAGGGATGTCCCCGCCCGTCGACCGCACAAGGACGCAAGATCATGGCGAATCGAAAGCTCACCGGCACTCGTCGACGAGGTGCCCTCGGCGCCCTTCTGGCCGGCGCAATCGTGCTCGGCGGGGTCGTGCCGATGGCCCTGGCCGCAGACCCCACCCGCTCCGGCGCTCTCACCTCACTGCCCGTGGCAGCGACCGTGTCGGCGCTGCCCGCGGACGGTTCGGTCTCCGGCCAGCTCGCCAGCGCCATCGATCCCCCGGTGCTCCTGGGTGACAACGGCGTCTACACCCTCTCGGGAACCGTCGCACCGGACGGCGACGCGACCGGGAACGCGCAGGCCGGCGCGACACTGGCCGCCGGCGACGTGCCCGGGGTCATCACCGACTCCGAGGACGGCACGGTCAAGAGCGAGCCTGGCAGCGGGATCGCGATCGACGGCGGCCAGGACCAGGTCACCCGGACCCCGAGCGGACTCGTCGGATCGTCGCTGGTCCAGGGCGTCCAGGTGGACATGACGGGTCTCAACGACAAGGTCGCGACCCTCTTCGGGGTGACCGAGGTCGTCCACGCGGACGAGGTGCGCACCCAGGCCGCCGCGAGCGTCCTCGGCACGACGTCCGTCGACACGCGGGTGGCCGGGCTGCGGGTGCTCGGGCAGCAGGTGGCGCTCACCGACGGACGTCTCGCCGAACCGGTCTCACGCAGCACCACGGTGCACACGACCGACATCCCCGCGCTGCTGCGCAGCCTCGGTGTGGATGAGGCGGACATCGACGAGTACGACGGTCTGATCTCCAGCGGGAGCGTGGACGGCACCCTGACCGTGACCGTGTCCACCCCGGCCTCGGGCGGGCTCCACATCGTCGGCCACATCCAGACCCGGGTCCAGGTCAAGATGATCCTGAGCATGGGCTCGGGCGACC
The DNA here is from genome assembly GCA_022013895.1 of Cellulomonas sp. Taxonomy (GTDB): domain Bacteria; phylum Actinomycetota; class Actinomycetes; order Actinomycetales; family Cellulomonadaceae; genus Cellulomonas. Next base: position 27,621 of record JAKLPK010000073.1, on the reverse strand, counting down.
TCACCGCCGACAACGACGTGCTGGTCGCCGATGTGGCACGGTTCTCCGCCGCGGCACCGACCGCGATCCGGCCCAGCGCCAGCCCCGTGTCCGGTCAGGACGTCGAGGTGGGCCAGTCGCTCACGATCAGCGGGGCAGGATTCGTGGTGGACGGCACCCAGGTGCTCGTCGGCGGGTCGACGACGACGGTCACGAACGTGGCCACCGACGGCAGCTCGGTCACCGTCACGATTCCGGTCGGGCTGTCGACCGGTTCCTACAGCGTCGAGGTGGTCACTGCCGGCGGCAGCGTCTCCGCGGGCAAGATCGAGGTTCGGGGCGAGGACTACGTCGACCTCACACTCACCGCCGCGACCCCGCAGGACCTGGTGGACGGGGGCACCGTCGCACTGACCGGGTCCGGCTTCCGGTCCGGCGGTACCCGGGTCGAGTTCACCGACTCCTCGGGCACGACCCGGACCGTCTCCGGCACCCGGGTCCAGGTTGCCGACAGCGGGTTGACCCTGCAGGTCCCTGCTCCCGAAGGGCTGACCCCCGGGACGGTGCAGGTGGCGGTCCGGGACGGGGACCGGTATGCGGGTCCGCTGACCGTGACCGTCCACGCGCTCACGCTTCCCGAGGTCCCCGCCAGCGGCTCGGCCGCTGTGACCGGGCTCGTCGGCAGCACCGCTCAGGTCCCCCTGACCGTGGACAACTCCTCCGTGATGACCTGGAGCAACCCCGATCTGATCAACCCGGCCGGCACGGCCTCGTCGTGGACCGACCTGTCCGTCGCGGCGCCGTCGAGCGACGCGACCGGCAACGGTCTGACCACCGCCGCCGCAGGTGGCTTCACCGGGACGGTCACGCGTACCCCGTTCGCGCTGACGGGCGAGGCCGTCGCCGGGAACTACGGCCTCGCGCTGCCCGCCCCGTGGAACCAGTTCTTCTCGACCGTCCCGCAGGTGGTCACCGCGGGCAGCATCACCACGCGGGCCACGGCCCCGGTCCAGGGAACCGCGACCAGCGAGGTGTCCATCAGTGACCTCAAGGTGCTCGGACAGTCCGTCGCCCTCCAGGACGGCAAGGTCGCGCAGGCGCAGACCTTCACCCTGACCTACAGCTCCAGCCAGCTCTCGTCGCTCACGGCCATGAACGGAGTCTTCTTCTCCGACCCCCACAGCGCCTACAAGTACATCAAGAGCGACAGCTACGCGACGCTGCGCATCACGGTCGCTCCCGGCCAGGCCAGCGCCTCCGGCTCGTCGGCCCAGGCCAGCGCCTTCACCCTCAGCGCCACCGTGCAGTACAAGTACTACGGCGAGAACAGCGGCCTGGGCAAGACCCGGGCCCGGCACGGCACCGGTGGCAGCCGGGACGGCCAAGAGGTCACCTTCTTCACCGCCCAGGTCGGCGCCGTCCAGGTGACCGCGCCCAACGCCGTCACCCCGGCACTGCTGTCGGTCTCGCCTGCGCAAGCCCAGCCCGGGGACACGGTGACCGTCGCAGGACGGGCCTTCTCCGCCGATGCCGTCGCACTGGTCGACGGGGTCGAGGCTCCCACGACCGTCACGTCCGCCACCACGCTGACCGTCGTCGCACCGCAGACCCTGACGGCCGGCGAGCACACCGTGACGGTACGCACCTCGGCCGGCACCTCCAACGCACGTACGCTGACCGTCACTGCGGCACCGGCGGTCACCACCCAGCCGGAGGCGGACGTCACCGTGGCCGCCGGCGACCTGGTCACCCTCGACGCCACGGCGTCCGGGTTCCCGGAACCGGCGATCCAGTGGCAGCGTTCCTCGGGCGACGGTCTGTGGACCGACATCTCCGGTGCGAACGACGCCGACCTGGCCTTCACCGCCACCCGGGAGGACGGCGGTGCCGTCTTCCGGGCCGTGTTCACCAACGACGTCGGCTCGGCCGTCTCCGAGGAGTCCCAGCTCACCGTCCTGTACGCCCCGGTGGTCACCGCCCAGCCCGCTGCCGTGACCGCGACCGCGGGCTCCGTGGTCGACCTGCACGTCGGCGTCGCGGGATGGCCTGCGCCGCAGGTGCAGTGGCAGCTCAACAACGGCACCGGCTGGCAGGACGTCGACGGCACCACCGAGGCCACCTGGTCGCCCACGGTCACCGCCACGCAGGACGGCGCCCAGGTGCGCGCGGTGCTCACCAACGACATCGGCACCACCACGACCGAGTCCGCGACCCTGACCGTCCACTACGGTCCGGTGATCACCCAGCAGCCGGCCGACGCCACGGTCGAGCGCGACAGCCAGGCGACGTTCAGCGTCCGGACCGTCGGCAACCCGGTCCCGACGGTGCGCTGGCAGTCCACGACGTCCGCCGTCGACGACGACGCCGTCTGGACCGATCTCGACGCCACGGCCAACCCCTCGGCCCTCACCACCGACCTCTCACTGACCGCGACCAGCACCCTCACCGGCACGCGGTACCGGGCCGTGCTCGACAACGGGGTCGGTCCGCAGGTGGTCACCGACGCCGCCCGGCTCACGGTCACCGCACCGCAGGGCCCGGCCGCGGACGGTGTGTCCGCGCTCGGTTCACCGCTGTCGATCGACGTCGACCCGCTGATCGGCACCGGCGAGGCCACCGGCGGTGCCATCTCCGGCCTGATCAACGGTGAGATCGGCTCCGGCGTGGAGCTCATCCACGGGGCAGCCTTCTCACTGCCGGAGACCGGGACCCCGGAGGGCACCGAGCCGCTGACCGTGACCTACCCCGCGGGCGTCCCGGCCGGTACCGGCATCGAGAGCCTGGGAGCCGGGGTCACCTACGGGGACGTCTCGGTGACCACGGCCCGCGACTCCACCGGGATCACCACCGAGGCGACGGTGACCGAGTTCGTGATGAACCACCTCGCCCTGGACGACGACGGGATGATCGGTCAGCTGACCGGCCTGGACGAGCTGGTCCACGCCACGCAGGTGTCGGGTCTGTCCACGTCGCCGGTGGACGACACCCTGGCTCCGACGGCGAGCGGCTCGATCGGCTCCCTGACCCTGCTGGGGACCCCCGTCGACCTGGTCGACGGCACGCTGCCCGCACCGGTCACCGTGTCGCACGAGAGCACCGTCGATGATCTGCCGGCCCTGCTCGCCTCGCTCGGGGTGGAGAACCTCGACGGCTACCTCAACATCGAGGACCTCTCGGGCGTCGCCCACACCCGGATCGATGCGACGGCCAGCCAGCTGGTCACGCTGACCGATGACGGGTCCACGGTGATCGGACTGCGGGTGACGATCTCGGTGACGGTCGACCTCGAGATCAACGTCACCGGCAGCTCCCAGAGCCTGGTCGAGCACATCGAGCTGGCCACCAGCGACCTGCAGAAGGTGGTGACGGTCGACCTGGCCGGCGCCGCGACGGCGCGCAACGACGCCGAGCTGCCGGATCCCAGCAGCGGTACGCCCACCGACCCGACCGACCCGACCGACCCCGGCACCACTGAGCCCACGGTGGCGTACCCGCCGTCAGCCACACCGGACCGGGTGATCCTGTCGATCTCCGCCGAGGGCGACCTGGTGTCCACCTACCGGACCGATCCCAGCGTCACCCAGTCCGTCGCGCAGATCCGCTCCGACGGCCAGGACGTCGCCACACTGACCGCGGTCACCCGTGACCCCGTGAGCTACGAGTCCTCGTCGGGCACCTTCACAGCTCGCAGCCACGTCGCCACGCTGACCGGGCTGACGCCCGGCGGCACCTACGACTACCGCGTGGGGTCGGACGCCGGCTGGAGCCCGTGGTACACGGTGACCGTCCCGTCCTCCGACGCGCAGTCGTTCACCATGCTCAACTTCGGCGACGCCCAGAACGACCTGATCAGCAAGTGGACGCCCGCCGTCCAGCAGGCCTACGCCGACGTCGCCGATGCAGCCATCACGCTCAACGCCGGTGACCAGATCAACCACGCCGACAACGACGACGAATGGGGCTCCTGGTTCGGCGCAGTGCCCGAGCAGCTCGCCGAGGTCCCGCAGATCATGGTCGCGGGCAACCACGAGTACGCCGACGGCGGGCTCGCCACGGCTTTCCGCGAGCACTACACCAACGCGGACAACGGCCCGCAGATCACGGCCGCTGCCGGCACCTGCGAGTGGGTGTACCAGAAGAAGTTCGTCGAGTCGATGCGCGACATCGTCTCGACGACCGACTACCAGGGCGTGCGGTTCGTCACCCTGGCCGGCACCACCCAGATGGCCGACCTCATGCCGTCGGCCGACGAGCTCGCCTCGGTGAGCTGCGCCGCAGACTTCAACTTCGTCGAGTACTGGTGGGACTTCCAGGCGGAGTACCTCGACGATGTGCTCAAGGCGAACCCGGGCCAGTGGTCGGTGGTCTCCATCCACCAGCCGCTGTTCTCGACGGCCGTCGGTCGCGCCGAGGCGCACCTGCGCGAGGCATTCCTGCAGGTGATCGAGGACAACAACGTCGACCTGGTGCTCCAGGGCCACGACCACACCTACGGACGCGGATACCTGGCCTCCCACGAGGTGGCAGGGCTCAGCGGGGTGCAGGACGGTCCGGTGTTCGCCACCTCGGTGCTCGGGCCCAAGAGCTACGACCTGGACACCGCCGACGAGAACGACTGGACCCTCAACGGGGCCGTGCGGGTCACCGCCTACGAGGCCGTGCGGACCTACCAGAAGATCCGGTTCGACGACGGTCTGCTCACCTACGAGGCGGTGTCCTACCCCAGCGGTGAGGTCGTCGACTCGTTCGTGACCTGCCACTCCGCCGACGGGTCGCAGCAGTACTCGGCCGACTCGGCCGATCTCCTGCCGGCCGGCTGCGAGCTCGCGGCCCAGCCGGTGGCCCAGGCCACCGTGGAGGGCACACCCCAGACCGGTCAGACGCTGAGCTCGGACCTCGGCACCTGGCTCGACGGTCTGACCTCGCCCGAGGCGGCCTACCAGTGGCTGCGTGACGACGAGCCCATCTCCGGCGCCACCCTGCCGGACTACCAGCTCACCGCACAGGACGAGGGGCACAGCATCGCGGTCCAGGTCACGGTGACGGCTACCGGGTACGGCCCGGTCAGTGCGACGAGCGCAGCGGTCACCGCCGCGCCCGCCGAGGCACTGGGTCTGACCCTGAGCGCACCCGAGGAGGTCACCGACCCGGCAGCCGGTGTCGTCCTCACCGCCCAGCTCACCAGGCCGACCACCGGCACGGTGACGTTCTACGCCGACCAGACACCGCTGGGCACCGTGGTGATCGCCGACGGCGCCACGACGGTGACCCTCACCACCGATGCCCTCGGTGTCGGTACGCACCGCCTGCACGCAGAGCTGACCGCCGAGGACGGCACAGTGCTGGCGACCTCGACCGAGGTGGAGGTCACCTACGGGACGCCCGGCACCACGGGAGACGAGCAGACCGTGAATGTCGACATCCCCAGCGGTGCGCTCACGATCACCTCGCCCTACACGCCGGACGACCCGTTGCGCCTGGGGCCGGCCGAGCTGGATCAGGTCACCTCGACCTTCAGCGCTCAGGGCGTGCTGGACCGGATCGTCGTGACCGACACCCGCGCCGGCAACTCGGGCTTCGCGGTCGCGGCGGTCAGCAGCGACTTCGGATCCGGGTCGGACTCGTTCTCCGCGGAGCACGTCGGTCTGGTCGATCTGGCCGCTCAGCAGGTGATCGGCAACGCCCTGCAGGCCACCGACGTCACGGTGACGGATCGCGCACCGCTGACCGACCCGCTCGTCACCTCCAAGCAGGTGGCGAGCTACCCGAGCGGCCTGGGGACGGGCTCCGTCCGCCTGGACGGCACGCTCAGCCTGCAGAAGATCCCGAGCTCGGTCACCCCGGGTACCTACACGGCGACCCTGGTGCTCACCGCGTTCTGACAGGCGACCACGACGGCAGGCCGTCCCGGCGTACCGCCGGGACGGCCTGCCGTCGACCTGCCTCCGGGGCCCGGTTCAGGCGCCGAGGGCGCTCAGCAGACTGGCGGCGTCCGGGCACGTGTCCAGCAGAGCTCCCACATGTGCCTGCGTGCCGCGCAACGGGTCGCGCATCGGGACCCGCTGCAGGCTGGTGGCACCCGGGACGTCGAACACCACCGAGTCCCAGCTGGCCGCCGACACCTGACCGGCATAGCGGGCCATCGCCTCACCACGGAAGTAGGCCCGGGTGTCGACCGGGGGGTGCGCCGCGGCACGTTCGACCTCCCGCGGGTCGACCAGCAGCTCCACCGCACCGGCCGCCGCCAGCCGGTGGTAGAGCCCGCGCTCAGGTCGCAGATCGGACCACTGCAGATCCACCGCGGCGAGCTTGGCGTGGTCCCAGGCCAGGTGCTCGCGACGGCGCATCCCCTCCAGCAACCGCAGCTTGGCCACCCACTCCACGTCCCGGGAACAGCTCATCGGATCGGTCGCCAACCGGTCCAGGACGTCCGACCAGCGCTTCAGCACATCGACCGTCTGCTCATCGGGCGTCACCCCGTCGGCGGCCAGCGCCTGATGGACGGCCTCGAGGTACGCGCGCTGGACCTCCAGGGCGGTCACCGTGCCGCCCCGGGACAGCTCGAGAGGGACGGCCAGGGTCAGGTCGCGGGACACGCGGTGCACGGCGTCCACCGGGTCGCGCAGTGCGAGCGCCTCGATCGCGGGCAACCCGGTCCCGGTGGCGGTGGCCCGTTCGATGAGCCAGAGCACGAGCGACGCGGTGCCGGCCCGCAGGTAGGTCGCCACCTCCAGCATGGTCGCGTCGCCGACGATCACGTGCAGCCGACGCCAGCGCACCGGGTCGGCGTGCGGTTCGTCGCGGGTGTTCACGATGGGCCGGCGCAACGTCGTCTCCAGACCGACCTCGGCCTCGATGTAGTCGGCGCGCTGCGAGAGCTGGTAACCGGCCTGCTCACCGTGCTGACCCAACCCGACGCGGCCGGCGCCGGTGAAGACCTGCCGGGTCACCAGGAACGGCGTCACCCAGCGCACCAGGTCGTCGAACGGCACCGCGCGGTCCACGAGGTAGTTCTCGTGGGTCCCGTAGGTGGCGCCCTTGCCGTCCACGTTGTTCTTGTAGAGCGTCACGTCCGGCAGCGCCGGGCTCGCGGCCAACGCGCGGACGCTGTCGAGCATGACCAGCTCACCGGCCCGGTCGAACACGACGAGGTCGCGCGGGTTCGTCACCTCGGGCGAGGAGTACTCGGGATGGGCGTGGTCGACGTACAGCCGCGCGCCGTTGGTGAGGATGACGTTCGCAGCACCCGGGTCCTCGTACTCGTCGCCGGTCCGCGGCAGGGGCTGGGGCCCGTCGTCGTCCGGGGACGGTGCAGCGCGACCCGGCACATCGGTGAGCATCGAGGGGATCGCGGCGGCACGCTGCAGCCTGAAACCTCGGGCGTCGTGCAGCGGGTCCTCGGCGTCGTAGTCCCAGCGGGCCCGTCGTCGGGCGCCGTCACGGGCCGCGGCCTGGACGGCCACCACATGGCTCGACAGCAGCATCGGGTTGGCCGTGGGGCGCCCCGGCTCCAGGATCCCGTACTCGGTCTCGATCCCCATCACCCGGCGGACGCTCACCGGGCCACCCTAGTGGCGCGTCCCGGGCCGAACCGGAGCACCCGACTGCTGGACCGTCGAGGGCGGACCGTCAGAGGTACTGGCCGGTGTTCGTCACGTTCTCGATGACCTTCGAGCCCTCCGTGCCCTTCTTGCCGGCGATGATCGTGCGGATGAACACGATGCGCTCGCCCTTCTTGCCGGAGATGCGGGCCCAGTCGTCCGGGTTCGTGGTGTTGGGCAGGTCCTCGTTCTCCTTGAACTCCTCGACGCAGGCCGACAGCAGGTGCTCCACCCGGATGCCCCGCTGGCCGGTGGCCAGGAAGTCCTTGATGGCCTGCTTCTTGGCGCGGTCGACGATGTTCTGCACCATCGCGCCGGAGTTGAAGTCCTTGAAGTAGAGGATCTCCTTGTCGCCGCTGGCGTAGGTGACCTCGAGGAACCGGTTCTCGTCGGACTCGACATACATCCGCTCGACCGTGCGGTTGATCATGGCCTCGACGGTGCGCGCCTTGTCGCCCTCGTGCTCGGCCAGGTCGTCGTCGTGCAGCGGCAGATCAGCCGTGAGGTACTTCGCGAAGATCTCCCGCGCACCCTCGGCGTCCGGGCGCTCGATCTTGATCTTCACGTCGAGGCGCCCGGGCCGCAGGATCGCCGGGTCGATCATGTCCTCACGGTTCGAGGCCCCGATCACGATGACGTTCTCCAACCGCTCCACACCGTCGATCTCGGCGAGCAGCTGGGGCACGATCGTCGTCTCGACGTCGCTGGACACACCGGTCCCGCGGGTGCGGAACAGCGACTCCATCTCATCGAAGAACACCACCACCGGGTGACCCTGGGACGCCTTCTCACGGGCTCGCGCGAAGATCAGCCGGATGTGGCGTTCGGTCTCCCCCACGTACTTGTTGAGCAGCTCGGGACCCTTGACGTTGAGGAAGAACGCCCGCCCGTCGGTGACGTCCTCGCCCCTGCTGAGGGCAGCCGTCGCAGCCAAGGAGTGCGCCACGGCCTTGGCGATGAGCGTCTTGCCGCATCCCGGCGGCCCGTAGAGCAGCACGCCCTTCGGCGGTTTGAGACCGTGCTCGGCGAACAGCTCGGGGTGCAGGAACGGCAGCTCGACGGCGTCCCGGATCGCCTCGATCTGCGGACCGAGCCCACCGATGTCCTGGTACTCGATGTCCGGGACCTCCTCGAGGACCAGCTCCTCGACCTCGGCCCGCGGGATCACCTCGAACACGAACCCGCTGCGCGAGTCGATCGTCAAGGCATCGCCGATCCGGACCCCGGCGTCGACCACCTGACCGGCGAACCGCACGACCCGCTCCTCGTCACCACGCCCGACGACCAGCGCCCTCCCGGCGCCCAGCAGCTCCTTGATGGTGACCAGCTCACCGACCATCTCGTAACCACCCGCCTCGACGACGGTGAGAGCCTCGTTGAGCATGACCTCCTGGCCGGGACGCAGCGCGGTCAGATCGAGCGACGGGCTGGCACCGACGTGCATCTTGCGGCCCTGCGAGACGATGTCGACCGAACCGTCCGGGCGTGCGGCCAGGAACGTCGCGTAGGTCCCCGGCGGCTTGGCCAGGTCGTCCACCTGGTGCTTGAGCTCGACGATCTGCTCGCGGGCGGCGATCAGGGCTTGGCTGAGCCGCTCGTTCTTGGCAGCGAGCACCGCAAGCTCACGGTGCGCATCCTGCGCCGTCGGGTCGGTCATGGTCGCCCTCCGATTCGGTCCTGCTGTCCTCCGATGGGTGTGCCGACGAGCACCTCGTCGTGCCTGCTGGTCTTCTGACAGTAGCCGGGGATGTCAACCAGCTCACCACGACGCGACCCGGATCACACCCGTGCGGGACCCGCCGGCGTCAGTCGCCCTCGGGCGTCGGCTCCAGGTCACGCCGCACGCGACGGACCTTCTTCTCCGAGATCGGAGCCTCACCGAGGTCCTCGGGCGACCATGCGCCGTCGACCGGGTAGGCGCCCTTGGAGGGCCTGCGCCGGCGCAGCGGCGCGACGACGCCGTCCGCGAGCCTGCGGGTGGTGAGCAGGAACCCGGTGTGCCCGATCATCCGGTGCTCCGGTCGCACCGCCAGACCCTCGAGGTGCCAGCCGCGCACCATCGACTCCCAGGCCACCGGCTCGGTGTAGCGGCCGTCGGCCCGCACGTCCTCCGCGAGCCGGGACAGCTGGGTGGTCGTCGCGACGTACGCCAGCAGCACGCCCCCCGGCACGAGCGCTGCGGCGACGGCGGCCAGGTTCTCCCAGGGGGCGAGCATGTCGAGCACCACCCGGTCCACGCCGGCCGCCCCGAGTCCCAGCAACGCATCGGCCACATCGCCGAGCTGCAACGTCCAGGCCGGGTGCTCACCGCCGAAGAACTGCTCGACATTGGCCCGGGCGATCGCGGCGAAGTCCTCGCGGCGCTCCACCGACAGCAGCGAGCCGCCGTCCCCGACCGCGCGCAGCAGGGACAGGGTGAGCGCACCGGAGCCGACCCCGGCCTCGACCACCCGTGCGCCGGGGTAGATGTCGGCCATCGTGACGATCTGGCCGGCGTCCTTCGGGTACACCACGGCGGCACCGCGTGGCATCGACATCACGTGGTCGGCCAGCAGCGGCCGCATGGCCAGGTACTCCACCCCGGCGGTCGTCGTCACGACCACGCCCTCGTCCGAACCGATCAGCTCGTCGTGCGCGATGAGCCCCCGATGGGTGTGGAACGCGGCGCCGGCCGCCAGGGTGATGGTGTTCGGTCGGCCCTTGACATCGGTGAGCTGGACACGCTCGCCGGCACGCAGGGGGCCCCGGCGCAGATCGGCGCCGGTCGGGACGGTTGCAGTCACGACGGACAAGTCTAGGGAGCGGGCGCGGGTCAGCCGCGCACGGCCGCGAGCACGTCCCCGACGCGCACCAGCGCGACGACCATCCCGTCCTCGAGAGCGACGACGGCCGACCCCGCACCGGCGCCGCCCGCCGCCGCCGCAACCGCCTGGAGCAGGGCGTGGCCACGAGCGTGTGCGTCGATCACCGCGCCGAACGGCAGCGGCACGCTGACCGCCTGCACCGGTGTGGTCGCGACCGCGTCGGCAGGGACCGAGGCCGCGGCCGCGGTGTCGACGAACGCGGCCGGTCGACCTTCGGGTGACAGCAGGACGACGTCCACCGCACCGGCCGCCTGCGCCCGAAGACCCGCCTCGAGAACCGTCGCGTCGTACGGCACGCCGACGGCTCGTCGCCCGATGCCCGCGACCGTGAGCGAGTCGACCTGCCGGCCCCGGTTCCCGGCGGCGATCGACTGGCTGGCGCCGCTCCACAGGAACGCGGCGATCAGCGCCGCCCAGGCCACCGTGAACAGGCTGGGCGTACCCCCCGACGCCAACGGCAGCCCGAGTGCGAGCAGCAGCGTGCCGGCGGCCACCACCCGCCCGCTCCACCCGGCCACGACCGATCCGGTGTGCCGATCCTTGGTGCCCGCCCAGACGGCAGCCTGCAGGATGCGCCCGCCGTCCAGCGGCAGACCCGGGACCAGGTTGAAAGCACCGACGAAACCGTTCGACACGGCGCCCGAGTACATCAGCCACTCACCCAACGACCCGGCCGGCGTGATCGCCGCCAGGCCCAGGAACACCGCGGCGAGCGCGAGGTTGGCGGCCGGCCCTACGACGGCGACCAGGGCCGTCGTGGCCGGCCCGGGGTCGGGTCCGTCGAACGAGGTGTGCCCGCCCCACAGCGTGAGGACGAACTCCCGCGGCTGCTGGCCACGACGTCGGGCCACCAACCCGTGAGCGAGCTCGTGGATGAGCACCGAGCCGAACAGCAGGACCACGAACGCGGCCGCGACGACGTAGGAGCGCGAGCCGAGGCCCGAGAGCGACGGTGCGAACATGAGGGTGAGCACGACGGCGGCGAGCAGGGAGCTGGGCGCCAGCACCACCGGGGCTCCGGCGACGTGCCCGACCACCCACCCGCGCGACCGGTCCTGCGGGGTCTGAGGTTGGCTCACCGCCACAGCCTAGGTGGCGTGACCGGCAGTCCGGAGCGCCGTGTGGGTGCGGCGGCCTAACCTGGCCGTCGTGACCCTCCCGACGCACGACCCGGCCACCGAAGCCGCCGCACCACCGGCCGCGGAGCTGGCTGGTGGACCCGTCGGTGACCTCGCAGGCGAGCCGGCGGGCGATCCGGCCGTCGAACGGGCGGCCGAACCCGTCGGCGGTGCACCGGTGCGGGCGCCCGGTCTGTCACCGTCCAGGGCCAAGGACTTCCAGCAGTGCCCGCTGCTCTTCCGGTTCCGGGTCGTGGACAGGCTTCCCGAACCGTCCAGCCAGCCCGCCGCGCGCGGCACCCTGGTCCACGCCGTCCTTGAGGCACTCTTCGACTCCCCCGCACCCGAACGGACGGTGGAGCAGGCGCTCCGACTGCTCGACCCGCACTGGCAGCGCCTGCTCGAACGGGACCCGGCGCTGGCGGAGCTGTTCGGCTCTCCCGAGGAGCTCACCGCCTGGCTGGACTCGGCCCGGGTGCTGATCGGCCGTTACTTCGAGATCGAGGACCCGACCCGGCTCGCGCCGCGAGCCCGCGAGCTGCGGGTCGACCATCAGCTCGAGTCCGGACCCGCGCTCCGCGGGATCATCGACCGGGTCGATGTGGCACCCAACGGCTGGGTCAGGATCGTCGACTACAAGACCGGCCGTTCCCCCCGCCCCGGGTACGAGGCTGATGCACTCTTCCAGATGAGGTTCTACGCCTTCGTCGTCTGGCGCACCCGCGGCGTTCTGCCCCGCACGCTCCAGCTCGAGTACCTGGGCGACGGGACCCTCGTGACCCATGAACCGACCGAGGCGGAGATGGTCACGTTCGAGGCCCGGATCCGCGCGCTGTGGACGACCATCCTCGAGGTCGCGGCGTCGGGCCGATGGACCCCCCGACCGTCGCCGCTGTGCTCGTGGTGCTCCTTCCGCGACCTGTGCCCACAGTTCGGCGGGACACCGCCGCCGATCGACGAGGCCGCGCTGCAGCGGGCCTTCGGACCGGCCGCCTGAGCGCCTGTCTCACCCGGCAGGCTGCCTCGTGCGGCCTAGGCTGGAGCGATGACGTCCCACGTGTCGCGCTCCCTGCCGCCGGCGGAGACCGTCCTCCTCGCGGCGTTCGAGGGCTGGAACGACGCCGGATCGTCCGCGAGTGACGCCCTCGACCACCTCCACGCGGTGTGGGACGCCGAGCAGATCGACCAGCTCGACCCCGAGGACTACCACGACTTCCAGGTGAACCGCCCGTCGGTGGCCACCGAGGAGGACGGAGTGCGCCGCATCACCTGGCCCACCACCACCGTCGCCGTGGCACGCACCCCCGCCGGGCGCCAGGTCGTCATCGTCCACGGCATCGAACCGTCGATGCGCTGGCGGAGGTACTGCACCGAGCTGCTCGACATCGCGGAGAGCCTCGGCGTGCGGACCGTCGTGACGATCGGCGCTCTCCTCGCCGATGTGCCGCACACCAGGCCGATCCCGGTGACCATGTCGAGCGACGACGAGGCGCTCCGCGATCGGCTCGACATCGGGCCGACCACCTACGAGGGCCCGACCGGCATCGTGGGGGTGCTCGCCCAGCAGGCGCTTGCTCGTGACGTGGCTGCGGCCTCGCTCTGGGCGGCCGTCCCGCACTACGTCGCGCACCCGCCGTCGCCCAAGGCCAGCCTGGCCATCCTCGGCGCGCTCGAGACGCTGCTCGGCGAACCGATCCCGTTCGGAGAGCTGCCCGAGGATGCGCTCGCCTGGCAGCACGGGGTCGACGAGCTCGCCGGCGAGGACAGCGAGATCGGCGAGTACGTGCGGCAGCTGGAAGAGGCGAAGGACACCGCCGAGCTTCCCGAGGCGACCGGGGAAGCCATCGCGCAGGAGTTCGAGCGCTACCTGCGCCGTCGCGACGGCGGCGGCTGACCCTCCGCGATCCAGCCGCGGCTGGTCTACCAGCGCACCCCGAGCAGCGCATCGGCCGTCGCCGCGAACAGTGCCGGCGCCGACCCGTCATCGCCGTCGCCGGCCGCCCAGTCGTCCAGCGCTGCGAGGGCCCGCGGTGTGTCGAGGTCCTCGGCGAGCGCCGCCCGGACCTGCGCCAGCACCCGCTCACCCGACGGGCCGGTGGGCCGGGCGGCAGCCGCGCGCCAGCGGTCGAGCCGCTCGACCGCATGCGCCAGCCCGGCGTCCGTCCAGTCCCAGTCGGTGCGGTAGTGGTGGGCGAACACCGCGAGCCGGATGGCCGACGGAGCGACGCCCGCCTCCCGCAGCCTGCCGACGAGCACGAGGTTGCCGAGCGACTTGCTCATCTTCTGCCCACCGAGCCCGACCATGCCGGCGTGCGTGTGGACGCGCGCCGGCATGACACTGGTCGACAGCAGCCGCGCGTGCGAACAGCTCATCTCGTGGTGCGGAAAGAGCAGATCGCTGCCGCCGCCCTGCACGTCGATCGGCAGCCCGAGCCCGTCGCGCGCGATCACCGCGCACTCGATGTGCCAGCCCGGACGCCCCCGACCCAGCCGACCTGCCTCCCAGGCGGGCTCACCGGGTCGCTCACGACGCCACAGCAGCGGGTCCAGGCGGTGCCGCTTACCCGGACGGTCAGGGTCTCCGCCGCGCTCGGCGGACAGGGCAAGCATCGTGGCCTCGTCGAACCCGGACACCGAGCCGAACGCCGGATCGGCCCCCAGATCGGCGTAGACGTCCCCCGGCCCGTCGACGCCCGGTGTCGGGACGCGGTAGGCCGCACCGGAGTCCAGCAGCTGGTCGACCGCCTCGACCAGCCGGGGCACGCACTCGGTCACCGCGACGTACACGTCCGGCGGCAGCACGGCGAGGGCTGCCATGTCGTCGGCGAACTGCGCCGCCTGGTCCGCCGCCAGCGCACGCCAGTCGACCCCGGTCGCGGTGGCACGCTCGAGCAGCGGATCGTCGACGTCGGTCACGTTGGAGGCCGCCCGCACCTGCAGCCCCTGGTCGAGCCAGGCCCGGTGCAGCACGTCGAACGCCAGGTAGGTGGCGGCGTGGCCCATGTGCGTGGAGTCGTACGGGGTGATCCCGCAGACGTACAGGCTCGCAACCGGGCCAGCCGCGGCCGGGACCACGGTGCCCGTCGTGGCATCGTGCAGGCGGACCGTCGGCCCGGTCCCGGGCAGCGCAGGAACGGTCGGTGCTGCCCAGGTGATCACGCCGCCAGCCTAGGCGCCGACACCGGCGTCGGCGGTCAGCGCCCCGGTGAGCAGCAGGACCGCCACCACGGCGGCCAGCCCCAGCCGGTACCAGACGAAGGGGCGGTAGCTGTAGGTCGAGACGATCTTGAGGAAGGCGATGATGACGACGTAGCCGACCACGAAGGCCACCAGGGTCGCGATCACTGTCGCACCCAGGGCCGGCTTCCCCGGCGTACCGAACTCCCCCAGGCTCTTGGCGAGCTGGAAGAGCCCCGAGGCGAACACCGCCGGCATGGCCAGCAGGAACGAGTACCGGGCGGCTGCCTCCCGGGTGTAGCCCATGAGACGTCCGCCGGTGATGGTGCCGCCCGAACGCGAGACACCGGGGATCAGCGCGAGCGCCTGCCACAGCCCGAACACGACCGCGTCACGCACCGTGAGGTCCTTGACCGTGCGCCGCTGCGGGCTGACGCGGTCCGCCCACCCCAGCAGGAGACCGAACGCGGTCAGGGTGAAGACGATGATCCACAGGTTGCGCAGGGTGCTCTCGATCTGGTCCTGGAACGCCAGTCCGAGCAGCCCGATCGGCAACGACCCCACGACGATGAACCACGCCATCAGCGCATCGTGATCGGCGGGGCCGTCAACGGGGGCCCCGACCCTGGCCCGCCAGGACGTCCCGTACGCGCCGCGCAGCGCCCGCCACCACGCCGCAAGGATCCGCGCGACGTCCCGGCGGAAGTAGAGCAGCACCGCGGCCTCGGTCCCGATCTGGATCATCGCCGTGAAAGCGGCACCGGGGTCGCCCGCGCCGGTCAGCTCCCCGATGATGCGCAGGTGCGCGCTCGACGAGATCGGCAAGAACTCCGTCAGCCCCTGGACCAGACCGAGGAACGCCGCTTCCAGCCCGCTCATTGCGCCACTCACGGTTGGTCACCCTAACGGCGCGGGCCCCCGGAACCGACGGGCACGCCGATTAGGGTGCCGTGCATGGAGCAGCGCCAGGTGGGTCGCACGGGACTTCGGGTGTCCGCCCTGGGCCTGGGCACGATGACCTGGAGCCGCGACACCGACGAGCACGAGGCGACCGAGCTCCTGCGGGACTTCGTCGATGCGGGTGGGACCCTCGTGGACACCTCGGCCAGCTACGCCGACGGCGGGGCCGAGGCCCTGCTCGGTGAGCTGCTCACCGGTGCCGTCTCGCGCCAAGACGTCGTGCTGGCGACCAGGGCAGGGGTGCGCCGCACATCCGACGGCCCGATGGTCGATGCCTCACGCGGCGCCCTCCTCGACAGCCTGGACGCCTCGCTGCGGCGCCTGCGCACCGATCACGTGGACCTGTGGCTGCTGCAGAGCCCCGATCCTCGGACCCCCGTCCACGAGACGGCCGATGCGCTGCGGACGGCGGTGAGCTCGGGGCGGGCACGGTACGTCGGTCTGTCGAACCACCCCGGGTGGGCGACCGCCCGGATGGCCGGGCTGCTCGACCCGGAACCCGCCCTGGCAGCACTGGAGGTCGAGTACTCGCTGCTGGCGCGCGGGATCGAACGGGAGGTCCAGCCGGCGGCCGCTGCGCTGGGCCTCGGTCTGCTGGCCTGGTCGCCGCTGGGCCGCGGCGTGCTCACCGGGAAGTACCGCAGGACGGTCCCGGCCGACTCACGCGCCGCCTCGGCGCACCTGGCGGGGTTCGTGCAGCCCTACCTCGACGCGTCGTCCGCGGCGGTCGTCGACGCCGTCGTCACGGCGGCCGAGGGGCTCGATCGCGCCCCGCTCGAGGTGGCGCTGGCCTGGGTGAGCGCCCGACCGCAGGTCAGCTCCGCGGTGCTGGGCGCCCGGACCGCGACCCAGCTGCGCGGCGCCCTCGCCTCGACGTCCCTGCAGCTGCCCGAGGAGATCGTCGCGGCGCTCGACGAGGTGACCAGGCCCGCGATCGGCTACCCCGAACGGCTCGTCACGGGTCGCGACTGAGCGCCCGACGCCGACCGGGCTCCGCGAGGCTCAGGCCTCCTCGGGGTCCTCGTCCAGCTCGACCTCGCCGTCCTCGTCATCGAGGTCGTCGTCCTCGTCGTCCTCGTCCTCGTCGTCGTCCTCCTCGGCGAGGTAGAACGGCGTGGCCTCGCCGTGGATGGTTCCGAGGGCGTCGTCGTAGACCTCGAACGCGTCGGCGAGCACGTCATAGGCGTCGTCGACGGCCGGGTCGTCCTCGCCGCTGCGAGCGGCGACGGCGTTGTAGTGGGCCTCGAGGGCAGCGATGAGGCGGTCCAGTGCGGCACGCGGGTCGACGGTCATGCCCAGACCGTATCGCCGCCATGGGCACAATGGGCACACCGAGCACCAGACGGACGACGGGAGCTGAATGAACCAGACGCACCACAGCCCGCGGGCGCTCGCTCATGGGCAGTACGAGTACCGCACGTTGACCATCGCACCGTCGGTGAGCACCTCGGACGCCCGGCGGCGGCTCACCGACGAGGCGGAGTACGGCCGCTGGGAGCTGGCCCGGACCCGCATCTTCGTCGGCGGGATGCGCGAGGTGGTGCTTCGCCGCCGGGTCATCCGCGTGCTGTCGACCTTCTGATCCCTGGTCGGGGCGCTACATGAGGTCGAGCAGGCGGTCCAGCACCCGGGTCCCGAACTGCAACGAGGCCACCGGCACTCGCTCGTCGACGCCGTGGAACATGGCCGGGAAGTCGAGGTCGGACGGCAGCTGGAGCGGCATGAAGCCGTAGCCGGTGATGCCCAGCTCGGCGAGCGCCTTGTTGTCGGTCCCGGCCGACAGCAGGTACGGCAGAACGACCGCACCCGGGTCCTCCGCGGCGATCGCCGCCGCCATCGCATCGGGCAGCGAACCGTCGACGGGTGCCTCGAGCGCGATGTCGTGGTGCTCGACCTCCACCCGCACCCGGTCGCCCGCCAACCGCGTGACGGTCTCGATGAGCGCGTCGTGCCCTCCGGGCAGGTACCGGCCGTCGACCGTCGCCTGGGCCCGGGAGGGGACCACGTTCATCTTGTAGCCGGCCGTGAGCGACGTGGGATTGGTGGTGTGCCGAACCGTCGCACCGACGAACCGGGAAGCCGGGCCCAGGGCCGCGACGAGTGCCTGCACCGACGACTCGTCCTCGGGGTCGAACGGCAGACCCGTGAGCTCGGCCACCCGCTCCAGCAGGGTCCGCACCGTCGGGCCCAGCTCGAGCGGCCAGCGGTGGGCGCCGATCGCGGCGACGGCCTGGGCCAGGTGCACCACGGCGTTGTCCGGGTTCACCTGGCTGCCGTGACCGGCCCGCCCCTCGGCGACCAGCCGGAGCCAGGCGATGCCCTTCTCGGCGGTCTGCATGAGGTAGGCGCGCCGCCCGCCGATGTCGACCGAGTAGCCGCCGACCTCGCTGATGGCCTCCGTCGCTCCCGCGAACAGCTCGGGTCGGCGGGTCACCGCGTAGTGCGAGCCGAAGACGCCGCCGTGCTCCTCGTCGGCGAACATCGCCAGCACCACATCGCGTGCCGGCGGTCGGCCCTCCGCGATCCGCTGGCGCACGACGGACAGGATCATCGCGTCCATGCCCTTCATGTCGACCGCACCACGGCCCCAGAGCATGCCGTCGGCCACGTGTGCGGCGAACGGGTCGACCTGCCAGTCCTCGGCCCGCGCGGGCACGACGTCCGTGTGGCCGTGCAGCACGAGCGCAGGTCGGCTCGGGTCGGTGCCCGCCCACCGGGCCACCACGCTCGCGCGCCCGGGCGCGGACTCGAAGAGCTCGGGCTCGAGGCCGGTGTCCTGCAGCAGGCCCTGCACGTACTCGGCGGCCACCCGCTCACCCGGCCCGGAGCCGTCGCCGTAGTTCGACGTGTCGAACCGGATCAGATCGGCCGCGATCGAGGCGACCTCGTCGGCTGCGTTCATCGGGCGTCACCCACCAGGTGACGGCGCACCAGCAACGGTTCGATCCGGGGATCCCGGCCGCGCAGGTCGCGGAACGCGGCGAGCGGGTCCACCGAACCGCCGCGGCCGAGCAGCCGGGTCCGGAACGCGTCACCGTTGGCCCTGAGCAGACCGCCGTTCTCGGCGAACCACTCGACGGTGTCGGCGTCCAGCACCTCCGACCAGATGTACGCGTAGTACCCGGCCGAGTAGCCGCCACCGAACACGTGCGAGAAGTACGTCGTGCGGTAGCGCGGCGGCACTGCTGCCAGGTCGAGACCCGCAGCCGCGAGCGCGCGGGCCTCGAACGGCCCGACCTCATCGACCTCGGTCGGCACGTCGGCCGGGCTCAGGCGGTGCCAGGCCTGGTCGAGCAGCGCGGCGGCCAGGTACTCGGTGGTCGTGTACCCCTGACCGTCGGCCCGCGCCTCCAGGAGGGTGTCGATCCACTCCGCGGGCATCGGCTCACCGGTCTGGTGGTGACGGGCGAAGGAGGCCAGGACCTCGCGGTCCCAGGCCCACATCTCGTTGACCTGGGACGGGTACTCCACGAAGTCGCGCGGCACCGACGTCCCCGAACGCGACGGGTAGCGGACGGCGGACAGCAGACCGTGCAGCGCGTGCCCGAACTCGTGGAACAGCGTGATGACGAAGTCCCAGCTCAGCAGGGCGGGCTCACCGGGCACCGGACGCGGCACGTTCGCGTTGTTGATCACGACCGGCCGGGCGTCTAGCAGATCGGACTGGTCGACGAAGGAGTTCATCCATGCGCCACCGCGTTTGGAGTCGCGGGTGAAGTAGTCCGCGACGAACAGCCCGAGACCGGACCCGTCGGAGTCGAGGACCTCGAACACCCGCACCCCGGGCGCGTAACCGGGCAGCTCGGGACGCTCGACGAAGCTCAGCCCGTACAGCCGGTGCGCGGCGGCGAAGACCCCGTCGACGAGCACTCGCTCGAGCTCCAGGTAGGGGCGCAGCACGGCGTCGTCGAGCGAGCGCTCGGCCCGACGCACCCGTTCGGCGTAGTACGCCCAGTCCCACGCCGCCAGCTCGGCCCCCGGGTGGTCGCGTTCGAGCTCGACCTGCAACCGCGCCTGCTCGCGGCGGGCGTTGGCGGCCGCTGCCGGGGCCAGGCGCGCGAGCATGTCGGCGACCGCCTGGGCAGATCCGGCGGTCTCGTCGGCCACCGTGTAGGCGGCGTGGTGCTCGAAGCCGAGGAGCTGGGCGCGTTCGGCACGCAGCCGCACCATCTCGAGCAGGACCGGGCGGGTGTCGTGCTCACCCCCCGCCCCGCGGTCGGCCGACGCCCGGAACAGCCGCTCGCGCACGTCACGCCGGTTGAGCGAGACCAGCAACGGCTGACCTGTGGTGTTCGCCAGCTCGATCCACCAGCCCTCGACCTGGTGCTCCTGGGCGGCCAGTGCGGCGGCGGCGATCTCCTGCGGTGACAGGCCGTCGAGCTCGGACTCGTCGGTCAGCACGACCGCGCCCGCGTTGGTGGCGGCCAGCAGCGTGCGCCCGAAAGCGGCGTCGAGCGTCGTGATCCTGGAGTTCAGCTCGCGCAGCCGCTCCTTGCCCACCTCGTCGAGGTGGACACCGGCGAGCACGAAGTCGGTGTGCACCCGCTCCAGCAGCCACGCGTCCTGGTCGTCCAGGACGATCTCACCGCGGGCGGCGGCGGTGTGCACCGCGTCGACCCGGGCGAACAGGCGGGAGTCGAGGTGGATCGCATCCGCATGGGCCGACAGCAGCGGCGCGATCTCCTCCTCGAGCTGCTCGAGCTCCGCACTGGCGTCCGCCGACAGCTGGTTGTAGACGACTGCCGTGACCCGCTCCAGCAGGTCACCCGTCCGTTCGAGCGCCACCACCGTGTTCTCGAAGGTCGGCGGCTGGGAGTCCGTCGCGATCGCCTCGATCTGCGCCCGTTCCTCGGCCATCCCGGCCAGCAGCGCCGGTCGGTAGTGCTCGAACCGGATCTGCGTGAAGTCCGGGAGACCGTAGGGCAGCACCGAGGGCCGGGCGAACGGGTTGGTGGGGTCGAGGGTGGGGGCAGTCATGAGGCCATCATGGCCCGATGACCGCCCCCGCCTCGCGCCCGCCCGTCAGCTGACCAGCTCGACCAGGGGTGCCACGTCATACCCGTGGGCCTCGGCCACGGCCGTGCTGGTCAACGCACCGGCGTGGGTGGTGAGACCGGCGGCGAGCGACACGTCCTCGGCGACCGCCCGGCGCCATCCCTTGGTCGCCAGCGCGAGCAGGTACGGCAGGGTCGCATTGGTCAGCGCAGCGGTCGAGGTGACGGGCACCGCACCGGGCATGTTGGCCACGCAGTAGAAGACCGAGCCGTGGACGGCGAACGTCGGGTCGTCATGGGTGGTGGCGTGCGTGTCCTCGAAGCATCCGCCCTGGTCGACGGCGACGTCGACCAGCACCGAACCCGGCTTCATCGCGGCGACGTGGTCGTTGGTCACCAGGCGGGGTGCGCGCGCGCCAGGCAGCAGCACGGCGCCGATCACGAGGTCCGCGTCCGCCAGCTCGCGTTCGAGCGCCCACGGCGTCGAGGCGAGCGTGCGCACCCGTCCGCCGAAGGCCTCGTCGAGCTGACGCAGCCGCGGGAGCGACAGGTCGAGGATCGTGACGTCGGCGCGCATCCCCACCGCGATCTGGGCCGCGTTGGTCCCGACGACCCCGCCGCCGAGCACGACGACCTTCGCAGGCCTGGTGCCCGGCACACCGCCGAGCAGCACACCGGTACCGCCCTCGTTCTTCATGAGGTGGTAGGAGCCGACACCGGTGGCGAGCCGACCCGCGACCTCGCTCATCGGGGCGAGCAACGGGAGGGCACCGTCCGCACCCTGCACCGTCTCGTAGGCGATCGACGTGGTCCCGCCGGCCAGCAGCGCATCGGTGCCGGGACGGTCGGCGGCCAGGTGCAGGTAGGTGAACAGCAGCAGGTCGGGACGCAGGTACCCGTACTCGGCGGCGATCGGCTCCTTGACCTTGCACACCAGGTCGGACTCGCCCCAGACCGCGGCGACATCGGGCTCGACACGGGCTCCGGCCGCTACGTAGTCCTGGTCGGCGATGGCCGAGCCGAGCCCGGCACCGGCTTCGACGACGACCTCGTGACCTGCAGCGACGAGCGCATGGGCTCCGGCCGGGGTGAGGGCGACGCGATACTCGCGGTTCTTGATCTCCCGGGGGATACCGATGCGCATCTTCTGCTCCGTTGTTCGTTCGGCTGAGGTACGAACATTCTGGAGATCATCTGTTTCGAGATGATGTCGATGGGCGATTCTTCGATATCATCCACCAATGACCGCAGAATCTTCGTCCAGCCGCACCGCCCGGGCGGGTCGTGCACACGCCCAGCTGGACGACATCGACCTGGCTCTGCTGCGTGCGCTCGAACACGACGCCCGGATCAGCAACAAGGACCTCGCCGCGCAGGTGGGCGTCGCACCCTCGACCTGCCACGCCCGGATCCGCTCCCTCGTCCGCCGCGGCGTGCTCCGCGGCTTCCACGCCGAGGTCGACCTCGACGCCCTCGGCCGCGGGCTCCAGGCACTCGTCGCCGTCCGGCTGCACGGCGCGTCCCGGGCGCGCCTGTCCCCCGTCGCCCGCGACCTGTCCAGCCGACCCGAGGTGCGCGAGGTCTACCTCCTCGGTGGCGCCGAGGACCTCCTCGTCCACGTGGCGGTCGAGGACTCCGCGGCCCTGCGCGCCTTCGTCGTCGAGCACCTGTCCACCCGGCGCGAGGTCGCGCACACCCAGACCTCGCTCGTGTTCGAGCACCTCGTCGCGACGCCCCTCGTGGCCGGCACGGCCCTCTGACGCGGCCCGCGGCCCCTCCTCCGACCCACGTCCGCCGACCCGTGCCGGTCCCGCGGACGGAGTGCGAACATCACGTGCAGACCTGGCCGCTCCCAGCCCACCCTCAGCAACCCCACGTACCGTGGTAGCCACACCGAACCGGGAGCGCATCATCCACCGACCGACCGTCCTCGTGCACGGCACCCGAACGTCCTCGGCCATCTGGGACGAGCAGACCGCAAGCCTCCTGGAGCACGGGCACCCGTCGGTCGCGATCGACCTGCCCGGGCACGGCACCCGGACCGAGGAGCGCTTCACGCTCGCCGGTGCCCTCGACGCGATCGACGACGCCGTCCGCAGCTGCTCCGAACCTCCGCTGCTCGTCGGGATGTCGCTCGGCGGCTACACCTGCCTCGCCTACGCGAGCCGGCATCCCGACCGGATCGCCGGTGTCGTCCTCGCCAGCTGCAGCACCGAGCTGCGCGGGAAGCCGCTGTCGGCCTATCGCGCCGTCTCGGTCGCGATCAACCGCCTCATCGGGCTCGTCCGGCTCGGAAGCGACTCGTGGCATGTCGTCGGCGACATGCTGGCGGCGATGTCCGGATACTCGCCGCTGGCCGACCTGGCCCGGCTCCGGGCGCCGCTGTGGCTGGTCAACGGCCGGCGCGACCCCCTTCGCCTCGACGAGTGGCGCTACCGCCGTGCGGTCCCGCGTGCCCGGCTGACCGTCGTCGCGCGCGCCGGGCACGACGTCAACCTGCATGCCCCGGCGGCGTTCAACCGCGTCCTGCTCGAGGCCCTGCACGAGCTGCGAGCTCCACTCCTCACCTGAGCGAGCCGCCGGGAGCCGGACAGCTCAGGCGCTGCACAACTCCTCGGAACTTCACAGGTTGACTGCGCCCTGAACGGCTGGCGCGTCGAGTAGCGTGTCCCGCGAGGCCCCCGGGAACCCCTGCCCCGGGGGCCTCGTCACACCCGCAGGCAGCGACGCCCCGGGTCGGAAGCCGCCCCTGCGGCGGGCAGCCAGGGTGGTCTCCTGCTGCGGCATGTCGCGTGCACCGCCCGGAGCCTGTTCGCTCAGATCCGGGTGCCGGGCGCCGATCGTGCACACGACAGCTTCGACGCAGGAGGCCCTCACCGATGACGACCCCGGACGTGCGCCGATCAACGGCCGCGCTCGACCCCCGCGCCCACGACGGGCTGGGCCCGGAGCGGACCCGCGCGATCATCGACGTCAAGTTCGCCGGTGCGAGCCGCCCGGTCGGACCCGCCGCCGCTGATCCGGCCATCGCCGAGCTCTACCGTGGGATGCGCGAGGCCGATGCGGACTTCGGCCGACGCCTCGAGTCCGCAGCACTCACGGCGGGTCACAGCCTCAGTGCACCGCAGGCCCATGAGCTGGTCGCCCACGCGTTCAGCCAGACCGTGAGCCTGCACCTGAAGGCGCTACAGCTCACCGACCCCATCGCGCGGGCCCGTCTGTTCGGCGCGCGCAACGCCTACGCGGTCAGCTACGCGGAGCTCGCGCTGCGAGACGTCCTCCACATGGACGCGCCGGACATCGCCGACCGCCTGGTCGAGGCGCTCGTCAACGGGATCACCGAACCGATGCTGCTGGTCGACGCGGCGTGGAGCTCGCCGTTCCCGATCGTGCCGACCTGACCGACGTCCCCTCGACCGCAGCGGTCGGGGGTGAGACCCAGCGGGCCCCACCCCCGACCCGGACTCAGCTCCCGGCGCTCGTGAAGTAGACCGTGTCGTAGTCGAAACCGGTCGAGACGTCGAGCTGGAGATCGGCCGGGTCCTGGACCGCGTAGGCCACCGTGAACGTCACCGTGTTACCGGGCAGGACGTCACCGTCCGGGCCCATCCCCGTGACGTTCGACTCGGAGTCGTAGATGTCCTCCCCTGCCACACCGCCCGAGGTCGCCGCGAAGCTCATCATGAGCGGCTGGAACGGCTCCGTGGAGTTGTTGGTGACGGTCACGTCGAAGCTCACGAAGCTCGTGAACCCGCTCGTCCCGATGTAGGCGTACTCGCTCGGCGTGAAGGCTGCCGGCTGCGAGACCTGCACCACCACCCCGTCCTCGAACTCGAAGCCCTCGCCGAAGGCCGCTACGGCGCTGGCATCCGGGGTCTCGTCGATGTCCTCGTCGGGGAGCGCGCTCGCCTCGGCCTCGGCAGAGGCCAGCGCCGACGAGAGGTCGCGCGACGCATCGTCCAGAGCGTCGCTCGTCGACGATGCCGCTGCGATGAGCAGAACCACGGTGAACACCGAGGCGACGGCCGCCAGGACCGACACGATGATGCCCGCGATCGCGAGCCCCCCGCCGGACGTGCCGTTCTTCTTGGTCTTCGTCAGCCCGACGATCGACAGCACGAGGCCGACCGGCCAGATGAGGAACGCGAAGACCAGTCCGAGGATCGCGGTGGTCTCCGTCTTCGCACCCGCGGCGGCTGGCGCACCGTACTGGGCGGTCCCGTACTGGGCGCCCATCGGCGGAGCACCCGGCGCGGCAGGCGCGCCGTAGGCGGGCGCCGGGCCGGCCGGGGGCGGCGGCGTCGCGTAGGAGGGTTCCCCACCCGCGGGGGCCGGCGGTGCACCGTACGGCGGTGGGACGGCGGGTCCGGCCGGAGGCGGCGGGACCGGCGGACCGCCGTAAGGCGGCGGGGGCGGGCCGACCGGCGGCTGCGCCCCACCGGTGGCGTCATCAGATCCGGGCTGGTCAGTCACGTCGTCGTCTCCATGTGTCGTGGGTGCGACGTAGTCGACACCCCCTGCTCACGGCGCCCGGTCCAGGTGGACGGCGCCGGCCCAGATGTGAATCACCTGTGTGGGCATGAAGGTACCGTCCGGCTGACGTCCCGTGGCTCGAACCAGGCAAAACTCACCCCGCCGACCTGGTGACGGCTCACTGCCCACCCCGTGCACCGCCCGCCGCGTTCCTGCGCGACAGCAGGGTCAGCAGCCCGAAGACCGGGGCGGCGATCAGCCCCGCCGCGGCCGCCAGCTCACGTGCGCGAACGATCACAGGTCCCACGCACTCAGGCTCTCCGAGCCCCGATGAACCTCCCCCGAACGCCACCGCAGGCTCCGCGATGCACCGGGCACAGCCTCCCGGGATGCCGACGGCGTCCAGGTCATCGCCCAGACGGTGAGGACGCCGATGATCCCGGTTCCGGATGCGCCGAACCGGATCGTTCGAGGGACGTGGCCCCGGCCGATCCGGCCCGCACGCACCACGACGACCAGGAGCGCCACGAACCACAGCGCGTAGAGCGCGGCCGCGAGCTTCGCGTGCAGGGTCATCGCCGACCGCCACCCTCAGGCCCGCCCCGCGCCGGACGTTGCCCGAGGCCTGCTTCGGGGTCACCCGCTGGGTGTTCCTGCACGTCGACGCTTCGCGCCGACGGGTCGAACTCGGTGTCCGGAAGGGGACTTGAACCCCTACGCCCTATACGGGCACTAGCACCTCAAGCTAGCGCGTCTGCCATTTCGCCACCCGGACAGGTGGTCGTCCACGAGCCTTCGACGGCCCGGGACGCGGTCGGAAACGATAGCACGGGGGCGCCGAGGGACCGCATCGTCGCATCCGTGCCGACCCGCCCGCACGTGGCCCGTCGACGTCTGCGCCCCGCGTCCCGGCTGCACCGCCACGCGGTGAGCGCGCCCGGCGTCGCGAGACGGACGGCCGCGCACGTCGCCGCGCTCACCTCCGCGGGTCGCGCGCGCAGCCACGGGCGCCCCAGGACAGACTGTGCGGAGGTCGGCACATCCGGGTCGAGCCCGGACGCCGTCGGCGGCGAAGGAGGATCAGGTCCGTGAGCATCCCCACGACACCGCACAAGGTGGCCGGCGTGCGCCGCAGTTCGACGACGAACGACGTCGAGCAGACGGCGCCGCTGTGGTTGCGGCAGACGGCCGGTGTGGCGTGGCGGTTGATCGTGGTGGTGGCCGCGCTCGCCCTGGTCTTCATCGCGGTCTCCAAGGTCCTGCTGCTGTTCGTCGCGGTGTTCCTGGCTCTCGTCTTCACCGCGGTGCTGCGTCCCTTCGTCGCCTGGCAGTCCAAGCTCCTGCCGCGCGGCCTGGCGACCGCGATCGCCCTGCTCTGCGGCATCCTCGTGGTGACCGGGCTGCTGACCTTCGTCGTCTACTCGATCGCGAACCAGTGGACCGCGCTGTCCGTCCAGTTCACCGACGGCCTGCAGCGGATCGTCACCTGGTTGGAGTCGGGGAACCTGCCGTTCACGGTGACGAACCAGCAGATCGCCGTGTGGATCTCCAGCGCCGAGAGCTGGTTGCAGGACAACGCCGGGCAGCTCGCCGGTCAGGTGGCCGCCGGCGTGAGCTCGGCCGTCGAGGTCTTCACCTGCCTGGCCCTGGCCATCTTCTGCACCGTGTTCTTCCTGGCCCGCGGTTCGCAGATCTGGACATGGTTCCTCAACCAGCTGCCTGCGCGCGGTCGCGGGAACGTGGACGAGGCCGCCGGGATCGGCTGGTACACGTTCTCCGGCTACACGCGAGGCACGATGCTGATCGCCGCGACCGACAGCATCCTGGCGTTCATCGCCCTGGAGATCATCCGGGTGCCCCTGGCTGCACCGCTCGCGGTGCTCGTGTTCATCGGTGCGTTCATCCCGCTGATCGGAGCCCCGCTGGCGATGGTCATCGCGATGGTGGTGGCACTTGCGACCCTCGGACCGGTCCAGGCGGCCGTCGTCGGCCTGTGCATCGCCGGGATCGGCCAGTTCGAGGGTCACATCTTGCAGCCGATGGTCATGGGTAAGCAGGTGTCGCTGCACCCGGTGGTCGTCGCGCTCACCGTGACCGCAGGCACCCTCACGGCCGGGATCCTGGGGGCGGTCATCTCCGTCCCGCTGGTCGCCGTGGCGTGGGCGATCTTCTCGAAGATGCGCACGATGGACCCGCCGCTCGACGACGGGGACGACGAGGCCGACGTCGTCGGTCCCGACGACGAGACCGCGCACGGCGGCGTGACCGCGCAGGCCTGACTCAGCGGAAGTCGCGTGAGGTCGTGCGCACCTTCAGCGACAGCGGTGCCAGATGCTCGGCGACGAGGTTGGTCGCACCGTCGGCCCGTTCCAGCCTGCCGCGTACGACGAGCGCGGCCGAGGTGCGCGCCGCGGCCCTGAACCGCTGCCACACCCCGGCCGAGCAGATCACGTTG
>JAKLPK010000010.1 GCA_022013895.1 Cellulomonas sp. | reverse complement strand
GCGTCCGACGGGATGTAGCGGGCGATCTTGAGCGTCACGGTGAAGGTCGGCACCTCGCCGACGGCGGAGGTGGCGGCTGCGGGCTCGAGGGTGGCGGTCATCAGTACTTGCGCTCCATCGGCTGGTAGCGGGTGACGGAGACCGGCTTGCTGCCGAGCACGAGCTGGTACCCGTCGGACTGCGAGCTGAGTGCGAACGAACCGTCCGTGTCACCGTCGACCGACCTGAGCCCGTCGGGCCCGTCGGTCGGCGGTCGGCGGTACACCATCGTGTGCTGCATGAAGTTGGCGTCGTCCCGGGTGGGGTAGTCCTCGCGGAAGTGCCCGCCGCGTGACTCCTTGCGGTTGAGCGCTCCGACGACGACGACCTCGGCCAGGTCGAGCAGGAAGCCGAGCTCGACCGCCTCGAGCAGATCGGTGTTGAAGGCCCGGCTCTTGTCCTGGACCGACACCGAGCGGTACCGCTTGGCCAGGACCCGGATATCGGCCAGCGCCTGCGTGAGCGAGGCCTCGGTGCGGAACACCTGGGCGTTGGCGTCCATCGTCTCGGCGAGCGCCCGGCGGATGTCGGACGGCTTCTCACCGTCGGGCCGGGTACGGATGCCCTCGAGCTCGGCGATCATCGTGGCGGCCGGCAGCTCCGGCAGGTCCACCAGCTCGGCATCCGCGGCGTAGGCGGCCGCCGCGATCCCGGCACGGCGGCCGAAGACGTTGATGTCGAGCAGCGAGTTGGTGCCGAGGCGGTTCGACCCGTGCACCGAGACGCAGGCGCACTCACCGGCGGCGAACAGCCCCCGGACCAGGTCGGTGTCGTTGCGCAGCACCTCACCCCGCACGTTCGTGGGGATGCCACCCATGAGGTAGTGCGCCGTCGGGTAGACGGGGACCGGCTCGGTGTACGGCTCGACCCCGAGGTACGTGCGCGCGAACTCGGTGATGTCCGGGAGCTTGGCGTCGATGTGCGCCGGCTCCAGGTGCGTGAGGTCGAGCAGCACGTAGTCCTTGTTCGGACCGCAGCCGCGGCCCTCGCGCACCTCGTTGGCCATCGACCGGGCGACGATGTCGCGCGGTGCGAGGTCCTTGATGGTGGGGGCGTAGCGCTCCATGAACCGCTCGCCGGTCGAGTTGCGCAGGATGGCGCCCTCGCCGCGGGCGGCCTCGGACAGCAGGATGCCGAGCCCGGCCAGACCGGTCGGGTGGAACTGGAAGAACTCCATGTCCTCCAGCGGGATGCCGCGCCGGTAGGCCAGTGCGATCCCGTCACCGGTGAGGGTGTGCGCATTCGACGTGGTCTTGAAGATCCGTCCTGCGCCGCCGGTCGCCATCACCACGGACTTGGCGCGGAACACGTGGATCTCGCCCGTCGCCAGCTCGTACGCGACGACCCCGGCGACGTTGACCTCCTCGTGGTCGGGCACCTGCCCGGCCGCCAGGTCGTGGTCGACGAGCAGGTCGAGCACGTAGAACTCGTTGAAGAACTGGACGTCGTTCTTCACGCACTGCTGGTAGAGCGTCTGCAGGATCATGTGACCGGTGCGGTCCGCGGCGTAGCAGGCCCGGCGCACGGCGGCCTCGCCGTGGTTGCGGGTGTGGCCGCCGAACCGACGCTGGTCGATCCGCCCCTCGGGTGTCCGGTTGAACGGCAGCCCCATCTTCTCCAGGTCGAGGACGGCGTCGATGGCCTCCTTCGCCATGATCTCCGCGGCGTCCTGGTCGACGAGGTAGTCACCGCCTTTGACGGTGTCGAAGGTGTGCCACTCCCAGTTGTCCTCCTCGACGTTCGCCAGGGCGGCGCACATGCCGCCCTGCGCCGCACCCGTGTGGGAGCGGGTCGGGTAGAGCTTGGAGATGACCGCGGTCCGGGTGCGCACGGAGGACTCCAGCGCCGCCCGCATACCGGCACCGCCGGCACCGACGATCACCACGTCGTACTCATGGGTCTGCATCAAGGATCCTCAGGGCGCAGGGCAGAAGCTGGGCAGGGAGTCGGCGGCGGCGCCGACAGGGCACGGGTCGAACGTGAAGATCACGAGCGTGCCGAGGACCACCACGAGGATGGCCGAGGCGGCGAGCAGCACCTTGAGCCACAGCCGCGTCGCGTTCTTCTCGGCGTAGTCGTTGATGATCGTGCGCAGGCCGTTGGTGCCGTGGATCATCGCGAGCCAGAGCATGAGCAGGTCCCAGACCTGCCAGACCGGGTTGGACCACTTACCTGCGACGAAGCCGAAGTTGATCGCCTTCACGCCGCCGCCGGCGACGAGATTGACGAACAGGTGGCCGAAGATCAGCACGACGAGCACGACGCCCGATACGCGCATGAACACCCAGCTGGCGAGCTCCAGGTTGCCCCGGGTGACGCGGCGTCCGGGCCCCGGTCGGGGTGCGCGCGGGGCCTTCGGGTCGGCGATGGTGGTCATCAGTTGCCCCCGAACACGTGCATGAGGTGCCGGGGCAGGAACCCGGCCATGGTCACGACGAACAGACCGAGCACGATCCAGAGCAGCCTCTTCTGATACCTGACGCCCTTGGACCAGAAGTCGATGAGCACGATCCGCAGCCCGTTGAACGCGTGGAACACGATGGCCGCGACCAGACCGGCCTCACCGATCCCCATGATGGGGTTCTTGTAGGTGCCGATCACGGCGTCGTACGCCTCCGGGGTGACCCGCACCAGTGAGGTGTCCAGGACGTGCACGAGGAGGAAGAAGAAGATGGCGAAGCCCGTGATGCGATGCGCGACCCAGGACCACATCCCCTCCTTCCCTCGATAGAGGGTGCCGGCAGGCGCCTTGGCCGGCCGTGCTGCAGGCGGTGCAGACACTCGGGAACCTCCTGGCGGGGAGCGGACGTCATCGCTGACTTGCGGTGCTCGGCCGTCACTGTATCGGCGCCCCACCCTCCCTCTGCCGGACCTTCCGGGCAAGACGAGCCGTTCTTCCGTTCTCCGTTCAGCGGCGCCTGTGAGGTTGGACACATCCCGGCGCTCGGGACCTTCGGGCCTGGGATTCGGCCCTGGCCTGGTACCGCGGTGGAGGTTGCGGGCGGCCCGACTACGCTCGCCGGTCATGGGCCCCATTCCCGGCTTCCACGCCGTCGTCCCCGCCGGCGGTGCCGGTACCCGTCTGTGGCCGCTGTCGCGCGCCGGCCGTCCGAAGTTCCTGCTGGACCTGCTCGGCACCGGCCGCACGCTGCTGCAGGGCACGGTGGACCGGCTCGTGCCGCTGACCGGACCCGACAACGTGCTCGTGGTCACCGGGGCACGGCACGTGACCGCCGTCGCCGAGCAGCTCCCGGAGCTCGCGACCGCGGACGGGCTCGACCGGGTGCTGGCCGAACCCTCACCGCGCGACTCGATGGCGGCCATCGGGCTCGCCGCAGCCGTCCTCGCGCACCGGTACGGCGAGGACGTCGTCCTCGGGTCGTTCGCGGCCGACCACGTGATCGACGGGGCCGCCGCGTTCGAGCAGACCGTGCGCGAGGCGGTCGGCGCCGCGCGCGCCGGGTACGTCGTCACGGTCGGGATCGGTGCGACCGAACCGTCGACGGCCTTCGGGTACGTGCGTTCGGGGACACCGCTGGGAGTCGCGGACGCGCCGTCGGCCCGGCACGTCGTCGCCTTCACCGAGAAGCCCGATGCGGACACCGCCGCCCAGTACCTGTCCACCGGTGAGTACTCCTGGAACGGCGGGATGTTCGTCGCCGGCGTCGGGGTGCTGCTCGGACACCTGCACGCACAGCTGCCCGCGCTCCACGACGGGCTGCGCTCGATCGCAGCGGCCTGGGACACCCCGGACCGCGAGGAGGTCCTGGCCGCCACCTGGCCTGGCCTCACCAAGATCGCGATCGACCACGCCATCGCGGAGCCGGTGGCCGCGGCCGGCGGCGTCGCGGTGGTGCCCGGCCCGTTCGGCTGGGACGACCTGGGCGACTTCGCCTCGCTCGCCTCGTTGCTCGGGGCGCAGGGGCGCTCGAGCCTCGGTGACGACGCCCTCGTGCTCAAGGTGGACTCCGACGGTGCACTGGTCGCCGCCGGGAGCCGCACCGTCTCGGTGATCGGTGTGCCCGGTGCGGTCGTCGTCGACACGCCCGACGCGGTGCTGGTCACCACGCGGGAGCGCGCGCAGGAGGTCAAGGCTGCCGTCGACGCGTGGCGGGCGCGGGGGCGCGACGACCTGCTGTGACGGTGGCGCCGCGGGGCGCGGTACGGCGGAGCGCTAGCCTGCCACCGTGGTGAGCGAGGCGGAACAGCAGGCGGACGACGTCGTGGTGCGGATCGGTCAGCTCGTCGGTGAGCGGACCGACGAGCTCGTCGAGATCCGTCGTGACCTGCACGCACATCCCGAGCTCGCGCGCACCGAGGAACGCAGCACGCGCCTGGTCGCCCAGCGCCTGGTGGCCGCCGGGCTCGAACCGCGCCTCCTTCCGGGCAGCGGTCTGGTGGCCGATGTCGGGCCGGTGGCCGTGGGCGCCCGTCGCGTCGGGCTGCGGGCCGACCTGGACGCGCTGCCGGTTCCCGACACCTGCGGGCACCCGTTCTCCTCGACCGCCAAGGGGCTCGCGCACGCCTGCGGGCACGATGTGCACACCGCGGCCGTCCTGGGAGCCGGGCTCGTCCTCGCCCGGCTGGCGGACGAGGGCCGGCTGCCCGGCGGCGTCCGGCTGATCTTCCAGCCCGCCGAGGAGGTCCATCCCGGCGGGTCGCTCGACCTCATGGCCGCGGGTGCGCTGGACGGGGTGAGCAGGGTGTTCGCGGTGCACTGCGAACCGCGGCTGGACGTCGGCCAGATCGGGACCCGGATCGGCGCGATCACCTCGGCCTCGGACGCCGTGCACGTGCGCCTGACCGGTCCCGGCGGGCACACCTCCCGCCCGCACGTCACGGCCGACCTCGTGTTCGCCCTCGGTGAGCTCATCACCGGGGTGCCGGCGATCCTCGGCCGGCGGCTCGACCCGAGGTGGGGCGTCAACCTCACCTGGGGCGCCGTCCACGCCGGCACCGTCTCGAACGCCATCCCGGCCTCGGGCACCCTCGACGGCACGTTGCGCTGCCTCGACGTGCGGGCCTGGGAGCGGGCGGCCACCGAGTTCGAGCAGGCCGTGCGGGCGGTGGCCGAACCGTTCGGTGTGCACATCGAGGTGAAGGCCCAGCGTGGGGTGCCCCCTGTGGTGAACGACGCCGAGTGCACAGGGCTGCTGGAGCAGGCTGCGCACGAGGTGGTCGGGCCTTCGGCGGTGGTCCTGACCGAGCAGTCCCTGGGCGGTGAGGACTTCGCGTGGTATCTCACCAAGGTCCCCGGCGCGATGGCCCGGCTGGGCACCCGGACCCCGGGCGGCCACACCTACGACCTGCACCAGGGTGACCTCGACGTGGACGAGCGGGCGATCGGTCACGGTGCTGCGCTGCTGGCCCGCACGGCCGTGCTGGCCGCGGGCCGACCGCTGCCGACCCGTCCGACACCTGAGATTTCCGGTCCATCCGCTGGATAGTTGTTGCGATGCGGTAACGGAACGTGCAGACGGACGACCCGGTAACAAACCCGTCATCGAACCCTGCGTAGTGTCGGCGGGTCAGGGCCGGACGGCCGTGCAGAGCCGCGAGGTGCGCCAAGCACCCCACCGGCGACGCCGGGACGGACCGGCTGAGTGACCAGCAGCAGGAGACGTGCGTGAAGAACCTCATCCGTGTGGTCGTACTCGGCGGTACGGCGGCCCTCGCCCTTGCCGCGTGCGGCAGCGCCCCGAGCGCCAGCAGTTCGTCGTCGGCGTCCGCCAGCACCTCGAGCTTCAAGGCCTGCATGGTGTCCGACGCCGGTGGTTTCGACGACAAGTCGTTCAACCAGTCCGGCTACGAGGGCCTGCAGAAGGCCGGCACCGACCTCGGCGTCGAGGTCAAGGCCGTGGAGTCCAAGCAGGAGAGCGACTACACCCCGAACGTCGAGAGCCTGATCTCCGAGAAGTGCGACCTCATCATCGGGGTCGGCTACCTTCTCGAGCCGGCCATCCACAAGGCCGCCGAGGCGAACCCCGACATCGAGTTCGGCCTCGTCGACTCGTCCTTCTCCGACGCCGACGGCAACGCCGTGACGCTGGACAACGCCAAGCCGCTCCTGTTCGACACGGCCCAGGCCGCCTACCTCGCCGGCTACCTCGCCGCCGGGGTCTCCAAGACCGGCACCGTCGGCACCTTCGGCGGCATGGCGATCCCGTCCGTCACCATCTTCATGGACGGGTACGTCGACGGCGTCGCCAAGTACAACGAGGACAACGGCAAGGCCGTCAAGGTCCTCGGCTGGGACAAGGCCGCGCAGACGGGCTCCTTCACCGGGACGTTCGACGACCAGTCCACCGGTCAGACCCAGGGCCAGGCCCTGCTCGACCAGGGTGCGGACATCATCATGCCCGTGGCCGGGCCGGTCGGCCTCGGCACGGTCGCCGCGATCAACTCGGCGAACAACGGGTCGATGCTCATCGGCGTCGACTCCGACTGGGCCGTCTCGAACCCCGACTCCGCCTCCATCACGCTGACCTCGGTCATCAAGGAGATCGGTCAGTCGGTCTACGACACCGTCCAGTCCGCCTCTGAGGGCAACTTCACCTCCGACCCGTACGTCGGCACGCTGAAGAACGGTGGCGTCGGCCTGGCCGACTTCCACGACCTCGCGTCGTCGGTCCCCTCCGACCTGTCGACCCAGGTCGACACGCTCAAGCAGGACATCATCGACGGCACGATCACGGTCACCTCGGCCTCCACGCCCAAGTGATCTGACAGGTCCTCGACACTGACGGCCCGGGCTCCGGCCCGGGCCGTCAGTGCGTCCGGGCATGGCAGGTGGGCGGTACTCTTCGCGGTCGCTAGTGTCTGACAGTCGTCCAACGCCCGAAGGAGGGCTCGTGAGGCTCGAGCTGCGGGGAGTCACCAAGAGGTTCGGCTCCCTGGTCGCCAACGACCACATCGACCTGGTCGTCGAACCAGGTGAGATCCACGCCCTGCTCGGCGAGAACGGCGCCGGCAAGAGCACCCTGATGAACGTCCTCTACGGGCTGTACGACGCCGACGAGGGCGAGATTCTCATCGACGGCAAGCCCGTGCGGTTCTCCGGACCGGGCGATGCGATGGCGGCCGGGATCGGCATGGTGCACCAGCACTTCATGCTCGTCCCGGTGTTCACCGTGGCCGAGAACGTCGTGCTCGGCCACGAGCCCGTGCGACCCGGCGGGCTCATCGACCTGGCCAAGGCCCGCAAGCAGGTCAAAGAGATCTCCGACCGGTTCGGGTTCGACGTCGACCCCGATGCCATGGTGGAAGACCTGTCGGTCGGCGCCCAGCAGCGCGTCGAGATCATCAAGGCGTTGTCCCGACGGGCCGAGGTCGTCATCCTCGACGAGCCCACCGCGGTGCTGACCCCGCAGGAGACCGACGAGCTGATCGCGATCATGCGTCAGCTCAAGGAAGCCGGGACGTCGATCGTCTTCATCACCCACAAGCTGCGCGAGGTGCGCGCCGTCGCGGACCGGATCACGATCATCCGGCGTGGCGCGGTGGTCGGCTCCGCCGATCCGAGCGCCTCGCAGACCGAGCTCGCCTCGCTCATGGTCGGCCGCGCCGTGGACCTCGGCGTCCACAAGGCACCCGCCCAGCCCGGGGAGGTCACCTTCTCGGTCGAGGGCCTCACGGTGCTCGACCCCACCGGGGTGACCGTCCTGGAGGACGTGACGTTCCAGGTCGCGCGCGGGGAGATCCTCGCCGTCGCCGGGGTCCAGGGCAACGGTCAGACCGAGCTCACCGAGGTGATCACCGGTCTGCGCACCGCTGCGGCCGGCACCGTGATGCTCGACGGCGAGTCGCTCGAGGACCGCTCGGTGCGCGAGGTGCTGCACGCGGGCGTCGGCTTCGTCCCCGAGGACCGGTCGACGGACGGGCTGGTCGCCAGCTTCTCCATCGCCGAGAACCTCGTGCTCGACCAGTACGACCGGTCGCCCTACGCCCGCCTCGGCGTGCTGCGCCCCCAGGTGATCCGGGACAACGCCGAACGCCGCGTCGTCGAGTTCGATGTGCGGGCCGGTTCGGTCGACGACCACGCGAGCACGCTGTCCGGCGGCAACCAGCAGAAGGTGGTGCTGGCCCGGGAGCTGTCCCGGCCGCTGCGCCTGCTGGTCGCCTCGCAGCCGACCCGCGGCCTGGACGTCGGCTCGATCGAGTTCGTGCACACTCGGCTCGTCGCGGAACGCGACCAGGGCACTCCCGTGATCCTCGTCTCGACCGAGCTCGACGAGGTCGTCGCGCTCGCCGATCGCATCCTCGTGATGTACCGCGGACGCGTGGTCGGGATCGTCCCCGGCGGCACCGATCGCGACGTCCTCGGCCTCATGATGGCCGGCGTCCCGGCCGACGAGGCGGAGCTCCAGGCCGCCGAGCACCACACGACCCTCGGCGGTGCCGACCACGGCCCGGCAGTCCAGGAAGGCGAGGAGGCACTGTGACCTCGACGAGCAGCCCCGGCGGGACCGACGCCGGGCACCAGGTGCCGGCCGTCGCGGCCGGAACCGACCCCGCCCCGGCCGACGGCGGCCCGGCCGGCAGCCGGTGGCGCGCCGTGGCGCTCGAGATCGCGACCGGGGGTGCCGGGGTCACGGTGCTGGCCGTCGTCCTCGCGCTGCTGTTCGGCGGTGTCCTGATCGCCGCAGCCGACCCGACGGTCCAGTCCGCGGCCGGCTACTTCTTCGCCCGCCCGTTCGACCTGGTGACCGCCGTGTGGCAGTCGGTCTCGCAGGCCTACGCCGCGCTGTTCTCCGGTGCCGTGTACGACGTGCAGGCCGAGACCTTCACCCGCGGGATCAAGTCGCTCACCGAGACCCTCACGGTCGCGACCCCGCTGATCCTGGCCGGCCTCGGCCTGGGTGTGGGCTTCCGCGCCAGCCTGTTCAACATCGGTGCGCAGGGCCAGGTGGTCCTCGGAGCGGTGTTCGCCGGCTACATCGGGTTCGCGTTCGAGCTCCCGGCCCCGCTGCACGTGCTGCTCGCGGTGCTCGGCGGTGCGATCGGTGGCGGGATCTGGGCCTCGATCGCGGGCGTCCTCAAGGCCCGGACCGGTGCGAACGAGGTCATCGTCACGATCATGCTCAACAACATCGCGGTGTACCTCATCGCGTACCTGCTGAGCCTGGAGTCGTGGCAGCGACCCAACAGCAACAACCCGCAGTCCCCGGCGGTGAACGCCTCGGCCATGTTCCCGCTGCTGGTCGGCGACAAGTTCCGGCTGCACGCCGGGTTCCTGCTCGCGATCGTCGCGTGCGTGGTCGTCTGGTGGCTGATGGAGCGATCGACGCTCGGCTTCCAGTTCCGCGCAGTGGGCGCGAACCCCGAAGCCGCTCGCACGGCCGGGATCTCGGTCGAGCGGGTGACCGTGTGGGTCATGCTCGTCGCTGGAGCGCTGGCCGGTCTGGCGGGCGCCGCGCAGATCCTGGGTACCGAGGGCGGCAGTGGGCTCTCGGCCGGGATCGCAGGCACGGTGGGCATCGACGCCATCACGGTGGCGCTGCTCGGTCGTTCGAAACCGCTCGGCATCTTCTTCGCCGGGATCCTGTTCGGCGCACTGCGGGCGGGCGGTGTCGTCATGCAGGCCAGGACCGGCACCCCGATCGACCTGGTGCTCGTCGTCCAGTCGCTCATCGTTCTGTTCATCGCAGCCCCGCCGCTGGTCAGGGCGGTGTTCCGACTTCCGGCGCCCAGCTCCCGCGCCGCCGCGGGCGCTCCGGCCGCACTG
Organism: Cellulomonas sp.; assembly: GCA_022013895.1. GTDB lineage: Bacteria > Actinomycetota > Actinomycetes > Actinomycetales > Cellulomonadaceae > Cellulomonas. Next base: position 8,440 of record JAKLPK010000010.1, on the reverse strand, counting down.
ACTGCGAAGGAGGTCCGCGCATGAGCACCGTCACCGCACCGGCGCCCGCACCGACGTCGAGGGTCCTGCCCCCGATCAGCCTCAAGGCGCCCATCGCCTACGGCGTCGGGGCCCTGCTCGGGCTCGTGGCCTTCGGGCTGCTCGGACCGAACGGGCGCACCAGCGGATTCGCGATCTCCACCCGCACCGATCTCATCCAGGTGCCGGTGTTCTTCGTCCCGTCCAAGCTCACGGCCGCGCTGCTGTGCCTGGTCGCGCTCGCCCTGGCGTACCTGTCCTACCGCGCGACGGTGTCGCGCAGCCGCCCCTCGCCGTGGATCGCACCCGGCTACGGCGTGGCGATGGTCTTCGCCTTCCTCATCTGGGCGGTCGCGGGCAAGGAGAACACCCTGCCGCTCACCGGGCTGCTCTCCGGCTCGCTCTTCCTGGCCCTCCCGCTCGTCTTCGGAGCACTGTCCGGTCTGCTCTGCGAACGCTCCGGGGTCATCAACATCGCGATCGAGGGACAGCTGCTGTTCGGCGCCTTCCTGGCCGCCGTCGTCGCGACGCTCACCGGCAACCCGTACATCGGCCTGATCGCCGCACCGGTCGCCGGGGTGCTGGTCGCGTCGCTGCTCGTGCTCTTCGCCGTGAAGTACCACGTCGACCAGATCATCGTCGGCGTGGTGCTCAACGTGCTGGTGATCGGCCTCACGAGCTATCTCTTCTCGACGATCCTCAAGCAGAACTCCGCGACCTGGAACTCGCCGCCCGGGCTGCCCGTGCTCCCGATCCCGGTGCTGTCCGAGATCCCGGTGATCGGGCCGGTGCTCTTCCGCCAGACCGCGCTCGTCTACCTCATGTACGTCGTCGTCGCGGTGCTGCAGGTCATGGTGTTCCGCAGCCGGTGGGGTCTTCGGCTGCGTGCCGTCGGTGAGCACCCGAAGGCCGCCGACACGGTGGGCATCAAGGTGAACCGGACCCGGGTCCGGTCGGTGCTCCTGGGAGGCGCGGTCGCCGGGCTCGGCGGCGCCTTCTACACGGTGGGCAACTCGCTGGCCTTCGGCAAGGAGATGACCAACGGCGGTGGGTACATCGCGCTGGCCGCCATGATCCTCGGACGGTGGCGGCCCAAGGGCGCACTGGCCGCGGCGTTGCTGTTCGGCTTCGCCACCAACCTCCAGCAGCAGCTCAACGTCATCGGGACCCCGGTGCCGAGCCAGATCATGCTGATGACCCCCTACGTCGTGACGATCTTCGCGGTCGCCGGCGTCGTCGGGAAGGTCCGCGCACCGGCCTCGGAGGGCATCCCGTATGTCAAGTGACATCGACTGGGACGGGTTGCGGGCTGCTGCGCGTGAGGTCATGACCCGGGCGTACGCGCCGTACTCGAAGTTCCCGGTGGGTGCCGCCGCGCTCGTCGACGACGGGCGGGTGGTGACCGGCTGCAACGTCGAGAACGCCTCCTACGGGCTGACGTTGTGCGCCGAGTGCGCGCTGGTCTCGGGTCTGCACGTCTCGGGCGGGGGACGGCTGGTCGCCTTCACCTGCGTGGACGGGCACGGCACGGTGGTCATGCCGTGCGGGCGATGCCGTCAGCTGCTGTTCGAGCACGGCGGGCCCGCCCTGCTCGTCGAGACCGTGTCGGGTGTCCTGCCGATGTCGCAGGTGCTGCCCGACGCCTTCGGACCCGAGGACCTGGTGACCCGCGCATGAGCGAGCCGTTCGACGCCGTCGACGTCATCGTCGCCAAACGGGACGGCCACCGGTTGACCGCTCCCCAGATCGACTGGGTGGTCGACGCCTACACCCGCGGGGTGGTCGCCGAGGAGCAGATGTCGGCCCTCGCGATGGCGATCCTGCTCAACGGGATGGACCGCGGTGAGATCGCCCGCTGGACGGCCGCGATGATCGCCTCCGGCGAGCGGCTCGACTTCTCCGGGCTGTCCCGTCCGACCGCCGACAAGCACTCCACGGGTGGTGTCGGCGACAAGATCACGTTGCCGTTGGCCCCCCTGGTGGCCTCGTTCGGGGTGGCCGTGCCGCAGCTGTCCGGGCGCGGTCTCGGACACACCGGAGGAACCCTGGACAAGCTCGAGTCGATCCCGGGCTGGCGGGCCGCCCTCACCAATGACGAGATGATGTCCCAGCTCGAACGGGTCGGTGCGGTCATCTGCCAGGCGGGTTCGGGCCTCGCACCCGCCGACCGCAAGCTCTACGCGCTGCGGGACGTGACCGGCACCGTCGAGGCGATCCCGCTGATCGCGACCTCGATCATGAGCAAGAAGATCGCCGAGGGCACGGGCTCGCTGGTGCTCGACGTCAAGGTCGGGTCCGGTGCGTTCATGAAGGACCTGGACCGGGCGCGTGAGCTGGCCCGCACCATGGTCGAGCTCGGGACCGACGCCGGGGTGCGGACGGTGGCGCTGCTCACCGACATGTCCGTGCCGCTCGGTCTGACCGCCGGGAACGCGCTCGAGGTGCGGGAGTCGGTCGAGGTGCTCGCCGGCGGCGGGCCCGCCGATGTGGTCGAGCTCACCGTGGCACTGGCCCGCGAGATGCTCGATGCCGCCGGACGCCCGGATGCCGACCCGGCCCGGGCGCTGGCCGACGGCTCCGCGATGGACGCCTGGCGCGCGATGATCGTGGCCCAGGGCGGTGACGTGGACGCCGAGCTTCCGGTGGCGCGGGAGACCGAGGTCGTCGTGGCCGAACGGGACGGCGTCCTGTCCACGCTCGACGCCTACGCGGTGGGTGTCGCGGCCTGGCGGCTGGGGGCCGGCCGGGCCCGGAAGGAGGACCCGGTGCAGGCCGGGGCCGGTGTGCAGCTGCATGTACGTCCCGGCGACCGGGTGCGTGCCGGGCAGCCGATCCTCACGTTGCACACCGACACCCCCGAGCGTTTCGGCCGCGCGCATGAGGCGCTCGCCGGAGGCATCGTCGTGGACGACGGGGGGGCGGGCGCACGCGGCCCGCTGGTCATCGACCGGATCGCGGTCTGATCCGTCTCGTCCGGACCGAAGGCCATGGGCCGACCATGGCAACCGGTGCCAGGATGGGACCGATGGCAGCACCGCGAAGGGAGGCCCACCGATGAGCACAGTCCCCGGCGAACCCACCTGGCGTGATGCGGGGCTGCGTCCGGTCGTCCCGGAGGAGCCGGTGCGCCTCACCGAGCCGGTGGACGTCCCTGCAGACCCCGAGGACTACCGGCCCGGCCCGGCGCGGCCGGACCTGGACGCGGCGGCCGATGAGGCGGACGTGCTCGACCAGGACACGGAGACCCCCCTGGCCGACGACGAGGACGAGGACGCGTGAGCCCGGAGGAGTCCGAACCCGGCAATGCCGGGGCCGACGACGGTGTCGGCCGCGGGTCGACGATCGAGGCGGTGCGCGCACTGCCGAAGGTGCTGCTGCACGACCACCTCGACGGCGGTCTGCGCCCGGCCACGATCGTCGAGCTGGCGGAGCAGATCGGGCACGGTCTGCCCACCACCGTGCCCGACGACCTCGGGCGCTGGTTCGTCGAGTCCTGCACCTCGGGCTCGCTCGAGAGGTACCTGGAGACGTTCGTCCACACCGTCGCGGTCATGCAGAGCGGCGCCAACCTGGCGCGTGTGGCGCGTGAGGCGGTGCTCGATCTGGCGGCCGACGGTGTCGTGCTCGCCGAGCTGCGCTACGCCCCTGAGCAGCACCAGGCCGGTGGGCTGAGCCTGGAGCAGGTGGTCGAGGCCGTCCAGGCCGGGATCGACGAAGGCCTGCAGGACAGCGGCGGGCGGATTGCCGTCGGCCAGCTGTTGTGCGCCATGCGGCAGGCCGACCGGGCGACCGAGGTGGCCCGGCTCGCGCTGGCCTACCGGGACCGTGGCGTCGTCGGCTTCGACTACGCCGGGCCGGAGGCCGGGTTCCCGCCGTCGCGGGCCACCGAGGCGTTCGCGCTGCTGCGGGACGCCGATCTGCCGTGCACGGTCCACGCCGGTGAGGCCGACGGGCCGAGCTCGATCGCGGCAGCGCTGCACGTGGCCGGCGCGTGCCGGATCGGCCACGGTGTCGCGATCGCCTCGCAGGTGGGCCCGGACGGACCGACGAGCCCGCTCGCCCACTGGCTGCGCGACCGGCACATCGCTCTCGAACTGTGCCCCAGCTCCAACCTGCAGACCGGGGGTGCGGCGTCGATCGCCGAGCACCCCGTGACCGCACTGCACCGGCAGGGGTTCGCCGTCACGGTGAACACCGACAACCGGTTGCACTCCGGGACCTCGGCGTCCCGGGAGCTTGCGCTGCTGGTCGATGAGGCCGGCTGGACCTGGCAGGACGTCCAGGACGTCACCGTGACCGCGGCCCGTTCCGCGTTCTGCCACCACGACGTGCGCGAGGCGCTCGTCGAGGACGTCATCCTCCCCGCGTTCGCGGGGCCCACCGGAGGAAGGCACCGAGCATGAGCAACCCCACGCCCTCGTCGGACGTCACGGCAGCGCCCGCCACCGGCCGCGCGCCGCTGTCGGCAGCCGCGTTCGCGCAGTTCGTCGACCACACCCTGCTCAAGCCGGAGGCCAGCCGGGCGGACGTCGCGGCGACGGTCGCCGAGGCCGTGCGCCTGGGTACCTGGTCGGTGTGCGTCTCACCGTCACAGCTGCCGCTCGACATCCCCGTCGGCCTCGACGGCGTCCCCGCGGTCAAGGTGACCGCTGTGGTCGGCTTCCCGTCGGGTGCGCACAAGTCCTCGATCAAGGCGGCTGAGGCGGCGCAGGCGGTGGCCGACGGCGCGGACGAGATCGACATGGTGATCAACCTCTGCGCGGCCAAGGAACGTCGGTTCGACGATGTGCGCGACGACATCGCGGCGGTGCGTGCCGCCGCACCGCGCCCGACCGTGCTCAAGGTCATCGTCGAGTCGGCGGCGCTCTCGGACCACGAGCTCATCGAGTCGTGCCGGGCGGCGGCCGATGCGGGCGCCGACTTCGTGAAGACCTCGACCGGCTTCCACCCGGCGGGCGGGGCGACGATGCGAGCGGTCGGCATCATGTCCGGCACGGTCGGTGGGCGGCTCGGCGTGAAGGCGTCGGGCGGTATCCGGACGGGGTCGGACGCCATGTCGATGATCGACGCGGGGGCCACGAGGCTCGGCCTGTCGAGCACCGCAGCCATCATCGCGGACCTTGCGGCGGACACGGGGGACTGAGAGCCGGTCTGGTGGGAGGGGGCACCGTGCCCGTCCACGAGCTGATCCACCCTGCCAAGGCGCGACCGGGTGACCGGGTGGCGGTCCTCTCGCCCTCGTTCGCGGCGCCGGGGATGTTCCCGGCCGTGCACGAGCAGGCGATGCGCCGGCTGGCGGAGGTGACCGGGCTCGTTCCTGTCGAGCTGGCCACCACGCGCCGGCTGGGGGCGAGCGCCGCCGACCGGGCGGCCGACGTCAATGCCGCGTTCGCGGACCCGTCGATCCGGGCGATCGTCGCCACGATCGGCGGGGACGACCAGATCACCGTGATCCCGCACCTGGACCCGCGGCTGCCGCGGGCCGACCCCAAACCGTTCCTCGGGTACAGCGACAACACGAACCTCACGACCTGGCTGTGGGTGAACGGGGTGGCGTCGTTCTACGGCGGGTCGACCCAGGTGCACCTGGGAGCCGGCCCTGCGGTGGACGAGGTGCACGCCCGGTCGCTGCGGGCCGCACTGCTCACCGGTGAGCGGCTGGAGCTCACCGATCCAGGGGAGTCGGAGGATTTCGGCGTCGACTGGAACGATCCGCGGGCGCTGGTGGAGAACGGTGAACGTGAGCCGACCGAGACCTGGACGTGGGCCGGGCCCCGGCGACGGGTGAGGGGACCGACCTGGGGCGGCTGCCTCGAGGTGCTCGAGTGGGTGCTCGCGGCCGACCGCTTCCCGTTGCCGAGCGAGGTCCTGCGCGGCGCCGTGCTGCTCGTGGAGACCTCGGAGCTCATGCCGTCGGCCGAGCAGGTCGGCTGGATGCTGCGCTCGATGGGCGAACGAGGGCTGCTCGCTGAGGTCGCCGGGGTGCTGGTCGCCCGGCCCCCGGTGAGCGACCGTGACGACCGCCCCGACACGGCGCAGCGGGCCGGGCGTCGGGCGGCTCAGCGTGACGTCGTCGTCGCGACGGTGATGCACTACAACCCTGATGCGGTGGTCTGCGTCGGGGTGCCGTTCGGTCACACCCGGCCGCAGTGGATCGTGCCCCACGGCGGCACCGTCGAGCTCGACGGCGTCGAGCGCCGGGTGCACGCCTCGTACGCGTAGCGGTCCGCGGACCGCTCCGCGCCCGCGAGCCCGTGGCGCCCGTCAGACCGGGGCGTCCAGGCCCAGCGCTGCGCGGATGTCGGCGGCGACGGCGTCCAGCCGGGCGCGGGCGGTGTGCCGGGCGGCCGTCACCTCGTCCTCGGTCGCGGCCCGGTCGAGCGGGACGACGACCTCGAGGTAGCACTTGATCTTGGGCTCGGTCCCGGACGGGCGGACCACGACGCGGGTCTGGTCGGCCGCCAGCAGCCGGATGCCCTCGGTGGGCGGCAGACCGCCGCGGTCGTCGTCGGTGCCCGCAGCCAGGTCGACGACGGTCGTGACGGGGGAACCGCCGAGCTGGGTCGGTGGGGCGGTCCGCAGCCCGTCGACCAGGGCGGGGATGAGACTCACATCGGCGAACCGCGCGGCGACCTGGTCGGTGAGGTGCAGGCCGTGGGTGCGGGCGAGGTCGTCCAGGCCGTCGACGAGGGTGCGCCCGGTGGCCTTGGCGGCGGCGGCCAGCGCTGCGGCTCGTACGCCCGCGCTGATGCCGTCCTTGTCGCGCACGTGGGCCGGGTCGGTGCAGTAGCCGAGCGCCTCCTCGTAGCCGAAGACGAGGCCGGGCGTGCGGGCGATCCACTTGAACCCGGTGAGGGTGGTCGCGAACGCGAGTCCGGCGTCCGCGGCGATCCGGGACAGCAGACGCGAGGAGACGATCGAGCAGGCCAATGCCGGTGCGGGGCCGTCCGTGGCGCCCAGACCCCGGGCGGCCGAAGCGGCGGCCGCGCCGAGCAGAGCGCCGGTCTCGTCGCCGTGCAGCCGGCGCCAGCCACCTGACCGGGGGTCGTGCACCGCGAGGGCGCACCGGTCCGCATCGGGGTCGAGTGCGATGACGAGGTCCGCCTGCACGCGTCCGGCCAGGTCGAACGCGAGGTCGAGGGCGCCCGGCTCCTCCGGGTTGGGGAACGCGACCGTGGGGAAGTCCGGGTCCGGTTCGGCCTGGTCGGCGACGAGGTGCAGATCGGTGAACCCGGCCGCCCGCAGCACCCGGACGGCCACCTGGGCGCCCACCCCGTGCATCGCGGTGAGCACGATCCGCAGCTCGCCCGCCGAGGAGGGGAGACTCGCGGGCAGGGCCGCAGCCTCGTAGGCCTCGAGCACCTGCGGTCCGAGCACCGTCCAGCCGGCATCGGCCCGGGGGACCGAGGCGACGGAGGTGACCCGGGCGATCTCGTGGGCGATGGCGGCGTCGTACGGCGGGACGATCTGGGCGCCCTGACCCCAGTCGTCGACCACCCGACCGCCCAGGTACACCTTGTAGCCGTTGTCGGCCGCGGGGTTGTGGGAGGCGGTCACCATGATCCCGGCGTCGGCGTGCAGGTGGCGCACAGCGAACGCCAGCACCGGGGTGGGCAGCGGTGCGGGCAGCAGCAGGGCCTCGATGCCGACGGCAGTGAGCACGGCCGCGGAGTCCAGGGCGAAGGCGTGCGAACCGTGCCGGGCGTCGTAGCCGATGACCACCCGCGGGGCCGGGGTGAGCCCGTCGAGCGCACCGCTGAGGTAGGTCGCCAGACCGGCCGCCGCCCGGATCACCACGGCGCGGTTCATCCGGTGCGGGCCGCCGCCCAGGGCGCCGCGCAGACCTGCCGTGCCGAACTGGAGCAGCCCGGTGAACCGGTCGGCGAGATCGGCCTGCGCACCCGGGTCACCGTCCAGGGCGGCGGTGAGCAGATCGGTCAGCTCCCGGGCGGTGGCGGGGTCGGGGTCGTCGGCGATCCAGGAACGGACCGCGGTGGCGAGGTCGTCGTCGGCGTGCACCGGACCAACCTAGCGGCGCGGCGCCCTGCCTCCCAGGTGAGCCGGGCGGCAGAGCCGCGCCGCCCGGTGCTACAGCCGCGCGATGATCGAGGCCAGCAGCGCGCTGATCCGCGGCCCGGCGGCCACCCCGGCCTCGATCACCTCGGCGTGCGACAGCGGCTGGTCGCTCACCCCGGCGGCGGCGTTGGTGACCAGGGAGATGCCGAGCACCTCCAGCCCGGCGTGCCGGGCGGCGATCGCCTCGAGCGTGGTCGACATGCCGACCAGGTGCCCGCCCATCCGGCCGGCCATGGCGACCTCGGCGGGCGTCACGTAGTGCGGGCCCCGGAACTGCACGTACACGCCCTCGGGCAGCGTCGGGTCGACCTCGTGTGCCAGGGCGCGCAGCCGGGTCGAGTACAGG
>JAKLPK010000072.1 GCA_022013895.1 Cellulomonas sp. | reverse complement strand
TCGCCGCCGTCACCACCGGTCGCGTGCAGCACGACCCGGTCGACGAATGTCGCCACGATGCCTCCTCCTGTGGACCGGCCCCGTCGTGCGACGGAGCCGGAGTGCCGAGGAGGGGCGCACCGAGCCGGTGCGCCCCTCCTCGAACGACTATGAACGTCGGGCTGATCAGCCCTCGGCCGTGACGATGTCGATGACCCGACGGCCCCGACGGCTACCGAAGGTCACCGCACCGGCGCTCAGCGCGAACAGTGCGTCGTCGCCGCCCCGGCCGACGTTGTGACCAGGGTGGAAGTGGGTTCCGCGCTGGCGGACGATGATCTCGCCGGCCTTGACGACCTCGCCGCCGAAGCGCTTGACGCCCAGGCGCTGGGCGTTCGAGTCGCGACCGTTGCGCGAGGAGCTCGCGCCCTTCTTGTGTGCCATGAGTGAGAGCTCCTCTACTTGATTCCGGTGACCTTGAGCCGGGTCAGCTGCTGGCGATGGCCCTGGCGCTTGCGGTACCCGGTCTTGTTCTTGAACTTCAGGATGATGATCTTGGGACCCTTCTGGTCCCGGACCACCTCAGCCGTCACCTTCACCTTGGCCAGAGCCACGGCATCGGTGGTGACCTTCTCGCCGTCCACCAGGAGAAGTGCGGGCAGCTCGACGGTGTCCCCGGCCGACGCGGACATCTTGTCCACGACGACGACGTCGCCGACTGCGACCTTCTCCTGACGGCCGCCGGCCTTGACGATCGCGTACACCACGGGGCTGCTCATTTCTGCTCGGACTGCCGATGGTCTGCACCAACCGGGGCGCCCGCGAGTCTCGCCCGCGAGGGAGAGTCTGGTGCGAGGGCGCCGCAGCAGCGGCACAAGGACCGACGCACAACCTGGGCGCGCCGACCCTCAAAGATACGGTTCACCCAGCGTCGGGTCAAACCTGGTCGGGCGCACCTTCCTGCGCCGGTGCGACCGCGTCGCTCGGCGCCGCGTCCGCCGGGCCGGCAACCGGCTCGGCGGGCTCGGCCTCGAGCTGGTCGGCGACCGCGACGACACCCTCACCCTCGTGGTGCTCATGAGCGTGCGCAGCGGCCGCGGCGATGGTCGCCAGGGTCGCCTTGACCGCCTCACGGGCCTCCGGGAGCACCGGGACGGCAGGCAGGGCCACCGCGTCGGCAGTGCCCTTCTTGCGCCGCGACCGCTTGCTCGTGGACTCGGCCTGGACGACGACCGGAGCACCGACCTCGGGGCGACCGGTCTTCTCGATCGGATCGGTGTGCACGATGAAGCCCCGACCGTGGCAGTGCTCGCAGGTCTCGCTGAACGCCTCGACCAGACCCTGACCCACCCGCTTGCGCGTCATCTGGACCAGACCCAGCGTCGTGACCTCGGCCACCTGGTGCTTGGTGCGGTCCCGGCCCAGGCACTCCACCAGCCGGCGGAGCACGAGGTCGCGGTTGGAGGCCAGCACCATGTCGATGAAGTCGACGACGATCATGCCGCCGATGTCGCGCAACCTCAGCTGGCGCACGATCTCCTCGGCCGCCTCGAGGTTGTTGCGGGTCACGGTCTCCTCGAGCGTGCCGCCCGACCCCGTGAACTTCCCGGTGTTGACGTCGACGACGGTCATCGCCTCGGTCCGATCGATCACCAACGAACCACCCGAGGGCAGCCAGACCTTGCGGTCCATCCCCTTGGCGAGCTGCTCGTCGACGCGGTACTTGGCGAACACGTCCTGCTCACCGGGCCAGCGGCTCACCTTCGCCGCCAGATCCGGGGCCAGCTCGTCGATGTAGGACGAGATGGTCGACCACGACTGCTCACCGGCCACCACGAGCGCACTGAAGTCGTCGTTGAAGATGTCCCGCACCACGCGGATGGCCATATCGGGCTCACCCTGCAGCAGGGCCGGGGCGGACGCCGTCTTCGCCTTCGCGCTGATCGCGTCCCACTGTCCCTGCAACCGCTCGATGTCGGCCGCGAGCTCCTCCTCCGACGCGCCCTCGGCGGCGGTCCGCACGATGACACCAGCGGCGTCCGGCACGATCGCGCGCAGGATCTTCTTCAGCCGGTTGCGCTCGACGTCGGGCAGCTTGTGGCTGATCCCGGTCATGCCGCCGCCAGGAACCAGCACCAGGTACCGCCCGGCCAGGGTGACCTGCGAGGTCAGCCGCGCGCCCTTGTGCCCGATCGGGTCCTTCGTGACCTGCACGAGCACCTGGTCGCCCGATTTGAGCGCCTGCTCGATCCGACGCGGCTGCCCGTCGAGACCCGCCGCGTCCCAGTTGACCTCACCGGCGTACAGCACCGCGTTGCGGCCCTTGCCGACATCGACGAACGCCGCCTCCATGCTCGGGAGCACGTTCTGCACCCGGCCGAGGTAGACGTTGCCGACCATCGAGGCCGCCGCCTGGTTCGACACGTAGTGCTCGACGAGCACCCCGTCCTCCAGCACCGCGATCTGCGTGCGCCCGGCACGCTCACGCACCACCATGACCCGGTCCACCGACTCACGTCGGGCGAGGAACTCGGCCTCGGTGATGGTCTGCCTGCGCCGACCGGCGTCCCGCCCGTCGCGACGTCGCTGACGCTTGGCCTCCAGACGGGTCGAGCCGCGCAGTGCCGTGACCTCATCCGACCGGCCCTGCTCGCCCTCACCCTCGGCGCGTCCGCCGCGACGACGACGGCGACGACGACGACCGCCGCCCCCGGCCTCGCCCGAGGTCTCGTCGTCGTCCACGACGTCCTCGGTCGACTGACCGGAACCGGCCTCCTCATCGTCCTCGCCACTCACGGAGGGCTGCTCCGAACGCGGCCGGCGTCCACGCCCACCGCGACGACGACGACGACGGCCGCCGTCACCCGAACCGTCCTCCGAGCCGAGGGCCTCGCCCTGGGGTTCGGCCGCGATGTCCTCGCCGTCCTCATCGGTGACGGGCGGCACGTCCTCCACCGTCGGCTCACCGACCAGCTCGGACACGGCTTCGGCGGCGCGCGCCCGACCCCGGCGGCGACCGCTGGACCGGCCGGAGCCACGACCTGAGGACTGCCCGGCCGAGGTCGCATCGGGCGCTTCCGGCCCGGCGCCGACCGGCTCGACGGGAGCCGACGTCGGTTCCTCGGACTCGGTCGGAGCCGTCTCGAAGAGGTCGGCGACCCTGGTCGTCCCGGAGATCTCCTGCGGCGAACCGGCCTGGGACTGGACCCTGCGTCGGCGCGAGCGCACGCTCGGCTCAGGGGCCTGGAAGAGCAGCGCGGTCGCGGCGATCCTGGCGGCGGCGGGCGCCGCCTGGGGTTCGGCCGGCCGCAGCCCGCCGAGCTCGGCCAGGACGTCCAGTGCAGGCGCCTCCTCGACGAGTGCCTCGTCGGCGGGCGCTTCCTCGACGGGCGTCTCCTCGACGGGCGTGTCCGGCTCCTGCTCCGGCTCGGCCGGGGCCGCTTCGTCAGTGACCTCCGGCACGTCCACGACGGCGGCCGGGGCCTCGACGGGAAGCACGACGGTGCGGGTCACGCGCCGGCTGCGGCGCGCGGGCGGAGCGGGGGTCGAGGTGGCGGGCGCCTCGACCGGAAGCTGCGCCAGAACCTGCGCGGGCGACTGCGCCTGCTCGGGCGCCGCCGCCTGCGGCCGGGTCGCCGACTCGTCGACAGCGGTGTCGACGTCGGGCGCCGACTCGACTGCCGGCGCCACCGCGTCCGCGGCGACCGGTGTCCGGGTCACACGTCGGCGCGCCGGACGCTTCTTCGCAGGGGCGATCGCTCCCAGCTCGGTTTCGACTGCATCGTCGGGGGTGTTGTCGTTGGCCACGCGGGCTGCTCCTGGTGCATGCGTCCACGGCCCACACTGCGCGTAGATCATCATGCTGTCGGTCGGCACCAGCGCGACTGCGCGTGGCGACGGAAGTCGTCGGGCGGGGGTCGGCGGCACCTGTCACACCGGCGCCACGCCTGTCCGGTCGCACCGGCTCCGCTCGCAGGAGGCACCGGTGCGGGACGGAGGCTGGCGCACTCGATGTGCGGCACCTGCTGACCCGCGGGACCGGTCGGTGTGGACGACCGGAGCCGGTCCCGAGTATCGCACACGGCCTCCCACCCCACGAGCGGGGTACCCCGGCGCGCCGTGCGGGCGATTTCGGCGCCCGACCTGCTCGATCACACGACGCGACTACCAGCCGGGACGCGACAGGGCGTCAGATTTCGGGACCAAGGTCCCCCATGGCCCCGGGCTTCGGTCCTAGGTTTCGTCCTGGCACACCCAGGGCTCCGTCGCCCTGCCCCTGGC
>JAKLPK010000071.1 GCA_022013895.1 Cellulomonas sp. | reverse complement strand
CGCTGTCCGATGTCACCGTCGGGTCCTGCATCGTGGCGATCACGGCCGGCAGCACGGATGCGACGGACTCGGAGTCGTCGGCCGCGACCACGGTGGCGATCAGTGCGGCGACCGACGGCACCTGCGAGACCGGTTTCGGTGCGGGGTCGGCGAGCGGTACGAGCAGCGGCACCATGCCGACGGGGATGCCGTCGGGCGGCGCCAGCGGGATGCCGTCGGGCGGGGCCAGCGGGATGCCGTCGGGCGGCACGATGCCCAGCGGCGACGCCTCCGGCATGCCGAGCGGTGGCGGGTTCGGCGGCATCACGTCAGGCCTGGTCACGGCCGTCTCCGGCTCGACGATCACGGTGACGACGAGCCAGGACAGCTCGACGACGACGGCGACCGTCACGGTCGCCGACACGACCACCTACACGACGACCCAGACCGCGGACTCGTCCGCGATCGTGGTCGGGCAGTGCGCGAGCGCGACCGGGGAGGCCGATGACAGCGGCACCGTGACCGCGACCACGATCACGATCTCCGCCCCGACCGACGGTGAGTGCACCAGCCGCATCGCGGGCGGCCAGGGCGGCCCCCAGTCCGATCAGGGTGGGTCGACCAATGGCTGAGCGGCCCGTGAACAAGCTCAAGGCGAAGCAGAAGCGGCGGCGGGTGGTCGGGCTCGTCGTCGGCGGCGCGATCGTGCTGGTGGCGGCGGGCGGCGGTGTCGCCCTCGCGACCTCGAGGTCCGGCTCCGGTCAGTACACGACGGCGACCGCGGGTCAGGGCACGGTCACCCAGACCGTCTCGGCGACCGGCACCGTCGCCTCGACGACCAGCCGGGCGGTCTCGTTCAACGTGGGCGGGACGGTCGCGACGGTCCCGGTCACGGTGGGGCAGACGGTGACGGCCGGGCAGACCCTCGCGACCCTGGACACCTCGGACCTGGAGGACGCCCTCGATGAGGCGACCTCCACACTTGAGGACGCCCAGCAGACCCTCGAGGACGACCTGGACTCGCAGACCTCGACGACCACCACCTCGTCCACGACGACCGACACCACGACCGACACATCGGCGGGCGCATCGACCTCGACGTCGACCGACGCCTCCGCGGCGGCGACCTCCGGCGGGACCGCAGCCGGCGGGACCGCAGCCGGTGGCGCCACGGGCGGTACCTCGGACGCGGTGACGAAGGCGGCCGCTGCGGTGACCGCCGCCCAGGAGGCGTTGACCACGCAGTACGACATCGCGCACACCGCCCAGCTGGCGAGCACAGCGGCCCTGGCGGCCGCGCAGGCCACGGATGCGACCTGCACGTTGCTGCTGGCGGTGGACCCGACCGCGGTGACGGCGGACCCGACACCGACCCCCTCGGCGTCCGCGTCCGACGATGCGACGACCACCCCGACGGAGACGGCGACACCGACCCCGACGGCCACCTCGACCTCGACGGCCCTGTCGACCGTGCAGGACCTGGTCACGCAGTGCCAGGAGTCGTTGAGCACGGTGGCGGACCTGCAGGCCACGACCGACACCGAGCAGCAGGCGCTCTCGACCGCGATGACGGCGCTCGACGCGGCCGTCGCCGCACTGCAGCAGGCCGCCGGGAGCGCCTCGACCAGCGGTCAGACCTCGACGACGTCGGGGACGGGGTCGACCAGCGCGTCCAGCGGTGGGACCGCCTCGACCGCGACCACCCCGTCGAGCACGACGTCGGGATCGACGACGTCCTCGGGATCGGCCGCCTCGTCGGCCGCCGGCACATCCACGACGACGGTCGCCACGGCGGCCGACATCGTCGCCGATGAGGCTGCGATCACGGCGGCCCAGGCCGCGGTGGACATCGCGACCTACAACCTCGGTCTGGTCACGTTGACCTCACCGATCGCGGGCACCGTCGCCGAGGTGGCGATGGCGGTCGGTGACGCCGTGAGCGCGGGGTCCACGACCTCGACGATCACGGTGATCGGCGAGGACGGGTTCGAGGTGTCGCTCACCGTGGCCCTGGGCTCGGTCGACGCCGTCGAGGTCGGTCAGACGGCCACGATCTCGGTGCCGAGCACCGAGGTGGCGCTCACCGGTGTCGTGTCGAGCATCGGTGTGCTCAACGTGTCGTCGACGACGACTCCCGAGTACACCGTGATCGTGGCGATCGACGCCACCACGGAGAAGCTCTTCAACGGTTCGTCGGCGCAGGTCGTCATCACGGTGGCCGGCACGGCCGATGTGCTGACGGTGCCGACCTCGGCCGTGCACGTGGACGGCCAGACGGTCACGGTGGATGTGCTCAAGGACGGTGTGGTCTCGACGGTCGACGTCGAGCGCGGCGCCATCGGCACGGAGCTGACCCAGATCACCTCGGGGCTCTCCTCGGGTGACGTCGTCGTGCTGGCCGACCGTTCGGAGGCCATGGCCACCGACACCGAGACCTCCGAGTCCTCGGGCCTGTCGAGCCTGTCCGGATCGTCCACCGAGCAGAGCGGGGTGGTGCAGGGCGGCTTCCCGGCCGGCGGTCCGCCCGGGAGCTGATCGAGACGGGGTGGAGGCGTCCGCCACGTCTCCCGCCCCGTCGCTCCGACGACGCCCCCGCCCTCCCCCTGGGCGGGGGCGTCGTCGGGTCTAGGCTGCCGCCGCGGGCCGGACGGGCCTGCCGACAGGAGGTCACCATGGGCGAGCAGGGTCAGGCACCGGTCGTCGTCGTCGGGGGCGGTGTGATGGGTGGTGCGCTGCTTGCGGGGGTGCTGGCCGGTGGCTGGGCGCCCGAGCAGGTGCGGGTCGTCGAACGCGACGAGGTGCGGGCGGCCGCCCTGGCCGACCGGCACGGTGTGCGGGCCGGTGCCGACATCGCGGCGCTCGCCGCCGGTGCCGGTGTGGTGCTGATCGCGGTGAAGCCTGCCGTCGTCCCGTCGGTGCTCGAGTCGCTGGCCCCGGTCCTGGTATCGGGGGTGCTCGTGGTCTCGGTCGCCGCCGGCGTCCCGATCGCGGTCTACGAACGGCACCTGCCCGCGGGCACCCCGGTGGTCCGGGTGATGCCGAACACGCCGGCCCTCATCGGCAAGGGTGTCGCCGCGATCGCGGCGGGGACCTGCGCCGGGGACGCCCACCTCGCGCTGGCCGAACGTCTGCTGGCCGCGACCGGTCAGGTGGTGCGCGTCGCCGAGAAGGACCTGGATGCCGTGACGGCGATCTCCGGGTCGGGGCCCGCCTACGCCTTCTATCTGATCGACGCGATGGCCGAGGCCGGTGTCCTGCTGGGCCTGTCCCGGGAGGTCGCGCAGCTCCTCGCGGTCGCGACGGTCGAAGGCGCGGCGGCCCTGGCGGGCGCGACCGGCGACCACCCCGTCGTGCTGCGCGAACGCGTCTCGTCCCCGGGCGGGACCACGGTGGCCGCGGTCGCCGAGCTCGACGCGCACGGGGTGCGGGCCGGTGTCGTGGCCGCGGCCCGGGCGGCCCACACCCGCTCGGTCGAGCTGGGGGCCGTGGCCGGCGCCTGATCCGGTCGCCCGTCGGGCCGGTCTGGGTTCAAGGGACCAGACGGCGGCACCCGTGCGTGCCGATGCCCGGGCATGCCCGCGAAGCCGTCCCGGGCCCTGAGCCCGGGGAACCCGCACATGTCAGCTGTCACCCGCCGCACCCTGTGCTGCGCGCTCGCCGCCGCTCTGGCGCTCACGGCGCTGCCCCCGGTCGCGGCGAGCGCGGTCGCGACCTCCGCGCGGACGGCTGCGGTCGTCGCACCGTCCCCGCGTACCGCGCCCGGGACCACCCTCGTCGGGGCATACGTCGCGAAGGGCGCGGCCAGCGTGGTGGACGATGCGACGCGGGCGTTCGAGAGCAGCATCGGCCGCAAGCTCGACGTGCAGCGTTGGTACGCCCGGTGGGACGAGGACCTGGCGTCCGGCCCGGTGGTCGCCGCGGCGGGTCGGGGACGGGTGCTCATGCTGTCCGTGCTCCCGCTGACCACCGCGGGGACGAGGATCACCTGGGCGGCCATCGCCCGTGGTGAGGCCGACGCCCAGATCAGGGTGCAGGCCGCAGCCGTCGCACGACTGGGCCCGGCGGTCTACCTCGCGCTCCACCACGAGGCCGAGCTGGCCTCGACCGCGTACGGCACGGCCGCCGAGTACCGCGCCGCCTGGGCGCGCTACCGGCAGGTGTTCACCGCGGAGGGCACCTCGAACGTGCTGTGGACCTGGGTCGCCAGCCTCAAGCCGTTCGCCGCAGGCGCCACCTCGGCCTTCTACCCGGGCGACGACCAGGTGGACCGGGTGGGCGTCGACGCCTACAACTGGGCGGGCTGCGCCGCGGGACAGTCGAGCACCTGGCACTCCTTGGGATACATCCTGCGCGGGTTCCGTGCGTTCGCGACGTCCCACGGCAAACCGGCGGTGCTCGCGGAGTGGGGCAGCGTCGAGTCCCCGGCGGACCCGGCCCGCCGGGCGGTCTGGTTGACGGAGGCGTTCGCCCTGTTCGCAGGCTGGCCCGAGCTCGAGGCGACGTCGTACTTCGATGCGGCGGGCACCTGCGACTGGCGGCTTGCGAGCGGCACCCCTGCGGCGACGGCCTTCGCCTCGGCGGCTGCGGTGGCGGGTGCGCACGGGCGCCCGGCGGCCTGGCTGGTGGCCTCGGTGCCCGAGGGCGTCGGTCCGCTGAACGAGTCGTTCGACCTGTCGGACAGCACGGGTGGCGGTTCTGGCAACGGGTCGGGCGTCGTCTCGTGGAGCCTGGACCCCGGTGACGGGTGCGCCGCGGTGAGCGGGACCGGACAACCGAAGACGCGCGTCGCGCACAGCTACGCCGCGTCGGGCTGGTACTCGCCGACGCTCACGGTGACCGATGCCACGGGGGCCTCGTCACGTGACGTCCGCTCCGTCCATGTCCTGGCGGCGCCGAGGTTCACCGGCAACACGGCCCGCGATGCGACCGGGACGTCAGCCACGCTCACGGTGTGGGTGGCGTCGGACGCCATGGCCGGGTCGGTGACGCTGGTCTGGGGTGTGGCCGGTCGTACGACGGGGTCCTCGACGGTGCCGCTCACCGCTGTGAGCTGGCCGCAGACGGTACGGGTCCCGGTGACCGGCCTGGCGCCGGGCACGACGTACACCTGGACGACGACTGCGACGACGGCAGGCGGATCGGCGGTGCTGACCAGGACGTTCTCGACACCGGGCTGACCACCGTCGGCCTGATGCGGGTGCTCGCCCTGCGGGTCAAGGCAGGCAGGCCAGGACGGGCAGGTCCGAGCTGCCAGATCAGGGCCGGCGGGAGAACCGGTCGAGCAGGTCCGGGTGCCCGGCCACGATGATCGTGTCGGACACCGAGATGCGGGTGTCCGGGGCGGCGTACCGGAAGTCCAGCCCGGGGCTCTTCACCCCGATGACGGTGACGCCGTACTTGGTGCGCACATGCCCCTGGGCCAACGTGAAGCCCTCGAGCTCGCGCGGCGGTCGCATCTTGACGATCGTGAAACCGTCCTCGACCTCGATGTAGTCGAGCAGCTTGCCCGAGACCAGGTGGGCCACCCGTTCACCGGCCTCCGACTCGGGACGGACCACGTGGTGCGCGCCGATCCGGGCCAGGATCCGCGCGTGCTCGTTGCTCACGGCCTTCGCCCAGATCTGCGGTACGCCGATGTCGACGAGGTTCGCGGTGATGAGCACGCTCGCCTCCAGGTGGGAGCCGACACCGACCACCGCGACCGGGTAGTCGCGGGCGCCGACCTGCTCGAGCGCCTCGGGGTTCGTCGCATCGGCCTCCACGAGCGCCACCCGACCTGACCACTGGGCGATCAGCTCGGGGTTGCGCTCGACGGCCAGCACCTCCTGGCCGAGGTCGGCCAGGGTGCTCGCGATGGCCGAGCCGAACCGGCCCAACCCGATCACGAGGGTCCCGTGCTCGCGGGCCGGCGCCTTGGCGCCCGGACGGGGGTTGCGTGCCTCAGCCAATGATCGGCCTCTCCTCGGGGTACCGGATGACCCGACGACGGTTGCGCAGCGCGAGCGCGGCGGCAAGCGTCATCGTGCCGGTCCGGCCGATGAACATGAGCGCGGCGAGCACGAGCTTGGCCGCGGGGGGCAGAGTGGCGGTGACCCCGGTGGACAGTCCGCACGTCGCGAACGCCGAGATCACCTCGAACAGCACGACGTCCAGCCGCAGACCGGTGAGTGCGAGCAGCAGCAGGCTGGCGACCAGGACGAGCGTCGCGGAGACGAACACCACGGCGATGGCGACCTGGAGGGCACCGCGGGGCACCCGGCGGCCGAACGCCTCGACGTCAGGGTCGCCGCGTGCTTCGGCGACGATGGCCAGCATCATGACGGCCAGTGTCGTGACCTTGATCCCGCCCGCCGTCGACGCCGAACCGCCGCCGACGAACATGAGCGCGTCCATCACCAACCAGGTGCCTTCGTGCATCTGGCCGATGTCGACCGTGGAGAACCCGCCCGAACGCGGCATCACCCCGGCGAACAGCGAGGCCAGCGCGGTCGCGTTCCCGGACAGCGGTGCGAAGGTGTTCGGGTTCGTCCACTCGAAGGCGGCGACCAGCACCGAGCCGGTGCCCAGCAGGATCAGGCTCGTGGTGATCGTCAGCTTGGAGTGCAGCGACCACCTGCGGGGCCGACGCAGCCGATGGCCGATGTCGAGAATCACCGGGAAGCCCAGCGATCCGATGAAGACCCCGACGATGATCGGCGCCAGCACCCACCAGTCCGACGCGTACGGTGCCAGGCCCTCGGCCGTCGGGACGAACCCCGCGTTGTTGAACGCCGACACGGCGAAGAACACCGAGTGCCAGGACGCCTCCCCCCAGCCCTGGCCCTCGAGCCGGAACCGGGGCAGCAGCACGAGCGCGATGATCAGCTCGAGCGAGGTCGACGTCAGGATGACCGTGCGGATGAGGGAGCCGACCTCACCGAGCCGGGTGAAGTGGGTCTCGGAGCTCACCAGCAGTCGTTGGGTGAGCCCCACCCGCCGGGACACCGCCAGCCCCAGCAGCGAGGCGAGCGTCATGACGCCGAGCCCGCCGACCTTGATCGCGGTGAGGATGACCACCAGCCCCGCACCCGACCAGTAGGTCCCGGTGGGCACGACGACCAGCCCGGTCACCGTCGCGGCCGAGGTGGCGGTGAAGAAGGCGTCGATGAGCGGCGCCGCGTGGCCGGTCGCGGTGGCCCACGGCATCGACAGGAGCACGGTGAACGTGAGGATGACGAGGGCGAAGACACCGAGCGCGAGCCGTGCGGGGGAGTGGCGTGCGGAGCGGTCGACGTAGTCACGCCACCGTTCGGCCAGGCTCACCCGCCCCGCCACATCGCCTCCCACATCTCGTCCCGGCCGCCCGGGAACTGCCGAGCGGGACCACTGTGGCATGTCTGTCGGTGCGGGCGCGCACGTCTCAGGACGCGGTCGCCCCGCCCGCGGCAGGTGGTCGCGGTGGTCACAGGTGCACCGACGCGTCCCGTCCGATCGACATCGGGGTCGCGCGGGTGCCACCGTGGGGCCATGACGACGCAGGGGTCGACGACGGCGGGTCCGCCGGTGCTGCGGCTCGTCTGGTCCGAGCGGATGCTCGGGTACGACTTCGGAGTCGGGCACCCGATGAGCTCGGACCGGCTCGACCTGACGGTGCGGCTGGCCCGGGGTCTGCAGCTGCTCGGCGGCGACGATGTCCAGGTCGCCGATGTCGAGCCGGCGAGCGACGCACTCCTGCAGACCGTCCACGAACCGGAGTACGTCGCAGCGGTGCATGCGGCCTCCGATCACGGCACGGTGAACGAGAGCCGTGGCCTGGGCACCCGGGACGATCCGGTGTTCGCCCGGATGCACGAGGCTGCCGCGACGGTGGCGGCCGGTTCCGTCGACGGGGCGCTCGCCGTCTGGCGCGGTGAGGCGGTGCACGCGGTCAACGTCGCGGGGGGCCTGCACCACGCGATGCCCGGGGCTGCGTCCGGGTTCTGCGTCTACAACGATGCGGCGCTGGCGATCCGTGCGCTGCTGGACGCAGGTGCGCAGAAGGTGGCCTACGTCGACATCGACGCCCATCACGGGGACGGTGTGCAGGCCGTGTTCTGGGACGACCCGCGGGTGCTCACGGTGTCGTTGCACGAGACGGGGCACGCCCTGTTCCCGGGGACCGGTCATCCGCGCGAGACCGGTGGCCCGCACGCCGAGGGGTCGGCCGTCAACGTCGCGCTGCCGAGCCGGACGGCCGATGCGGGGTGGCTGCGGGCGTTCGAGGCGGTGGTGCCGGCGGTGCTGCGGGAGTTCGCGCCGCAGGTGCTCGTCACCCAGCACGGGGCGGACGCCCACCAGTTCGACCCGTTGACGTCGTTGCGGGTGTCGGTGGACGCCCAGCGGCTCGTGGCGGAGCGGCTGCACGATCTCGCGCACGAGCTGGCCGCCGGGCGCTGGCTGGCGCTGGGCGGGGGCGGGTACGCCGTGTGGGATGTGGTGCCCCGGGTCTGGGCGCATCTCATCGGGGTGGCGGCCCACCGTCCGGTCGAGCCGACGACGCTGCTGCCGGCCGACTGGGTGGACCTGGTGCGCACCCGGTACGGCCGCGACCCCCAGCACCTGATGACCGATGGTCACGACTGCTGGTTCCGACCGTGGGCGGCCGGGTACGACCCGGCGGACGACCTCGACCGGGCCGTCCGGGCCACCCGTGCGGCGGCCTTCCCGGCGATGGGGCTGGACGTCGACCTGGACTAGCAGGCCGTCCGGCCCGTGGGCGCCCTAGCCTGGGGTCCCGTCCCCAGGTTCGACCGGCACTGCCCCGACGAGGTTCTTCGTGACCGACGACGTGACCCACCCCCGTGCGGTCCGACGTGCGCTGTGGGCGCTGCCGCTGATCTGGTGGGCGCACGACGTGGAAGAGCTGATCACCATGAGCCGGACCTCGGCCCGGACCGCCGAGCGGCTCCAGCGGCGACTGCCGTGGTTGCCGGCGTCGGTCCGGGACCGGGTGCGCCTGGACCAGCGGCAGGCGACCGGGGCCATCGCCCTGGTGGGCGCCGTGATGGTCGGGACGGCGGTGGTCGCCGATGCGCGGCCCGACTCGCGGATCGCCCGCGTCCTGGTCGAGGTCGAGGTGGTGGCGCTGGGTGCGCACGCGTTCACGCACGTCGGCTCGGCCCTGGTGCTGGGGACGTACACCAGTGGGCTGGTCACCGCGCCGACCGTCGCCCTGCCCGGTGCGGTGCTCGTCGCCCGTCGGCTGGTGGCCGAGGGGTACACCACCTGGCCCCGCCTGCGTCGTGCGGGCAGGTGGCTTCCCGTGGTGCCGGTGGTGGTGCTTGCGGCCCACGTCGGTGCGCGGGCCCTGGGCGGGCAGCACGGCGGGCGGCCGGGCGGGCGCGCACCGGTGAGCGCTGCCGACGCCTGACCGGGTGCCCGACCCGGCTTCCGCGGTCCGGACGCTGACGCCCCACCGCGGGTGGGTGGTGCTTGGATGACGGGCCCGTCCGGACGAAAGGGGGCGCCATGAGCGTCAGCAGGAGCATCTTCCGGCGCACCTCCGTGGAGGGGGCACTGGCGGGGGCCGACGATCCCGATCGTCG
>JAKLPK010000070.1 GCA_022013895.1 Cellulomonas sp. | reverse complement strand
CTGTCGGTGTGGGTGGTCGATGGTGACCTGGCGGCTGGCGACCTCTACGTGAGGGCAGGCTTCGAGCGAACGGGTGAACGGCACCCGCTCGCGCGCGATCCGGAACGCGCCGAGGAGCGCTGGCTACGCCCGCTCACCACCTAGTGGCACCTCTGCGTATCAAGATCGGTCGTACTCGGTGATGGTGCGACTCCTGCCTGGCCCGTCGACCCGCTGCGCGACGGAACGCCGACATGCCCGGCGGGACGAGGGAGTCGTGGCGGTGGTGACCACGACGCAGGCGCAAGTGGCGCGGTGGCGAACTCGCCAGCTCGACGACCCTGTCCCTCTGGCCGAACGGGCTCCTGTATCGGGTTCAGTTCCGTGGGCGGTAGCGCCACACGATGTCGGCCCCTGGCGCCACACTGTCTGGATGCGGGCGTTGTGGCGCAAGAAGGCCGAGCCGGAGCCGAGCGAGGGCGACCGGCTGGCCGCTGACGCGGCTCGCCATGCAGCATTCCTGGCGCAGGCGCGGTGGCTGCTCGAGCAGCAGCACCGACGCGCCGCGACGTTCCAACAGACCGCCGTCGCGCTCGTCGGGTTCGACGGGGTGCTGCTCGCCTTGCTGATCAGCGACGGCACGATCGGTGCTTCGATGCGCTGGTCCATGTCTTGGTGGTTCGGTCTGGTCGCGGCCGTGATGTTCGCCGTGAGCTCGATCTTCGGGGTCCTGGCGATCGTCCCGTTCAACAACTACTCGGTCACCTCGCGCCAGACCCGCGAGGCTTGGGACAAGTACCTGACCGAGGGCGGGTGGGACACCTCGACCTACCACTTCACACACATGCTCCTGGCCCCTAACCCGCCGGAACAGGGGCACGACCGACTACCCGCGCGCTTCGGCCGCGCATGGCGCGCTCTGCTCGGACGCAAGAACCCGCCCACCCAGCCGATCGTCTCGTCCGAACGCCTCGCGACCCGACGCGGGAAGCTCACGGCCTGGTCCGCCTGGTCGATCCTGATCGGCATCTTCGCGCTGGCCGCGTTGCTCCTCACGTCACCGGTTAATGCCGGCACGCGGGACCCCGAGCCCTCGCAGACCCCAGTCACCCAGATCACCCCAGCGTCTGGTTCGGTGTCCAGTTAGGGAGGTAGGGCCCATGTCTGATGCGAACAAGTCCGAAACTGGTGCGGCCAAGCCCCCACCGCCACCGCCACCGCCACCGCCCGTGGACGTCCGGACGCTCCTCGGCAGCGGCGATCGGGACCGCGATGACTGACCGCGGCGAGAAGACGCCACCCCCACCACCACCACCGCCGCCACCGGCGGTCGATGTCAAGCGGCTGGCCGAGTCCAAACGACCCAGAGAGGTTGACGATGACTGAGCGCGACGCGACACCACCACCACCACCACCGCCACCACCACCTGTGTCGGTCGAAGCGGAGACACGTGGGGGGGAACCGCGGCACAAGTAGGACCTGTGAGGGCGCTATTCAGGTTCGCGAAGCGAAGACTGCAGGGTCGTTCGAGTGATGGACGGGCGCTGTGATGTGCGGCACGCTCTAGCCAGGACCGCAGGCAGGGGACGTCGACTTGCACCTCTTCGGCGCCGAGCAAGAAGGGGAATCCGAGATGGTCTCGAGCGAAATGGTCAACACCAAACTTGCGAAGGTGGCACTGTCCGAAATTGAAGGGTTCGCGTTCGAGCGATTCGCGAACGATTTCTTCGGCGCAATGCTCGGCGCATCGTTTGTTCCCCTGGGCGGGGTGAAGGATGGTGGCGCGGACGGAATTGACGAACCGGCCTACGAAGTATCAATCCGATCCGCGACGTTCTTTCAAGCGACGGTAGAGAAAGATGTTCAAGGCAAGATAACTCGAACAGTAGCTCGCCTCCGAGAATTCGGGCGAGATCCGGGTAGCCTCTATCTCGTCACCGCGACCGAGGTTAGGTACATCGATCGGATCGAGAGTCACCTCGGTTCGGAACTGAACTGCGCGATCGTGATACGCGACTCTGGGTATATCTGCAGTCACATAAACGACTCTCCGGCGACACGAGCGGCTTTCTGGCAGCACCTATACCCGCTCACAGACTATCTCCGCGAGATCGCGCGCCCATCCATAGATCCGCCCATCTCCTACAGCGATAAGTCCATCGTGTATACCTTCCTTGCCGAGGAGGTCGCTCGCCGAGAGGGCGATGCGCCACTGATGTCTGCGATGATCGACGCAGTGATATTGTGGTCGCTTGAAGGGACGGACCCTGACCTCGGAATCTTGCGGTCGAAGAGCGAGATGATGAAGCGTGTCCGCGACGAGATACCAGCAGTTGCCGAAATGGCGAATTCAATGATCAGTGCGCGCCTGAAGGTGATGTGTCAGAAGACATATCCGGGAGGTCGGGCGATAAACTGGCATCGATCATGCGACGAGTATTGCCTACCGCACTCGACGCGGTCCCGTCTAGCCGACGACCGTTTGGAAGACAAGAACTTGCGCTTGGAATTCGTGTCCAGTCTGGAGCTTAGGGCGCAAGGCGCGGGAGTCTCGACGGCCGATGTTGAGGTCAGCGTCGCCGTGGCCCAGGGTGCGTTGAAGAGAATCTACGAGAAAGAGGGCATCGAGTTCTCCGCGTTCTTGGCTGCCGACGAGCGATCTACGGCTGATTACCCGACCGTTTCCCATGCCGTCCGCGAGACGATGATCGGCTTGCAGCTTCGAGACCCTGTGAAGCAGCGCATCGGCCCTCGCGTGCTTGAAATGCTAAGGCAGGTGCTATTCGCATCGAGCGAAGCCGAGCGCGCATATCTCGGTCGCCTCTCTCGGACCTACGCGCTGCTCTTCTCGCTGGCCAGCCACCCAGAGTTGGCATCATACTTTGAGACCATGGCACAACGTTTCTATCTCTATGTGGGAAGCGACGTAGTTCTCAGGGCGCTTAGCGAGGACCTGTTGCCCATCGAGAGCCGCGTTACGCGAGGGGCTCTCGACGCTGCGCGGAACGCGGGTGCGACATTGGTGCTCACCGAGCCTGTTCTGGAGGAAGTAGTGGGTCACCTCCGCGCGTGCGACCAGGAGCACAAGCACAATTTCTTAGCCAACGACATCGTCCCGATTGAAATCGCTCGCCAAGCACCACACATCCTTCTTCGGGCTTACCTATATGCACGGATTGGTGCGGGGGCAAGAGATCCCAAGTCGTGGCAAGGATATGTGCACCGTGTACTCGACTACGACGACCTTTGCCGAGAGACTGCTCACCGGTACACTTCGGACTACTTGCGGAGGTCGTTTGGCATGGAATTCGCGACGCGTGCCGATCTGCAGGACCTCGTTGGCGAGGACGAGGTTCTACGTCTATCGATGGCATTGTCTGAGGCAAAGAAGGACCAGCGCCTTGCCGACAATGATGCCCTCATGTGCTTGGCTGTATATGGGCGTCGAAAGCGAAACGCAGAGCGTCTGGACAACTCGGAGTTCGGCGTCTCGACTTGGTGGCTGACATGGGAGCGAGCCATCTTGTCTCAGACAAGCGAGATAGTGCGGGTGGAAGGTGATGGGTACCTCATCCGGCCGGAGTTTCTCGTCAAGTTTGTCGCCCTTTCAGCAACTTCCGCAGAGATCGTTCGCACCCATTCATCTGTATTCGCTTCTGTTCTCGGATTCAGCCTCGGCAGACGGGTGTCTTCAACGGCATTTCACCGCCTGATGAAACGATACAACGCCGCGCAAAGACTTGAGCCAGCTAGGCGCGCGGCCGCGGTGAACAAACTCATCGACCAGATCAAGGGCGATCTTTCGAGGGAGTACGCCCTGGACGGGAATGAGCTCGCGATTGATGTCGCGCACGCCGAGGTGTCCAAATGATGGCGCCACGCAGCAAGGGCGCCGATGCTGGAGTTGCGATCTACTGGATCACGAAGCGTTGCTTGAGTGGCCCCGCGGCCCGCGGCCGAGGGCCGAGACGGTGACTTTGTCGTTGAGTCCAGTCGTGGGGTCGCTGGACGTGGGATCTCACCGTCGTCGACGGCGCGGGGCGGACGCTGGTCATCCGCGAAGCGTCTTCAGTGGCAGACCCGGGGGATATGTCTAGACGAGGCCCCTTCTTGCTCTTTGGCCGTGACTCCACCTGTCGGCGGGCCGCCTCGTTGAGTGAAGGGAAGCACTCGACCAACTGCACTGCTCCAAGGCGTCGGCCGATTTCTGAAGCGGCCCCAGGCTGCCGCAGCAGCGGGCGCGGTGCGCCCTGGCCTGGGGCTCGCCGCCCGGTCGCCCGTTGAAGCGGGGGATGGGGCAGCGTTGCTTCGCCCCTGGCTGTACCGCGACGCTCGGTGCTCATGGATCCGGCCGAGGGTGCGTTGCAGCCTGTGCGGGTGGCGCACGTGCGCTGGCGCCTCGCGGCGCCGGATCGCGCGCGTGCGGTAGTCGCTGCGCTCGAGGCCGGAACAGACCCCGCCGAGGTCGTCCCGGGCACCTCTGTCCGGTCGGGCGCGGAACTGCCTTAGGTGCCCGAGGACTCCCCAACCGTCGCGTTCTCGGTCGGACTCGGTGGGGCGTCTGTGCGCGCTCGGCGAGCGGTACGCGGCCGGCGGCCGATCTGAGGACCAGCTGTGCTCACAGTTGATCCGATCGTGTGCCCGGCGCGGTGTCGTCCCGCGTGAGCAACGCCGGGAGGTGAGGCTGCGGTTGGTCGACGAGCTGATCGACGAGCCGCTCTGTCGGCGCCTCCAGGAAGCACTCGTCGAGTGACTCAGATCCTGTACGGCGGTGCTGCACGCGGCGCGACTGCTTGTCGGCCGGCATAGCGGGCCCATGTGCCGCCGGCGGCGTGTTGGTGGGCGAATGCGATGGCGTGGCTGTACCCGAGGGCGTCGGCGACGACGGACGGCGGAACTTCCGTGACCAGCTCGTCGAGGGCTCGGTTGCGGGCTCCCCGAAGATTGATGCCGAGGTCCCGGAGGCGGTCCATCACAGACTGAGGGTGCAGGTGTTGGCCCGCGCGGGTGCTGGGGAACATCCAGGGACTCTGCGTGTTGCCGGTGGCGAGGTTGGGCCGGTTGCTGAGGTGCGCGCGGACCAGCCCGGCGAACGGTTCGGGTAGGGGGGTGGGCGGTGTACCGAGTTCGATGGTCATGCCGGCGGGGGAGTCGTGCACCGCGTCGACGCGCAACGACGCGACTTTGACTAGGGGTTGAGCGAGGAGGAGCAGCAGCATGCCTGCGGTGCGGTAAGGCAGCGACTCGCTGGTGCCGACGAGCATCTCGCCGATCCAGGCGGTGCGTTGTTCCTGGGTGAGGGCGGGTCGTGAGCGCGCTGTCCGATACGGAATGGTCAGGCGTGGACTCAGCCGGTGGCGTCGAGCGAACACCATGAAGGTGCGGATCGTGTGACGGGTGCTTGGGCCGGACTGCAGGTAGGCGTCGACATCGCCTTGCCGGCACGTGGACAGGGTGCGGCCCTGGGTGGCGTCGAGCCAGGCAAGGAACCTGATGGCCTCGGTGATCTCCTGTTTGGAGTTGTGCACTGGGCCGCGCAGCGTTCGGTCGTCGGCGGGCATCGCGCGGATGCGTCGCAGGTGGTGCCATGTCGCGAACTGCTCGACGGGCTGGGCGATCGGCGTCGGTAGTGGGGCCAGCTTGCGGGCGATCCAGGACTCGAACTGGGCGAGGTAGTGCTCGCGGTCCGGCAGGATCTGGTGGTGCTGGAGCAGGGCGCGGAGGTGTTCGACGTGCAGTCCGGGTTCGCAGTCGTCGAGTCCGTCGTGGCTCAGAGGGACAGTGCCCGAGGCCAGGCCGGCAAGAAGGGTCTGCACCTTCGGCGAGCGCTTCCAGGTGCGGATGCTCTCGGGGCGTCGGGCGGCGCAGAGTGCCTGAGCGATCCGGCTCATGGCGGTCGGGTCCGCCGCGTCACGGACGATCAGGTCGTCGAGCTCTCGGCGCAGCAGACACCGTGCACACAGGCGGGCTCGACTGACCTCGCCCTCGACGCCGCAGTCGGAGCAGGTGAAGTCGAAGGGAATCTGCGCGCACAGCGCACACAGCCACGCGCCGTCTTCGCGAACCCCTGGGGTCAGGCGCTCGGCCCCGCAGGCGGCGCAGGCGCCGTGGCGTCGGGTCGCCTCGTAGAAGCAGCTGTTGCAGATGCGACCCTCGGGCCAGGTGGCGCGCCCACGCTTTGCCATCCGCCCGCAGCGCGCGCAGGGTACGTCGCCGACGGTCCGGGGGCGGCCGCGGGTGGTGTTCCGCGGCGTGAGGCCCTCGATCGGTTCACTCATCGTCGAGGACGCGGGCTCGACGGGGTCGCACCGAGCGGTCGAGCGTGACGACGTTCTCCCCGGCTGCGGCAGTCTTGCGTCTCGCGCGGGCGTCAGCGGCGGTGACGGTGACCAGGTCGCCTACCTCGCACTGGAAGGCGTCGCACAGCGCCGCGAGCAACTGAAGAGACACCCGCTCGGGCCGCTGGTTGACCAGGCGGTAGACCTGCACGCGCGACAGCTCGATGCCGCGCTCGGCGAGCAGGGGGACTAGCTCGGTTGTGTTGTGCAGACCGCGGGCGGCCATCAGCTCGGGCAGCCGCCAGGTGTAGTCGACGTCGCGCTTCATGACCGTCCCTCCAGCGCGTCCCGGACGGTCCGATCGAGCGCTTGTCGCAGGGTAGAGGTCCGGAAAGACGAGCTGACGAACGTGTAGATGCCGGTGGTCGAGGCGTGCTCGTGGCCCATCTGCGCCTGAACGAACAGAGGATCCCAGCCGTCCTCGAGCAGGTGCGTGGCGTAGGACCGGCGCAGAGAGTGCAGGTCCAGGCCGGTGGGGAAGTCGAGGACCTGGCAGTAGCGGCGGAGCCGGCGCAGCAGCGTCGGCTCGGAGACCAACGCGCCGCTCTCGTTGGGGAACACGTCGAGCGTGTCGTGCGAGCCGCGTCCGTTGCTCAGCCAGTCCTGGATGACCTCCGGGGTCCAGGAGAACACGGTGAGCACCGCCCGAGGCTTCGGGGGAGAGGCACGGCGGGACTTGCCGAACCGGACCTTGCAGACTCCGTACTTGCCGAACTCCGGTGCGTGCGGGTTGCGCGCGAAGTCGACCAGCTGGATGTGGCGCAGCTCGTTGAACCGCAGGCCGAACGAGTACGCGACCTTGAGCATCGTCGCGTCCCGGTAGGCGGCCTGCCATCCACGAACCCGCGAGGTGGCAACCCTCTCGACCTCCCAGTCGGCGTAGTCGAAGAGTCGCTGCAGCTCGTCGCGCGTGAACGGTCGCTTGGACGGCCCGCCCTCGAACTCCTGCACGTGCGGTGCGGTGTTCCAGTCGAAGAACACTTGGGCAGGGTGCTCATTGAACAGCCGCTCGCACTCGACGTCCCAGCCGTAGTCGGGGCTGGAGATGTACGACGTGAAGTGCCGCAGCGCCGCCTGGTGCGCGCGGATCGTCGAGTTGCTCAGGTGCCGGACCGAACGCAGGTCCCCGAAGTACTCCTCCACGAGCATCGGCGTCCACCGCCAGGGGAACTCGTTGACGGACTCCATGAACCGGCGCACGTACCGAAGTCGCTGGTCGATCGTCGCGAACTGGAGGTTCCGGGACAGCTGCTGGTTGCGCCAGCCGAGCAGCATGTCTTCAACGGCCTGGTCTTCAGGATGGAGGGTGTGGACGCTTGGCAGAACCCGCACACGACCAGCTTCGTCGACCGCCACGCGACCTCCCGGGTGGTTACATCAGATGAATCATTGTTGCAGCAGATGTAACACCGTGGCAAGACCTGCAGGTCAGGACGTTGTCGCTGACGCGCCGCCCACAGCCTCCCGCAGCCGCGCATCTGAGTAGGGCGGCGGGCCCATAGCGTTCGCCCTGGTCAGA
This sequence comes from Cellulomonas sp., assembly GCA_022013895.1. Classification (GTDB taxonomy): domain Bacteria; phylum Actinomycetota; class Actinomycetes; order Actinomycetales; family Cellulomonadaceae; genus Cellulomonas. Next base: position 18,774 of record JAKLPK010000070.1, on the reverse strand, counting down.
GGGGTGATGATCTCCGCGCGGGGAGCGGTGACCCAGTCCGGCTGTTACATCAGATGCAATACGCAGACTACGACCTGACATAACGTCCATTATCGGCTTGGAATCCGAGGTGCGCCGAGCAGAGTGGTACGTGGCGCTGCGGCGGCTCACCGGACGCATGCCACGGCGGCGGTGCACGTCGGACGGCGTATCATGATCTGTCCGCCGCTTCGCGGTGGCTCTGGTGGTCCTGTCGCGAGGCCGGGACCGCCGAACGCTCCAGTGGCGTTCACCGAACCTTCACTCCACGATGGAACACAGGTCGCCCCTGTGCCGTTGTGCAGTGCAGTTGCACATCCGTGGCCACGCCGGCCAAGAACCCTGGAGGTTTTCATGGCCAACCGATCGCTGCGCGGGATGCGCATCGGCTCCCGCAGCCTGGAGACCGAAGACGGTGTCGACTTCGCGCCGCGGCTGCAGGCCCACTACGACTGCCCCAACGGGCACACGATCGTGCTGCCGTTCTCTGTCGAGGCCGACGTCCCCGTGATGTGGGAGTGCCGGTGCGGTCAGCAGGCACTGCTGCGGGATGCGGAGATCCCCGAGGCCAAGGGTGGCAAGCCGCCGCGCACGCACTGGGACATGCTCCTCGAGCGCCGGACGGTCGGAGAGCTCCAGGAGCTGCTCGATGAGCGCCTCGACCTGCTGCGGGCCGGCAAGCTGCGCCGCAGCGCGTAAGCCCTCCGGGGGCCATCCGGATCGCGAATCACTCGGCTCACGGGGCCCCGGCCCCGATCAGGAACGGGTGAAGAACCGCCGGAGCTGAGCGGCGCGATAGGCGACCGCCCACTTGGCGACCGAGATCATCGCCTCGGAGATGATGCCGCCGCTCATCTTCGAGACCCCGGCAGTCCGCTCGACGAACACGATCGGCACCTCGACGATCGTCGCCCCCGCCTGACGGGCGCGCCAGGTCATGTCGACCTGGAACCCGTAGCCGTGCGAGGCGACCTCGTCGAGCGGGATCCGGCGCAGCAGAGCGGCGTCATAGGCGCGAAAGCCGGCAGTGCCGTCCTTGACCCCGAGGCCGAGCGCCACGCGGGTGTAGATGTTGGCTCCGCGAGACAGGATCTCGCGCCGCACCGGCCAGTTGACGACGCTTCCTCCGCGCATCCAGCGCGACCCGATCACCAGCTCCGCATCTGCGGTCCTGGCGAGCAGCGACGGCAGGTCCTGCGCCCGGTGGGAGCCGTCCGCGTCCATCTCCACGATGGTGGTGTAGCCGCGTTCGAGGGCCCAGCCGAAGCCCTGGACGTAGGCGGTGCCGAGCCCCAGCTTGCCCGACCGGTGAAGGACAGCGATCTTGCGCGGCGAACCCGCCGCTGACTGCGCGGCCGCGATCTGCTCGACGAGCTCGCCCGTGCCATCCGGCGACCCGTCGTCGACCACGAGCACGTCGACCTCCGGAGCGTGCTCGGCGAGACGCTCCAGAGCCAGTGTGATCGTCTCGCGCTCGTTGTAGGTCGGGATGATGACGAGGACGCGTGGTGCTTCGGAGGTCATGCTGAATGCTCGATCCGGTCGTGGCGACGGGGGTGCCGTGCGCCGACGACCCCAAGAACGAGGGCGGCGAGAGCGAAGGCCTCGACTCCCCCGGCGATCCAAGGCCCCCACCTCGTGGCGGGTGTCTGCGTCTCGCGAAGAGCGAGGCTAGCAACCATCTGCTCGGCCGTGAAAAGGCCCGTCTGCTGCGTGACGGTGCCGTCCGGCAGGATCACCGCACTGACGCCGACGGTGGAGACCTGGACGGCGGCCCGTCCGTGCTCGACCGCCCTGAACCTGGTCATCGCAAGCTGCTGGGTCGACTCCGCGGTCCGTCCGAACGACGCATTGTTGGTCTGGACGACGAGGACCTCTCCCCCGCCCGTCACCGACGCGCGCACCAGCGCGTCGTAGGCGACCTCGAAGCAGATCACCGTCCCGAGCCGGACCGTGCGCCCGAGGCGGGCCGACTCCAGCGGGATCACCGCCGGCGACCGGCCCGGGAGCATGTCCTGCGTCACGAGGTCGACCGCGGACGAGAAGTGCCGTGCGACCGAGCGGAACGGGATGTACTCGGCGAACGGCGCGGGGTGCTGCTTCGAATACTGCGCGACGACTCCGACACCCGGTTCCCACAACACCGAGGTGTTGTACCGGCCCCCCGTCTCCGGGTACTGGACGGTGCCCACCAGCATGGGGGCGTCGACCTCCTGTGCCGCCGCATCGATCATCGCCGCCGCGTCGGCGTTGACCTGCGGGTCGACGTCGCTGCCGTTCTCCGGCCACAGCACCAGGTCAAGGTCGCCGGGGCGCACCACGTCGAGGAGGGCTTCGGTGCCTGTGATGTGGTTCTCGAGAACCTGCCACTGGCGACCGAACGCCTCCAGGCCCTCGCCGGGGACGTCGCCCTGCACGACACCGACCCGCAGATCACCCTGCTGAGCCGAGGTGTCGAGCGGGATGAGGAGACCGACGAGGAGCAGCGCGATCACACCGGTGCCGTTCAGGACCGCCGACCGCACCGTTCGTCGACGCAACGCCAGGAGCCCGTGCGCGAGCAGCGCCCCGATCGCCGCGGTCACACCCGATACCAGCGGGGCCCCCCCGAGCCAGGCCAGTGGGAGCAGCGGCGAGTCCGTCTGGGAGAACGCGAGCCGTCCCCACGGGAACCCGCCGAAGGGCACGGCCGAACGGAGCTCCTCCGTGGCGACCCACAGTGCGGCGAAGACGAGGACCTGGAGCCACCGGCGAGCGGCGATGATCGGAGCGCGTCGCGCCCATGTCCAGGCGGCGGCGAACACCGCGACGGCCAGTGACTCCAGGACGCTGAGCCCGAGCCACGGCACGTCACCGACGGAGACCTCGACCCACCAGATGAGCGGGGCGAAGAACGCAACCCCGAACACGCCGCCTACGAGGGCGTTCCAGCGAGCTCCGTCGCGCGCCATCGCCAGGTGCAGGAGCGCCATCCCGAGCGGGGCCCCGACCCAGATCCCCGCGTCCGGAAAGGCCACGGTGGCGGCCACCCCGCCGGCCACCGCCAGCGCCAAGGACGCACCACGGGACCTGATCGGGGCTGTCACGCCCGGCAGCGTACGTCAGGAGACTGGGGCTCGATCTGCTGGGTGCGCCGACCGACCGGCCCGCGTGTCCTTCGTACCGCCCGACGTTGCCGTCGGCCGTTCTCTGATGAACACGCGGGCCCGGTCGGGGGCATTCGACCGGTCTGCCAGACCGGGAAGCCCAGCGCTGGTTCCCCCGGCTTTCACAGCGACCAGACAGAGAAGTTACTCGCCGACGCCCCTCGCGCAAAGCGGGCATATCTGCAGGTCAGAGGCCAATTCGCAGGTCAGCGGCACGGAGGACTTCCCGGGGATGTCCGATTTGTCCGGCGTGTCGGCGCGTGTCGTGTCACGGCGCGGTCAAGACATCTGGTCGTGGAGCGTGACCCCGGCCCGCACTGTGCGAAGGCAGGTCGGTGGTACGGCATCCGGAGCCATCGACGGCAGCACGGGAGTCCCCGCGCGGGCGTCCGCGCTCCAGGCCGTGAAGCGCCCTTCGGGGGCCTGGACGACGAGCTCGTCACAGGCCCAGACCGCCAGGTGCGCCGGTGCGCCGACCCGGAGCTCACCCGCCCCGGTGTGGTCCAGCCCGGCGAGCCGCCACCCGCCCCGGGTCGCCGCACGGAACGCGCCCCGGACCGAGATCCGCTGGTCGGCCTGGTGGTGGGCGTACGCCGCACGAACACCGGCCCACGGGTCCAGCGGCGTCACGGGCGTGTCGGAGCCGAACGCCAACGGGACGCCGGCTCCGGTGAGGTCGGCGAACGGATTGAGGCCCGCGGCCCGGATCGGCCCCAGCCGCTGCGCGTAGAGCCCACCAGGCGCACCCCAGACGGCGTCGAACGCCGGCTGGACGCTGGCGCGCATACCCAGCAGCACGAGGGCGGCCAGGGCGGCAGCATCGACCATCTCGACGTGCTCCAGCCGGTGCCCGGCGGCACCGATCGCGGGCAGCCCCTCGACGTCCGCCGCAGCGCGCACGCCCAGCAGGACCTCGTCGAGCGCAGCGTCCCCGATCACGTGGAAACCCGCCTGGAGTCCCGCCCGGGTGACGGCAGCGACATGGTTGGCCACCTTCTCGGCGGTGAGGTGCAGCACACCGAGCTCATCCGCGGCATCGGCGTAGGGGTGTCGGAGCCGGGCGCTGTGCGAACCGATCGAACCGTCGACGTTGAGGTCGCCGGCGATCCCGGTCAGCCCAGGTAGATCTGCCGCCAGTGCCCGTGCATCGTCGGTCGTGATGCAGAGCTCCCCGCGGTAGCCGATCACCAGCGGGAGCCCGGACCCCGCCTCGGCGGTGAGCTCCAGGAGGGTGCGCAGACCGGCCCGGGTGTCGATGTGCGGTGCCGACATCTCATGGACACTGACGACCCCGCGCTGCGCGGCGTGACCCAGCGCCCGACGGTAGGCGGACAGGCGCTGGTCGGGCCCGAGGTCGCGGGTCGCGTCCCGCGCCGCGTGGTGGGCTGCGCCGGTCACCAGGCCGTCGTCGCGCCAGCCGGGCAGGACGCCAAGCCCCGCGGAGTGGGCCAGGGCTGAGGAGACCACACCCGAGTGGACGTCCGCGCGGGCGAGGTAGACGGGCAGTCCCCCGGCGGCGGCATCGAGCTCCGACCGGGACGGCGGGCGACCCTCGGGCCAGTCCTGGTCCTGCCAGCCGTGGCCCAGCAGCGGTCCGGCCCCTGCGGGGCGGTGCTGCGCCGCCGCACGCACCAGGTCCAGGGCGGCGGTGAGTGATCGGGCTGCCGAGAGGTCGACACCGTCGAGGGCGAGTGCCGTCTCGAGCAGGTGGACGTGGGCGTCGACGAAACCCGGCGTGACGATCGCGCCCTGGAGGTCGACCACCTCGTCGGCCCGCTCCGCGAGGCCGTCGGCCGTGTCATCGGCTCCCAACCACGCCACCGCGCCGTCCGCGACGAGGATCGCCTCGGCGAAGGGATCGGCGGACGAGTGCACGACACCGTGCCGGTACAGGGTGGAGGTCACAGCGGGCAGGCTAGTGCTCTACACCGACGCGTACGCGACCACACCGCGTCGCAGGGCGCTCGCGGCGGCTTCGGCGGTGGTCCGCAGCGCGGCGTCAGGTGCCGCCGCGGACAGCTGGCCGAGCACGTCGATCACCTGCTTGACCCAGCGCACGAAGTCGCCGGCCTCCAGCTCGACGCCCTGGAGAACAGCAGCGAGGCTGCGGCCGAGGGCCCACCGGTGGACGGCCTCCACCAGGCCGAGGTCGATCGAGGTGGCGCTGGTCAGGCCGTGCTCACGTTCGGTGGCGGCCACCCGGGACGCCGCACGCGCGATCTCGTCGAGCGTGCGTCCCAGGTTGCTCCCCGGCCCACCCGGGACCCGCGGCGCTGACTCGGGGTCCCGTCGCGACCGGTAGACCAGGGCGCTGACCGCCGCCGCGAGGCCGGGCGCGTCGAGGCCCGTGAACGCTCCCGTGCGCAGGCACTCGGCCAGAAGGAGGTCGTTCTCGGAGTAGAGCCGCCGCAGCCCTTGTCCGGCGGCGGTGACGGTGAGGGTGTCCGTGCCCGGCTGGTCGAGGTACCCCAGTGTGAGCAGCACGTCGCACCCCCGGTCGAACACCACGGCGATGGATCCGGCCCGGCCGGCGATCCGCCGGGCGAGCGACTCCTGCTCGGCCAGCAGGCGGGCGTGCCGCTCCGCCCAGCGGGCATGGTCCTCCCGCTGTGGACAGGCATGGCACGGATGGGCCTTCAGCGCTCGCCGCAGCGCCGCGATGGCGGCGTCGTCGCGATCGCCGCGGCCCTTCGGGCGCGCTGCCGTGACCGCATCGTGCGCCCGGAGCCGGGCGGCGAGATCACGCCGGTGGTGGGGCGCGCGGGACGAGAACGTCTCCGGCACGGGCAACCGTCCCACGGTCGTCAGGCCCGGTCCCACATCGGCGGCAGTCAGCTGGCGCACCCGCGCATCGGGGGTGACCACGGTCGGTCGGGGCCCTTCGAAGCCCGCCGGGCCGCCCACATCGACGACCACGGCGTGCACGGGCCGCCGACCAGTGGGGACCAGCACGACGTCACCGCGGCGCAGCGCGACAAGGCTCGCCACGGCCTGCGCACGGGCGGAGGCGTCGAGCTCGCCGGCACGGGTCCCCTTCTCCAGGGTCCAGAGGTCCCGCCGCAGGGCCGCGTACTGCGCGAAGTCCCCCAGATGGCAGGCCATCGCGGTCTCGAGCTCGGCGAGCGTCGCCTTGTTCGCCCGGCTGGTGCGCGCCAGGCCCACGACCGCCTGATCGGCCTGGTACTGCGCGAAGGACGTCTCCAGGACGTCCCGGGCCCGTTCCCGGCCGACCTGCGAGACCAGGTTGACCGCCATGTTGTACGTCGGCGCGAACGCCGACCGCAGCGGGTACAGCCGGCGCGAGGCCAGCCCTGCGACGTACTCGGGGTCGAGGCCCGGTCGGGCCAGGACGACCGCGTGCCCCTCGGTGTCGATCCCGCGCCGTCCGGCACGCCCCGTCAGCTGGGTGTACTCCCCCGCCGTCACATCGGCCATCCGGCTGCCGTCCCACTTCACGAGCGAGTCGAGCACCACGCAGCGCGCCGGCATGTTGATGCCCAGGGCCAGCGTCTCGGTCGCGAAGACGACCTTGACCAACCCGCGGCTGAACAGGTCCTCGACGGTCTCCTTGAAGAGCGGGAGCATGCCGGCGTGATGGGCGCCCACCCCCCGTGCCAGCGCGTCGCTGAGGTGGTCGACGCCGAGAACCGCGAGGTCCTCGGGCGGGATGGCTGCGCAGCGACGTTCGACCGTGCGGCGGATCTCCGCCTCCTCCTCCTGCGACGTGAGCCGGACCCCCGCGGCGACGCACTGGTCGACCGCAGCCTGGCAGCCTGCGCGCGAGAAGATGAAGACGATGGCGGGCAGCAGCTCGGCCCGCTCCAGCGCCTGCACGGTCACCAGCCGTGAGGCCGGCCGGGGCGGACGTGGTCCTGTGCGGCGGTCGCCCGGTCGCCCACGGCGTCGCGGTCCGCCGGGTTCCGGAGGACCACCAGCCCGCAGCCGCGCCACCAGATCGGGGTTCAGCGCAGGCTCACGATCATCTCCGCGTGCCCGGCGCGCGTACAGGTCTGCGAGGCGTCCGCCGAGCAGCACGTGCTGACCCAGCGGAACCGGGCGGTGCTCGCTCACGACGACCTCGGTCGGGCCCCGCACAGTGGTGAGCCAGTCGCCGAACTCCTCGGCGTTGGAGACCGTCGCCGACAGGCAGACGATCTGCACGGCGTCCGCGAGCTGCAGGATCACCTCTTCCCAGACCGGGCCGCGGAACCGGTCGGCGAGGTAGTGGACCTCGTCGAGCACCACGTAGCCCAGCCCGGCCAGCGCCGGTGAGCTCGCGTACAGCATGTTGCGCAGCACCTCGGTGGTCATCACCACGACGGGTGCGTCCCCGTTGACCGAGGTGTCCCCCGTGAGCAGGCCGATCTTGTCGGCGCCGTGCAACGTGACCAGATCGGCGTACTTCTGGTTCGACAACGCCTTGATGGGGGTGGTGTAGAACGCCTTGCGGCCGGTGGCGAGCGCCAGGTGCACCGCGAACTCGCCGACCACCGTCTTGCCCGCACCGGTGGGCGCAGCAACCAGGACGCCCCGCCCCTCCTCGAGCGCGGCGCACCCGCTGATCTGAAAGGCGTCGAGATCGAAGGGCAGGCCCGCGGCGAACCGGGTCAGCTGCGGCGTGCGTGCACGGACCCGGGCGTTCGCGTAGCGCTGCGCCGGCGACGGCTCAGCAGGTCCAGGCACGGTGCCAGCCTAGGTCCCCGCAGGAGACGTCTGCGTCGCGCCCCCGCGCCCCGGGGCCGTGAGCCCACCCAGCAGCACTGCGAGCGCTCCCGGGACGACCTCCGCCCGCAGCGGCAGGGGGCCGATGCGCTCACCGTCCGCGAAGGCGACCGGGGGGTGCGGACCGTGCTCCGGCGCCCAGTCGACGAGGACGCTGCGGGTCCGCACCACCCGTACCGCCGGATGGCGCACATGGGTCCCGCGGAAGATGGTCGGGAACAGGCGCACGAGCTGGGTCCGGCTCAGCCCCGCGCCGGTCACCACGTCGAGCAGCTCGTCGCAGGGGTCGGCGCTCGGCGCGATGTGCATACCGCCTCCGATGTCCCGGGTGTTCGCGGCCGCCACCAGCACACCGGAGGACTCCCAGGTGCCGCCGTCGTCGAAGGACACCCGGTAGCCGTACGGTCGGAAGGCGGCCAGCTCGGACACGAGGGCACGGACGTAGCGTCCGGTCCCCGACGGGAAGCGCAACCGGTTGGCCCGGGCGTTGACCGCCGCGTCGATCCCGCAGGAGAGGACACCGACGAACCACTCGGCGGCCTGTCGACCCGGTGTCGTCACCCGTACGGCATCCACGGCCCGCGGTCCCTCGACGAGCGCCCGGTCGACCGCCTCGACGGCGGCCGGGACGTCATGCACCGGCAGGCCCAGCACACGTGCGATGTCGTTGCCGCTGCCGGCGGCCACGATGCCGAGCGGCAACGGGGTCTGCGCCACGACGTTGACGCCGAGGTGGGTCATCCCGTCGCCGCCGACGACCACCAGGGCGTCGAGCCCCCGCAGCGCGGCCGCCCGGGCGGCATCCGTCGCCTGCGCCAGGGTCGGGGCCGACAGGTCCAGCACCTCATGCCCTGCGGCGACGAACGCGGTATGGGCCTGGCGACCGGCGTCGCGGCCCCGGCCGTGGCCCGACGTCGGGTTCACGACCAGTCCGAGACGGCTCATCTGGCGCCCAGGTCGGCGGCGAGCTCCTGCGCGGCGCGCCGCCGTTGTGCGCGGTGGTCGTGCAGCAGGCAGATCCCGACGGCTGCGAAGTACAGGACCAGGATCGGCGCCGCGACCGCGAACATCGTCACCACATCGGGCGTGGGCGTGGCGACCGCCGCGAACACGAATGCGATGACCACCGACCAGCGCCACGCCTTGAGCCAGACCCGACCGCTCACCAGCCCCGCGAGCGTCAGCCCCACCATGAACAGCGGCACCAGGAACGTGGCACCGAACGCCAGGATGATCTGCATGACGAACGTCAGGTACGACTGCGCGTCGATGAGGTTGACCGCGCCGGTCGGCGTCGCGAGCGTCAGCAGGGCGACGGCGTTCGGGATCACCCACCAGGCCAGGGCCGCTCCGCCGACGAACAACGGCACCGCGGCAGCCACGAAGCCGATCGAGTAGCCCCGTTCACGTTGGGTCAGCCCGGGGGTGACGAACGCCCACAGCTGGTAGATCCACCAGGGGCTCGACAGCAGGATCCCGAGGAAGATCGCAACCCGGACCTTCATGTCGAACGGGCTGGCCACACCGGCGAAGTTCGGAGCGATCTCCTGGTGGCGCTCAGCGGCGATCGTGAGGATCGGCGCGAAGAGCAGGTCCATCACCCGACCCGAGACGACCCAGCCGAGGACTGCGCCGACCAGGAGCCCGAGGGCCGCCCGCACGACGCGGGAGCGCAGCTCGATGAGGTGCTCGCGCAGAGACATCCGCCCCTCAGGAGCGGCGGTCTTGCGGCTCACGCTCGGTCAGGCGTGCGACGCACGACCGTCGCCGGCGGAACCCTGCGGTGTCGTGGCAGGCGGCGTCTGCGCGGCGGCCGGCGGACTCTGCGGGGTGGCGACCGGGTCGACGACCGTGGTGCGGGCCGGGTCGTCCTCGCGCAGGTCCTTGACCTCGGACTTGAAGACCTTGAGCGACTGCCCGATGCTCTTGGCGACCCCGGGGAGCTTGTTGGCGCCGAACACGACAAGCACGATCGCGAGCACGATCAGCAGGTTGAGCGGGTGCTCAGCGACATTTCTCCACATGGCATTGCCTCCCAGGCGGGGTGAGACACCGATAGTACTCGGGCGGTGCCGACGCACGGAGCCGCGTCGGCGTTCGACCCTCAGCGCCAGAGCGCATCCCAGCGCAGGTGCGCCGCGGTGCGGGCCGCCGAGCGTCGGGCATCCCGGGACCGGTGCCGATCGGCCAGCCCGCTGCGCCAACCAGCGCGGTCGGCTGCGTCCGCCACCAACGGGTGGACGACGGTCACCGGCCGGCGGGCCTCGCCCAGCTCGGCCACCCGGTCGGACAGCTGTTCGGCGGCGCGGCCGGCGCGGGCCAGCTCGTGGCCCAACGCGACCGAGCGGCGCCACAGCGACCTCCCCAGGAGGAACGCCCCGACGAGCGTCCCCGCCACCAGGACGGTCCACACGACCCACCAGATCACGGCTGCTCCCCATAGGAGTCGAGGGCGGCCTGCGCGGTGGCGGCCACCTCCTGGGCGATGGACCGGGGCCGCACGTCGAGCACGTCCTCGGCCGCCCCCAGCAGCAGCTGGACCACCCAGGTGTGCGAGACCACGCGCAGGTCCACCTCGAACGACCCGTCCGGCAGGTTGCGCACCGCCTCCACGGGACTGGACTCGGCGATCCAGCGGGCACGGCTGCGAAGGTGCAGCGTCACCAGCTCACCGCTGGGGTCCGGGTCGAACACCTCGGCCCGCGGATCGACCTGGTGCACATCGGCAGGGACGTCGAGCACCTGCGCGGCCAGCACCCGGTCCAGCCGGAACAGCCGCTCGGCCCCCGCGGCCAGGCACCAGCCGAGCAGGTAGGACCCGGCATCGTCGGCGACCAGCCGGATCGGGTCGACCTCGCGCTCGCTGGTGCGGTCGGCTGCGTTGACGTACCGCAGCTGCAGGCGCCGGCCCGTCGCCAACGCCTGGGCCACAGCGGTGTGCACCTGCGGGTCACCGGTCACCTGCAGCTGCACGTCGAGCGGTCCGGAGGCCGTGCCCGTCACGGCCTGGACCTTGGCGAGCGCCGAGGTGAGCACGGCCCGACGGTCGTCGTCGAGGGCGGGGCCCAGGTCCTGGGCGAGCGCGCGCAGGGCGGCCAGGAGCGCCACCGCCTCCCGGGCGCCCAGACGCAACGGCCTGGTCATGCCCTGGGCCTCGGTGAGCGTGACCATGCCCCGCTCGAGGGAGAACGCATCGAAGTCGATGAGGTCGTACGGCTGGTAGCCGGGCGTCCCGGTCAGCCACAGCGTCTCCACATCGGCGAGCACCTGATCGGGGCCGACGCCGAACTGCGCGGCGAGCTGTTCGACCGACGCCCCCGAGGTCCGGTCCAGATAGGCGACCATGCCGAGCAGTCGCAGCACCCGGTCGCTCGCGCGTTCAGCCACGGGGCACCTGCCCCAGGCCGGCGGCGGTGCGGAGCAGCGACAGGACGGCGCCGCGGACCTCCGGGGGGTCCAGCACCAGCACCGCGTCGCCGTAGCCGACGACCTCCTCGGCCAGCTCCCAGGTCGCCCGGTACGGCACCCGGACCACGTCCCGGCCGGCCGGCGCGTCCTGGTCGCCGGGTTCGGCGGGCAGGGCGCGGGCCCGCAGCGCCTCGGCGCGTTCGGGGGCGAGCGCCAGCCGGGCCACCCCGCCGTGGCCGTGCGACCAGGACTGCTCGGCCTCGGCCAGCTGGCGCGGGTCGGGCGGTGCGAACGCCTCGGCAGGTCCGACCAGCCGGACGGCGCCCTCGATCCGGGAGAGCCGGAAGGACCGGGCGGCATCGCGGTCGCGGTCATGACCGATCAGCACCCAGCCGCCGCGGCGGGCCATCAGGCGCCACGGCTCGACGGTGCGGGCGCGTACCTGCCCGGTGGTGGCCGCGCGGTAGGTGAACCGGACTGCACGTCGCTGATGCAGGGCGTCGACCAGCGGGGCCAGCGCCGCCCCGCCTGCCCGCACCCGGGGTGCGAGGCCCGCGACGAGGTCGCTGGACTGGGCCGAGGGTGCTGCGGCGCGCAGCTTGGTGAGCGCACGCGAGGAGTCGACCCGCAGGCTGGCGTCCTGCCAGAGCTGGGCCGCCAGGGAGAGCACACCGAGCTCGGCCGAGGTGAGGTCCACCGGCGGCAGCGCATAGGCCTCGAGGTCGATGCGGTACCCGATGTCATCGCCGTGCCCGGCATCGGTGACGGTGAGCAGCGGGACGCCGAGCTCGCGCAGGGTGTCCTTGTCCCGTTCGAACATCCGCTCGAACGCATCCGGGCTGGGTGCGTCCGCGTACCCGGCGACAGTGGCGCGCACCTGCTCCTTGGTCAGTCGCGTGGGGGTGTTCACCAGGGCGATGACCAGGTCGAGCAGGCGCTCGTCGGGCGGGATGGAGGTGCTCATCGGACCTAACGTAGTGGCCGGTAGCGTGGGTGCGTGATCGCGTGGCGGCAAGGCGTGGTGGTGCAGGTCGACGCGGGGTGGCACGGGGCGCTCCCGTTGCGGGTCCGGGTGGAGGGTGGGACCGAGGAGCAGGAGCTCCGGGCGCTCGCCTATCCCGGGCTCATCGGACCGGTCGAGGTCGGCGCGCGCGTGCTGCTCAACGTCTCGGCGCTGGTGCGCGGTCTGGGGACCGGCGGGTACGCCCTCGTGGTGGCCCGCACCGACACCCTGCCGCCGGATCCCCCGGCAGGCCCGGGCCACCTGGTCAAGGCCCGCTACACCCCGCTGCAGACGATGGTGCTCGGCGTCGACGAGCAGGAGTCGGCGCACCACGAGGTCCTGCGTGACGCGGACGACCTGGCCGGGATGCCTGTCGTCGTCGCCGATCTGCACTCGGCGGTCCCGGCCGTCGTCGCCGGGCTCCGGCACGCCGCGCACCAGGCGGGTCGGGCGCCGCTGCGGGTCGCCTACGTGCTCACCGACGGTGGCGCGCTGCCCGCCTGGTTCTCCCGGACGGTGAGCACCCTGCGCGAGACCGGGTGGCTGGACACCTGCGTGAGCACCGGACAGGCCTTCGGAGGCGATCTGGAGGCCGTCTCGGTGCACTCCGGGCTGCTCGCGGCGCGCTGGGTGGCCGGCGCGGACGTCGCCGTGGTCGCCCAGGGGCCGGGCAACCTGGGGACCGGCACCCGGTGGGGCTTCTCGGGGGTGGCCGCCGGGGAAGCGCTCAACGCCGCCGCGGTGCTGGGCGGTCGTCCGGTCGCCTCGCTGCGGGTGTCGGGTGCCGACGAGCGCGACCGGCACCTCGGCATCTCCCACCACTCCCTCACCGCCTACGGCCGGGTGGCGCTGGCCCCGGCCCAGGTGGTGGTGCCCGTGCTCACCGGGGAGCTGGCTGCGCTCGGTGCACAGGTCCGGGCGCAGGCGGCATCGCTGGGCGCCCCCACCGGGCGGCACCAGCTCGTGGAGGTCGCGACCGACGAGCCTCTGCTCGACGCTCTCGGGCAGGTGCCGGTGAGGCTGTCGACGATGGGCCGGTCGCTCGACCAGGACCCGGGCTCGTTCCTCGCCGCAGCGGCGGCCGGGCTGCACGCCGGTCGGCTGGTGCTCGGCGACTGAACCACGCCGGCGTCGACCCGCACCGCTCTGACCTGCGCGCCTCAGACCTGCACAGCCCGGATCTGCACAGCCCCGACCTGCACAGCCTCGGCCTGCGCGAGGCACCCTCGCTCCCGGCGCGGCGAGCAGATCAGCAGGCTCAGTCGTCCGCCGCGGTGGTGGTGTGCCGGGCCAGCAGCGTCGCGAGCCGCCGTGCCTCACGGATGGCTCGTTCCCCGTCGGAACGTTGGACGCCCATCGCGGCGAGCGTGTCGCCGTCCGCCAGATCGAGCTGGACCCACGGGCGTCCCTCACCGAACCGCACCGAGACCACCTCGGCCCAGCCCAGCCGGCGGGACAGCACGAGGTTGCGCACCGTGAGGCCCGCGGCATCCACGAGCACGGCCACCGAGGCCTGACGCCAGCAGAACCAGGCGATCAGCGCACCCAGCACACCGAAGCCGATCTGGTCCGGCACCCCCACCCAGCTGCGGGTGCCCCACATGATCGCCACGGTGCCGAGCACCACGAGGACCCCGACGCCCCCCGAGACCAGCCGCGCCAGATGCGGTCGGAACGGGGCGTAGAGGTCCTCGGTCACAGCCGGCAGGCGTGGATCGAGGTGACGATGATCGCGCGGGCACCCACGTCGTACAGGTCGTCCATCACCCGGTTGGTCGCAGCCCGCGGGACCATGGCCCGCACGGCGCACCACTGCTTGTCATGCAGGGGCGACACGGTCGGAGACTCCAGTCCGGGGGTGATGCCCACCGCACGCTCGACCGCGGAGATCGGCACGTCGTAGTCCATGAGCACGTACTCACGTGCGGTGAGCACGCCCTGCAGGCGGCGCGTGAGCACCGCGAGCTCGTTGTCGTCAGCACCGGCGCCGCGCACCATCACGGCCTCCGAACGAAGGATCGGCTCGCCGAACACCTCCAGCCCGGCCGCGCGCAACGTTGTGCCGGTCTCGACGACATCGGCGATCACATCCGCGACACCCAGCCGGATCGAGGACTCCACCGCCCCGTCGAGCCGCACCACCGAGGCCGGGGCGATCCCGCGCCCACCCAGGAACTGGGTGACCAGCACCGGGTACGACGTGGCGATCCTGCGGCCCGCGACCTCCTCGACGCCAGACAGCTCGCCCGCGGTCGCCGCGAAGCGGAACGTCGAGCGACCGAAACCGAGCGGCAGGTGCTCGGTCGCCGCCGAGCCGGAGTCGATGAGCAGGTCGCGGCCGGTGATCCCGACATCGACCGTGCCCTGGCCGACGTAGACGGCGACATCGCGCGGACGCAGGAAGAAGAACTCCACGTCGTTGTCGGGATCGGGCAGCACCAGCTCGCGCGGGTCGCGCCGCTGGCGGTAGCCCGCCTCGCGCAGCATCTGGACGGCGGGCTCCGAGAGCGAACCCTTGTTCGGGACGGCGATCCTCAGCATGTCCGGCTCACAGGTGGGCGTAGACGTCGGCCAGGGTCAGCCCGCGCGCGAGCATGAGCACCTGGGCGTGGTAGAGCAGCTGCGAGATCTCCTCGGCCGTCCGCTCGTCCGACTCGTACTCGGCGGCCATCCACACCTCGGCGGCCTCCTCGACGACCTTCTTGCCGATCGCATGGACCCCGGCCTCGAGCTCTGCGACGGTGCGCGATCCGGCTGGACGGGTGGCGGCCTTGGTAGCGAGCTCGGCGAACAGGTCCTCGAACGTCTTCACGACCGCGATGCTAGACGGCCCGGCGACCTGCGCGCCGGGCCCGTCCATTTCCTCGCCGTGCGTCTCGCGGCCTCAGACCGGGTCGGGCGCCGCGAGCTCACGCAGTGCCAGGACCGTGCCGAGCGCCGCGAGCGCCGCCTCGGCGCCCTTGTCCTCGTGCGAACCGGCCCGGCCGACCCGGTCGAGAGCCTGCAGCTCGTTGTCCACCGTGAGCACCCCGAAGCCGACCGGGACACCGGTGGTGAGCGCGACCTGCGTCAGACCGTAGGTCACTGACTGGCAGACGTAGTCGAAGTGCGGTGTGCCGCCGCGGACGACCACGCCGAGCGCGACGACGGCGTCCACCCCGCTGCGGGCCGCATGCAGGGCCGCGACCGACAGCTCGATGGCACCGGGCACCCGGACCACCTGCACATCCTGCACACCGGACTCCTCGAGAGCCGCCAGCGCGCCCTCGAGCAGTCCGCTCATCACCTGGTCGTGCCAGCGCGACGCGACGACGATGACGCGCATCCCGCCGCCGTCGACGGCGAGCTCCGGTGCTCCGGCTCCGCTCATGAGCGTGCTCCTTCGTCCAGCACGTGCCCCATGGCCGTGCGCTTGGTCTCCAGGTACGCCGCGTTGTGCGGCGTCCGCCCCACCTGGAGGCCGCGGACCTCGACGACGTCGATGCCGTGTGCACGCAGACCGGCGACCTTGGCGGGGTTGTTGGTGAGCAGTGTGACGGCTGTGACGCCCAGGTCCGTCAGAATCGCCGCACCGGCGCCGTACTCGCGTCGATCCACCGGCCACCCGAGGTCCAGGTTGGCCTCGACGGTGTCCCGGCCCTCATCCTGCAGGGCGTAGGCCGCGACCTTCGCGAGCAGGCCGATCCCCCGGCCCTCGTGGCCACGCAGGTACACCACGGCACCGCCCTGCTCGGCCGCGAGCCGCATCGACTCGTGCAGCTGCGGTCCGCAGTCGCAGCGCGCCGAGCCGAAGGCGTCACCCGTGAGGCACTCCGAGTGCACCCGGACCACCGGGACCGCGGCGAGCCCACCGATCGGGACGAGCGCCACATGCTCGGCTCCCGTCCGCAGGTCCCGGTAGCCGTGCAGCGTGAAGTCCCCGTACTGGGTGGGCAGGAGAGCGTGGGAGGTCTGGTGCACCCGCGGCGCCGCCGGAGCCGCCTCGACCGCCACCGGCAGATCGTCGTGCTCGATGCGCCAGCGCACCAGATCGTCGATCGTCAGGACCACCAGGCCTTCGAGCGCGGCCAGTCGCTGGGTGTCCGGCAGCCGCATCATCGAACCGTCGTCGTGGACGAGCTCGGCGATACCGGCCACGGGTTCGAGCCCGGCCAGCCGGCACAGGTCGACCGCGGCCTCGGTGTGGCCGCCCCGGTGCAGCACTCCCCCGGGCGCCGCACGCAGCGGCAGGACGTGGCCGGGGCGGATCAGGTCGACCGGGCCGCTGGCCGGATCGGCCAGCACGTGCAGCGTGCGCGTCCGGTCGGCGGCCGAGATCCCCGTGGTGACGCCCGTCGCGGAATCGACCGTGACGGTGTAGGCCGTCCGCCGGGGGTCCTGGCTGGACGGCACCATGAGCGGCAGGTCGAGGGCGTCGGCCCGTGCGGCCGGCATCGGTGCGCACAGGTAGCCCGACGAGTGCCGGATCGTCCAGCCCAGCCACGCCGGCGTCGCCGACTGCGCCGCCAGGATGACGTCGGCCTCGTTCTCCCGGTCGGCCGAGTCGACGACCAGCACGGGCCGACCGGTGCGCAGCTCGTCGAGCGCCTGCTCGACCGTGCCCGTCGGGGGCAGCGGGCCGTTCATCGGGCCACCGTCAGCAGCTGTTCGGTGTACTTCGCGAGCACGTCGACCTCCAGGTTGACCTGCGCACCGGGGTCCAGTGCGCCGAGAGTGGTGTGGGCGAGCGTCGTCGGGATCAGCGAGACCGCGAACCGGTCCGCGCCCACCGCGGAGACGGTCAGCGAGACGCCCGAGACCGTGATCGAGCCCTTCTGCGCGACGTAGCGGACGAGCCCGGGCGGCAACCCGATCTCGACGACGTCCCACCGTTCGCCCGGGGTCCGGGACAGCACCGTGCCCACCCCGTCGACGTGGCCCTGCACGATGTGACCACCGAACCGCCCGCCGACCGGGAGGGCTCGCTCCAGGTTGACGCCGGCCCCCGGGTGCAGGTCGCCCAGTGCCGAGCGGTCGAGCGTCTCCGGCATGAGATCGGCGCCGAACGTGCCGTCACCAGGAAGTGCGGTCACCGTCAGGCACACGCCCGACACCGCGATCGAGTCCCCCGGGCGGGCGTCCGCCGTCACGAGTGGTCCACGGACCACCAGCCGGGCGTCTCGTTCGCCCCGGACCAGCTCGAGGACCTCGCCCACCTCCTCGACGATGCCTGTGAACACGTCATCCCTCCGATCGGGTCGCGACGACCAGGACATCCGGCCCGAGCCGGACGACCCGGGTGGGCACCAGCCGCACCGCGTCGTCGATGGTCGTGATGCCCAGGTCGGCGACCGCCGACGGGCCCGCGCCGAGCAGCACCGGCGCAAGGTACGTGTGCAGCTCGTCGACCAGCCCGGCCCGCAGGAACGCGGCCGACAACCGGGGACCGCCCTCGACGAGCACCCGGTGCGCGCCACGTCGGGCGAGCTCACCGAGCACCTCGTACGGGTCGTGGGTGCGCAGGTGGACGAGCGGACCGCCCGGTCCGCGCAGTGCCGCACCGTCCGGCACGTCGCGGTGACCGACCACGACGCGCATCGGCTGGTGGGACACGAGCAGCCCGGCGCCGTCCCGGGCCGTGAGTGCCGGGTCGTCCGCCAGCACCGTGCCGGTCCCGACCAGGACGGCGTCCATCTGGGCGCGGACGTCATGGGCGTGCCGCCGCGACAGCGGCGAGGTGATCCAGCGGCTGGTCCCATCGGCTGCGGCGACGCGGCCGTCGAGGGTCGCGGCGAGCTTGAGGGTGACGAAGGGGCGCGTCACCCGGGCGATCCAGGCACCCAGCACCGCCCGGCCCTCATCGACCAGCACCCCGCCGACCACCTGGACCCCGGCGTCCATGAGGCGCTCGGCGCCCCCGGCGGCCGTCGGGTTGGGGTCCGGCACCGAGTACACGACACGACCCACGCCGGCCGCGATGAGCGCAAGGCTGCAGGGCCCCGTCCGCCCGGTGTGGTTGCACGGTTCGAGGGAGACCACTGCCGTCGCCCCACGCACATCGATGCCCGACTCGGCGGCGGCGGTCAGCGCGGAGATCTCGGCGTGCGGGGTACCGGCTCCGCGGTGCCAGCCCTCGGCGAGCGTGCGGCCGTCAGACGCCAGCAGGACCGCGCCCACGCGAGGGTTCGGATCGGCTGCGGGGCCGCGGGCAGCCAGCTCGAACGCGCGCCGCATCGCGGCCAGCTCGGGTGCGCGGACCGCACCGGTGCGTTCTGCGTTCGTCGTCCTCACCTCCCGGGCCGTCGGCTCCGGGGAGGGAGGCGTGGGCGGAGTCGCCCACGCCACGGCGAACGCCTGGGGCGCACGCCGCCACGTCTCCTCCCATCCGGACTTTCACCGTCGGTCCTGGAGTTCCACCAGGTCAACCGCTCGATCCCTTGCGGGACCTCACGGGTCGCGGACTGTCACCGCCGGCTCGGACTTTCACCGACCCCGGAG
>JAKLPK010000069.1 GCA_022013895.1 Cellulomonas sp. | reverse complement strand
GTAGCACGTGACCTCGGTAGCCGGCGGGTCGGTCAGGCAGTCCGTCTGGGCGCGGAGGTAGGCGCGGACCACCTCCTCCGCCCGCAGGGCCGCCTGGTCCTCGGGCGACGGCGTGGGGGTAGGTCTCGGTGAGGTCGCCGAAGGGATCGGCGCTGCACTCGTCGTACTGGTGGCGGGCGGGTCGGGCTCGTTGGTGCATCCCGCGACGACTGCACAGACGAGCGCAGGGACCAGGACCCAATGGGCCCGTACGAGTCTCGTCATCTGCGCTCCTCACGCTCTCGTCGCCCCCAGGCGGCGGGAGAAGCCGGCGTGATCACATCGAACTCAAGTTGATCCTCTGACGCTAGTGCCTATGGTGCGTATTGACCATCCTCAGCACACGAGAGTGCGGCGAGGTACGGGGTCTTCTGGGCGTTCGACGCCCCGACCAGCGACGATGCAGTTGTCGCGTTGCGGTTCATGAGGCGACCATGCTAAGGACGTCAGTCCCGCGCCGTCATCCCCAAACGATCAGTTTGTGGACGAAGCGCCCCGTCGTGGAAGCAGCGCGCGCTCGACCTCGTCCACCCCGACGCTCAGCGCCGCGGCGACCGCCCGGAGGGTCGCAGGCGACGGAAGCCGCTGACACCCTTGGGCCTCCCACCGCTTGAGGGAAGCGACCGAGAGGTGCGCCACCGCCGCGAGCTCGTCGAGAGCGACACCGGCGACGAATCGGAGCCATCGCAGGCTCGGGCTCCCCTCAGGCGCGACGAGCAGGGCGGTCACCGGCACGCCCAGCGCACGCGCCACCGCATGCAGCAGCTGCGGGCTCCGCGGCCGGGCCCCGCCCCGCTCCCACAGTGACACGCGCTCCCCACCGACGACGCCGACCTCATGGGCGAGTTGGTGCTGGGTCAGCCCGGCACGAACCCGCGCGGCGCGGAGTGCAGCGCCGTCGATTGCGGGGGCGGTCTCCATGGCGATCACCACCCTAGGTCCGTCGGCGGCGAACCTCGTGCGCGGCGCAGGGCCGCGAGGAGTCGCGACCCGCGTCTCCTCGCGGCCTGAGCACCCGAGGGCGGATGTGTGCCTTCGGTGGAAATCGAGGGAACGCACGGAAGGGAGTGGACAATGGAAGACGAGCGTCTCACGATCGAGGAGGTCTCTGCCGCCTATCGGATTCCCGTCGCCACGCTGCGCTACTGGCGGGCCCGTGGCGAGGGACCCCGGTCCTTCCGGCTCGGCCGGCGGGTGTTCTACCGCAGGGAGGACTGCGATGCATGGGTGCACGCTGCATACGCCCAGCAGTCCGTGGGAGGCGTTGCCTGACGGGGTGGGTCGCCAGCCCGATCGCCCAGGAGTCGACCTTGCAGCCCGAACTGGGCTGGAGTCGGCAGTACGGAGGAGTCGGACGTGGCCAGCATCCAGAAGCGGCCTGATGGGATCTGGCGTGCGCGCTACCGGGACGACGCCGGCAAGGAGCACGCCCGGCACTTCGCCCGAAAGGTCGACGGGCAGAGGTGGCTGGACGAGGTCACCGCGAGCGTGGTCACCGGGATGTACGTCGATCCGGCCGCCGGGAAGGTGACGTTCGCCAGCTACTACGAGCAGTGGGCTGCGCGACAGGTCTGGGAATCCACGACCGTGCGTGCGATGAACCTCGCCGCAGGCGGTGTGACGTTCGGATCCATCCCGCTCGCGCGCCTGCGAACGTCGCACGTCGAGCTGTGGGTCAAGGACATGTCGCGACGCGGGCTCGCCGCTTCGACGATCCGCACCAGGTTCAACAACGTGAGGACGGTCCTCCGGGCGGCGGTGCGAGATCGCGTCCTCGCCCAGGATCCGAGCCTCTCGGTCTCCATCCCCCGCACCCGGCGGAGGGATGCGGCGATGGCCATCCCGACACCCACCCAGGTCGGCGATCTCCTCGAGCACGCCGACACCTTCCGAGCATTCGTCGGGCTGTGCGCGTTCGCCGGGCTTCGGCTCGGAGAGGCAGCCGCCCTCAAGGTGGCGGATGTCGACTTTCTCCGCCGCACGATCCGCGTCGAGCGGCAGGTGCAACGTGCAAACGAGGGGCTGGTCGAGATCCGTCCACCCAAGTACGGCAGCGAACGCACCGTGTACGCGCCCGAAGGTCTGATCGAGATGCTCGCGGCCCACGTGGCCGAGAATCTCGCAGGCACGGGTGGCTGGCTGTATCCCGGCGAGAGGTCCGCGCCGCTGCACCAGAACTCAGTGGGCTATCTGTGGCGCCGGACCCGCGCGGCCGCCGGCAGCGAGAGCATGCGACTACATGACCTTCAGCACTTCTACGCGTCCGGCCTCATCGCTGCCGGCTGCGACGTCGTGACCGTGCAGCGAGCCCTCGGGCACAAGTCCGCGACGGTGACTCTGTCGACCTACTCGCACCTGTGGCCGACGGCCGAGGACCGTACGCGGAAGGCCGCCCAAGGCATGGTCCTCAGCGCTCTTGCGGACTCCCTGCGGACTCAGGCCCAAGAAACCGCAGGTGACCAGGGGCGTTACACGTTGAAGCGGAACTCCACCACGTCGCCGTCGGCCATGACGTAGTCCTTGCCCTCGATCCGTGCCTTGCCTGCGGCGCGGGCGGCGGGGATGGACCCTGCCTCCAGCAGATCGGCGAACGAGACCACCTCGGCCTTGATGAAGCCCTTCTGGAAGTCGGTGTGGATGACGCCCGCGGCCTGCGGGGCCGTCCAGCCCTGGTGGATGGTCCAGGCGCGCGACTCCTTCGGCCCGGCCGTGAGGTACGTCTGCAGGCCGAGCGTGTGGAAGCCGACCCGGGCCAGCTGGTCAAGTCCGGACTGCGCCTGACCGTTGGCGGCCAGCATCTCGGCGGCCTCGTCGGGTTCCAGCTCGGTGAGCTCGGCCTCGAACTTGGCGTCCAGGAAGATCGCGTCGGCCGGAGCGACGAAGGCACGCAGATCGTCCTGCATGGCGGTGTCGGCCAGACCGTCGTCGTCGGTGTTGAAGACGTAGATGAACGGTTTGGCCGTCATGAGCGACAGCCCGGCGAGCTCATCGAGGTCGACACCGGACCCGTCGAGCACGCCACCGGCCCCGAGCACCTCCTGGGCGCGTACCGCGGCGGCGAGCGCACCCGGTTCGGCCTTCTTGGCCCGCACCTCCTTCTCCAGGCGCGGGACTGCCTTCTCCAACGTCTGCAGGTCCGCGAGGGCGAGCTCGGTGCGGATCGTCTCGATGTCATCGCGCGGGTCCACCCGGCCGGCCACGTGGATCACGTCAGGGTCGGCGAACGCCCTGGTCACCACGCAGATCGCATCCGCCTCGCGGATGTTGGCGAGGAACTGGTTGCCCAGGCCCTCCCCGTCCGAGGCGCCCTTGACGATGCCGGCGATGTCGACGAACGACACCGTCGCCGGGACCAGCCGCTCCGAGCCGAAGACCTCCGCCAGCTGGGCCAACCGCTCATCGGGCAGCGGCACCACCCCGACATTCGGCTCGATCGTGGCGAACGGGTAGTTCGCCGCGAGCACGCTCGCCCGGGTCAGGGCGTTGAAGAGAGTGGACTTGCCGACGTTGGGCAGTCCGACGATGCCGATGGTGAGAGCCACGACGGGCCAGTCTAGGCGGGTGCGGACCAGGCCGGTCCCGGGCGGACCCGCGGCTCAGAACGACGCCAGCTGGGCGAACAGGTCAGGTGCGCGCCGTTCGAGCGCGCGCGCGCCGATCCGGGCCCCGAGCAGCAGGACCACCACGCCGATCCCCAGACCCAGCACGAGGGTGAGCAGCCCGAGCAGCCACGAGCCGCGCACCATCGCGACCACCCCGAGGACGAGGACCGGGGAGGCGAGCAGCCCGACCCCGGTGAAGCCGGCGAGCTGGCTGGTCATCGCCGCCATCGACGCGCCCTGCGGCGTGCTGAACGGGTTCTCGCCGGGCTGGCGCGCCTTGTAGACCACGAGCGCGGAGACCACCGAGGCACAGCCGAGCGCCACGAGCAGCAGCCCGAGCGTCATGCCCAGCAGCGCCGGCAGCGCGTCCAGCCGGTGGGCCAGCGCCGCGGACGCCACGGTGAGCACGGCCGAGCCGGGCACCCCGACGACCAGGGTCGACACGATCCGACCCCAGCGGTCCGCCGCGGCGGCCACGGGCGCCGACAGGTGCATCCAGAACGCGCTGCCGTCGTAGGCCAGATCGGCCGACACGGTCCAGCCGAAGATCATCCCCGCGAGCGGGCCGACGGCGACGACCATCCCGCCCCCGGGCATCGCGACGAGGAACACCACGAGCAGCAGCGGCAGCGTGATGACGGCCATCGAGTACCGGGGGTCGCGCCGCCAGTAGGTGAGGCAGCGCGCGGCGATCGCACCGGTCGGTGTGCCGGGCAGCCGTCCGAACCAGCCGAGCCCCTCGGCGCGCGCGCTCTCGCCGCCCCCGGTCGGCTCCACGGCGGCCCGGGTGAGCGCCCGGTCCCAGACCGCGACGAGCACCCCCAGCGTGACCAGCGCGATGAGCAGCCGCAGCGCGGCCCCGCCCCACTGCCCCTGCGCCACGAGCGCCGGCACCGCCCAGGCGGCCCCGAACGGGGTCCAGCCGGCGACCTCGCCGAGCCTGTCCACCCCGCCCGAGCCCAGCCGCGTGAGCACACCGGTGAGGCCGGTGAGGATCGGCCCGAGCAGCATGAGCGGCAGCACCATGACGACGACGAGCACCTCGCGCACCCGGCGCCGACCGAGCACGGCCGCACCGAGCGAGGTCGTGGCACGTGAGCCGACGACGGCCGTGGCCAGCGCCAGCAGCATGCACGGCACGGCGACCAGGGCCGCGACCGGCTCGTGCCACCACACCACCACCGTGGCCAGGCACAGCACGGCGGTCGCGACGCCGGGCACCCCGACCACCCCGGACAGGGCCAGCCCGACGAGCAGCGAGCGCCGCGGCACCGGGTAGGTGGCGAACCGCGTCGGGTCCAGCGTCGCGTCGACCCCGAACGCGACGAGCGGCACCACCCACCAGCCGAGCACGAGCAGCGCACCGAAGGCCGGCACGACACCCGCGCGCAGCGCCACGTCCTGGGTGCTCAGCGCCACGAGCCCGACGACGCCCAGCACCAGCAGGCCGATCGCATACAGGGCCGCGAAGGCCAGCCCGACCTGCTGCCAGATGCTGCGCCGCAGCCCGTTGACCAGCAGTGTCAGCTTGAGCCTGACGAGGTGCGCAACCACTCCAAGCCCTCCCCCGCACTGCGTCCGCCGACGAGCTGGACGAACCGATCCTCCAGCGTCGAACCCGCCCGCACCTCGTCGACCGTGCCCGCGGCGAGCACCCGCCCCGCCGCGACCACGGCGACGTGGTCGCACATCCGCTGCACCAGGTCCATGACGTGCGAGGACACGATGACCGTGCCGCCCGAGGCGACGAAGGCCGCGAGGATCTCCCGGATGTTGGCCGCCGAGACCGGGTCCACCGCCTCGAACGGCTCGTCCAGGACGAGCAGCCGCGGGGCGTGCACCATCGCGGCGGCCAGCGCCACCTTCTTGGTCATCCCGGCCGAGTAGTCGACGACGAGGGTCGCGGCGTCCTGCTCGAGGTCGAGCGCGCGCAGCAGGTCGTCGGTGCGTGCGACGGCCGTCGGGCGGTCCAGGCCGTGCAGCAGGCCCGCGTAGGTGATGAGCTGACGCCCGCTGAGCCGGTCGAACAGCCGGACCCCGTCGGGCAGCACACCGAACAGCGACTTCGCGCGGATCGGGTCGGACCACAGGTCCACACCCTCGATGAGGACCGTGCCGGCATCGGGCCGCAGCAGCCCGGTCGCCATGCGGAGAGTCGTGGTCTTGCCCGCGCCGTTGGGCCCCACCAGGCCGTAGAATGAACCCGCCGGGACCTCCAGATCGATCCCGCCGACCGCGACCTTGGCGCCGAACCGTCGCCACAGCCCGGTGAGCCGGACGGCGGGAGGTGCTGTCACATCCATGACTGCCACCCTAGGACCCGGCACCCGGGACCGGCACCGACGGACCGGGGCTCCAGAACGGGGCCGGGACCCCGTCCGGACCGGCCGTGGCGGCCTCGCGAAAGGTCATGTGGGTGCCCGGTGGGAGTCTGCCGCCATGACCTCGTTGCTCATCGGGCTGGCCGTCGGCGGGCTCCTCGGACTGGTGATCGGCTGGTTGGCAGCCGGTCGGCGGTCGCTCGCGGCGATCCACGCCGCCCAGGTGCGTGCGACGCGCGCCGAGGCCCAGCTGGAGGCCGCCCTCGGCGGTGACCGGGACCGGTTCGCCGCGCTGGCCGGGCAGGTGCTGGCCGGTTCGACCGACCAGCTCGTCCGGGCGGCCGAGCAGCGGTTCGCCGCCGACCACCAGGCACAGGTCGGCTCGCTGATGGCCCGCGAACAGGCGTTTCGCATGCTGCTCGAACCGCTCACGCACACCCTGGAAGAGGTCCGCAGCCAGCTCACCGCCACCGAGCAGGCGCGGGCCGAGGGGCACGCCGCGCTCGGCGCGCAGGTGACTGCCATGCGCCAGGACGCCGAACGGCTGCGCAGCCAGACCGATCAGCTGGTCACGGCCCTGCACGCCTCCCAGGTGCGCGGGCGGTGGGGTGAGGTCCAGCTGCGCCGCGTCGTCGAGGTCGCCGGGATGGTGGCGCACGTGGACTTCGTCGAGCAGGAGCACGTGCGCACCGACGACGGCTCGCTGCGCCCCGACATGGTGGTGCACCTGGCGGGCGGCAAGCAGGTCGTGGTCGACGCCAAGGTGCCGTTCCTCGGGTTCCTCGAAGCCGCCGCGACCGACGACCCGGCGGCCCGGGCCACGGCCATGGCCTCGCATGCGCGTCAGCTACGCGCGCACGTCGACTCGTTGGCCGCCAAGCGGTACTGGGAGCAGTTCGCCCCGACGCCGGAGTTCGTCGTCATGTTCGTCCCCGTCGAGTCGTTCCTGCCCGCCGCACTCGACGTCGACCCCGCGATCGTCGACTACGCGTTCGAGCGCCAGGTGGTGCTCGCCACCCCGACCAGCCTGCTCGCCCTGCTGCGGACGGTCTCCTACGCATGGCGGCAGGACGCCCTCGCCGAGAACGCCCAGGCCGTCCTCGACCTCGGCAAGGAGCTGCACGGACGGCTCGCCACGATGGGGACGCACCTGGCCAAGCTCGGCCGGACGCTGGAGTCCGCGGCCGGCGCCTACAACCAGACCGTGGCGTCGCTGGAGACCCGGGTGCTGGTGAGCGCGCGCAGGTTCGCCACCCTCGACGTCGTCGATGCGGATCTGGTCACACCGCCCACGGTCGACCTGCGGCTGTCCACCGTGGGCGCGCCCGAACTGCTCGCTTCGGTCAACGACCAGGTGGTCAGCCTCGGAGACCCCGAACCTGCGCTCACCGGACCGACGCCTGCAACCTCGGTGCCGCCCCCTGGCCTCCCGAGGTCCGAACCGGCCTGACGCGGCGGACGCGTCGGTCGGACCCGCCGGGGCAGACGCGCCGGTCGGGCGGCCCACCGGACGAGCGACCGTCCGTCGTCGGACGATCGGTCCTCAGGCGGGCTGGACGTCCAGCGGCCGACGCCCTTCGCGACGCGGACGCCGGTCGGGCGCCCCGGCATCGCGCAGATCGGCGCGCAGCTCGCGGGGCAGCGAGAACATGAGGTCCTCGGTCGCCGTGCGCACCTCCTCGACCTCGCCGAAGCCCACGGTGGCCAGCAGGTCGAGCACGTCACGCACCAGGATGTCGGGCACCGAGGCACCCGAGGTGACCCCGACCGTCGTCGCACCGGCCAACCACGCCGGGTCCACCTCAGCGGCCACATCGACCCGGTAGGCAGCCCCGGCACCGGCCTCGCGCGCGACCTCGACCAGGCGCACCGAGTTCGAGGAGTTCGCCGAACCCACGACGATCACCACATCGCAGCGGTCGGCCATCGACTTGACCGCGACCTGGCGGTTCTGCGTCGCGTAGCAGATGTCGTCGCTCGGCGGGTCCTGCAGGTGCGGGAACCGCTCTCGCAGGCGACGCACCGTCTCCATGGTCTCGTCCACCGACAGCGTCGTCTGCGAGATCCAGACGA
Organism: Cellulomonas sp.; assembly: GCA_022013895.1. Taxonomy (GTDB): domain Bacteria; phylum Actinomycetota; class Actinomycetes; order Actinomycetales; family Cellulomonadaceae; genus Cellulomonas. Next base: position 6,426 of record JAKLPK010000069.1, on the reverse strand, counting down.
CCCGCTCGGGGTCGCGCACCTGCACCCGGTCGACGGCCTCCGGGCTGTCGACCACCTGGACGTGCGAGGGCGCCTCGCCCTGGGTCCCCTCGACCTCCTCATGACCGGTGTGCCCGATGAGCAGGATGTCGAGATCGTCCGAGGCGAACCGCACCGCCTCCTTGTGCACCTTGGTCACCAGCGGGCAGGTCGCGTCGATCGTCTGCAGCGACCGGACCTGCGCGGCGTCGCGGACGGCCGGTGACACCCCGTGCGCGGAGAACACCACCCGCGCCCCTTCCGGGACCTCGTCGACCTCGTCGACGAAGACCGCGCCGCGGGCCGAGAGCGTCGCGACGACATGCGTGTTGTGCACGATCTGCTTACGCACGTAGACCGGCGCACCGTAGTGCTCCAACGCCTTCTCCACGGCCACGACCGCCCGGTCGACGCCTGCGCAGTACCCGCGAGGGGAGGCGAGCAGCACGCGCTTGCGCGGCGATGGCGGGGTGGAGGTCACCACCCCAGTCTAGGCGGCGGTGCCCGACGTTCCCCGGGGGCGCTCCTCGCGACGACGGGCACCGCCCGCCACCGGCATGTCCCCACCATGCGGCACAGTGGGCCCGTGACGAACGCGACCGGCACCGAGGACGGGCGGCTGCCGCTCCCGCTGAAGGCGGGCGAGACCACACCCGAACGACCGTGGCCCGTCCGGCACCTGGCGCCCAAGATCGCCGACTACATCGCCCGGATGCCCCCGGTCTGGGTCGAGGGCCAGGTCCTCAACCTCAAGCGCTGGAACCGGCGGGTGTTCCTCACCCTGCGGGACACCGACCTGGACATGTCGCTGTCGGTCACCCTGGACGCGGGGGCCCTCACCGGGCTGCAGGTCGCCGACGGCGCGCACCTCGTCGTGCACGCACGTCCGCAGTTCTACGCCAAACGAGGTGAGCTCAGCTTCGTCGCGGACGATGTGCGGCTCGTCGGGCTCGGCGAGCTGCTGGCCAGGATCGAGCACCTCAAGGGTGTGCTGGCCGCCGAAGGTCTGTTCGATGTGACACGCAAGGTTCCGCTGCCGTTCCTGCCTGCGGTGGTCGGTCTCGTCTGCGCCCAGCAGGGCGATGCCGAGCACGATGTGGTCACCAACGCCCGCGCCCGGTGGCCGGGGGTGCGGTTCGAGATCCGGCGGGTCACCGTGCAGGGTCCGCGCGCCGTGCCCGAGGTGACCGCGGCCCTGCTCGACCTGGACGGGGACCCGCACGTCGAGGTCATCGTCGTGGCCCGCGGCGGCGGCTCCTTCGAGGACCTCCTGCCGTTCAGCAACGAATCGCTCGTCCGCGCCGCCGCCGCCTGCCGCACACCGCTGATCAGTGCGATCGGGCACGAGATGGACAGCCCGCTGCTCGACCTCGTCGCCGATCTGCGGGCCTCGACGCCGACGGATGCGGGCAAGCGCGTGGTGCCCGATGTGACGGCGGAACGCGCCGGGCTGGTCCAGGCCCGCGCCCGCGCCCATGTGGCGGTGGCCCGACGGCTCGAACGGGAGCAGACGGCGCTGGCCCAGCTGCGCAGCCGGCCCGTGGTGGCCCGGCCGACCACCATGCTCGACCCGCACGAGGTGCACCTGACGGCGACCATCGCCCGGCTGCGACGCACGGTCGAGGCACGGCTGGTCGCGCACGGTGCCCAGGTGACCGCCCTGACCGCCCAGGTCCGGGCGCTGTCCCCGGCCGCGACGCTCGACCGCGGCTACGCCGTCGTCCAGCGCGCTGACGGGACCGTGCTGCGCGATGCGGACCAGACCGATGTGGGCGACCTCCTGGCCGTCCGCCTGGCGCGTGGGACGCTCGCGGTTCGGACCGTGTCAGGCACGGCTGGTTGACTGACCCCGTGACCAGCGACGACCGCACCGGACCCCCGCCGGGCGATGGGCCCGACATCGCCCACCTCAGCTACGAGCAGGCCCGTGACGAGCTCGTCCGGGTGGTCCAGCGGCTGGAGTCGGGCGCCGGGACGCTCGAGGAGTCGCTCGCGCTCTGGGAACGCGGTGAGCTGTTGGCGGCGCGCTGCCAGGAGTGGCTGGACGGTGCCCGGCGCCGGCTGGAGGCGGCCACCGCCCACCCGGACGGCGCCACGGACCTGTCTCCCAGGCCGGAGCCCGTGGAGCACGAGACCATCGACCGGGACCACGACAGGAGCGACGAGCGATGAGCATGGGCGACGGACGAGCACTGGTGATCGGCGAGGCACTGGTCGATGCCGTGGTGCGGGCGGACGGGTCGACAGACCGGCACCCGGGCGGCTCCCCGGCCAACGTCGCGCTGGGCCTGGCCCGGCTGGGGCGTCACGCCGATCTGCTCACCTGGTTGGGCGAGGACAGCGACGGTGCGCTCGTGCGTCACCACCTGGAGGACTCGGGCGTCCATGTGCTCAGCGGGCTGACCGGTCCGAACCACACCTCGGCGGCCACCGCCCACCTCGATGCGGCTGGTGTGGCCACCTACGTGTTCGACCTGGAGTGGGACCTGCCCTCCCGCTACGACGAGGAGCCGGTGCCACCGCTCGTCGTGCACACCGGGTCGATCGCCGCGCTGCTGGCACCGGGCGGTGCGCGGGTCGAGACCGAGCTCGGCCGGCACCGGGCGACGAGCACGCTCACCTACGACCCCAACCTGCGTCCGAGCATCATCGGCCCGGCCGAGACCAATCGACCCGTCGTCGAGCGGCTGGTCGCCGCCGTGGACGTGGTCAAGGTGTCCGACGAGGACCTTGCCTGGCTGTACCCCGACCAGACGCCGGCCGAGGTCGCCGAACGGTGGGCGCAGGCCGGTCCGGCCCTCGTCGTGGTGACGCTCGGCGGCGAGGGAGCGCTCGCCCGCACGGTCGGCGGGGTCCGGCTGCTGGTACCCGCGGACACGGTGCCCGTGGCCGACACCGTGGGCGCGGGAGACTCCTTCATGGGTGGGCTCATCGACGGACTGTGGTCCGAGGGTCTGCTGGGCGCCGAGAACCGTGCGGCGCTGCGGTCCGTCGACGCCGAGGTCGTCGAGCGGATCCTGCGCAGGTGCGCGAGGATCGCGGCGATCACGGTGTCCCGTCCGGGCGCGAACCCACCCACATCGGCCGAGCTCGTCTGAGCCCGCCCTCCGGGTCGTGCGGTGGCGGCCCAGGAGGGATCTGCATGTCCGAGCAGCCACTCACCCCGGCCCAGGCCTGGGCGGCACTGCGCGCCGGCAACGAGCGGTTCGTCGCCGGCGCCATGGAGCACCCGTCGCAGGACGCGGCCCGGCGCGGCGCGCTCACCGGCGCCCAGCACCCTTTCGCCGTCGTGTTCGGCTGCTCCGACAGCCGGGTCGCGGCCGAGATCATCTTCGACCAGGGGCTCGGTGACGTGTTCGTGGTCCGGACCGCGGGCCACGTCCTGGACACCACGGTGATCGGGTCGATCGAGTACGGGGTGACCGTCGCAGGGGCGAGCCTCGTGGTGGTCCTCGGCCACGACAGCTGTGGGGCCGTCGCGGCGGCCACCGCCGCGCTGGCGCACGCCGAGATCCCGCCCGGATTCGTCCGGGCGGTCGTCGACCGCGTCATCCCGAGCATCGTCGGGCTCACCGGCGCCGGGAAGGACCTGTCCAGGCTCGACCCCGCCCTGCTCGGCACCGAACATGTGCGGCACACCGTCCAGATGCTCCAGGGCTACTCGGTCTCCCTCGCCGACCGGGTCGCAGCCGGCACCTGCGCGATCCTCGGTGTGGAGTACGCCCTGGACGACGGCCAGGTCCGCATCGTGCAGGTCGCGGGCGACGTCGACTGACGCGCCCGTCGGGGTGGCCCGGCGGTGGCGGCCCGGCGCAGTTGGCGCGAGGCGACGGCGGGCCGACGTGGTGCAGCCGACACCGGACCTTGGTCCCACCGCCCGGGGCGACTGGTTGGATGGCCCCATGACTTCCGTGAACGGCCCCGACGGTGGGGCCACCGAGTTCCGCATCGAGCACGACACGATGGGCGAGGTCCGGGTACCGGTCGCCGCCCTGTACCGCGCGCAGACCCAACGGGCCGTCGAGAACTTCCCGATCTCCGGCAAGGGTCTGGAACGCACCCACATCGAGGCGCTCGCCCGGATCAAGAAGGCCGCCGCCCGGGCCAACGCCGAGCTGGGGGTGCTCCCGGCCGACATCGCCGAGGCGATCGTCGCCGCGGCCGACGAGGTCGCCGCCGGGCTGCACGACGCGCACTTCCCGATCGACGTCTACCAGACGGGGTCGGGCACGAGCTCGAACATGAACACCAACGAGGTGGTGGCGACCCTGGCCACCCGGCTGCTGGGCCGTGACGTGCACCCCAACGACCACGTGAACGCCTCGCAATCGTCCAACGACGTGTTCCCCACCTCGGTGCACGTGGCCGCGACGGCCGGAGTCGTCAACGACCTGATCCCCGCGCTGGGTCACCTCGCCGATGAGCTGGCTGCCAAGTCGACGCAGTTCGCCCAGGTCGTGAAGTCGGGTCGTACGCACCTCATGGACGCCACGCCCGTGACGCTCGGCCAGGAGTTCGGCGGCTACGCCGCAGCCGTGCGGTACGGCATCGAACGCCTGGAGTCGGCGCTCCCCCGGGCCGCCGAGGTGCCGCTGGGCGGAACGGCAGTCGGCACCGGGATCAACACCCCGGCCGGGTTCCCGCAGCGGGTGATCGAGCTGCTGCGCGAGGACACCGGGCTGCCGCTGTCCGAGGCCCGTGACCACTTCGAGGCGCAGAGCGCGCGCGACGGGCTGGTCGAGCTGTCGGGTGCGCTGCGGACCATCGCCGTGAGCCTGACGAAGATCTGCAACGACCTGCGCTGGATGGGCTCGGGCCCCAACACCGGGCTGGGCGAGATCTCCATCCCTGATCTGCAGCCCGGGTCTTCGATCATGCCGGGCAAGGTCAACCCCGTCGTCCCCGAGGCGGTGCTCCAGGTCGCCGCGCGCGTGATCGGCAACGACGCGACCGTCGCCTGGGCCGGCGCCAGCGGGGCGTTCGAGCTCAACGTGCAGATCCCGGTGATCGCCTCGGCGCTGCTGGAGTCGATCCGCCTGCTGTCGACCAGCAGCCGGGTGCTCGCCGACCGCACCGTCGCCGGGATCACGGCCAACGTCGAACGCGCCCGTGCCCTGGCCGAGTCCTCGCCGTCCATCGTGACCCCGCTCAACCGGGTGATCGGCTACGAGGCCGCGGCCAAGATCGCCAAGCACTCGGTCAAGGCGGGGATCACGATCCGCCAGGCGGTCATCGACCTGGGCTACGTCGAACGCGGAGACCTGACCCTCGACCAGCTCGACTCGGCCCTCGACGTGCTGGCGATGACCCGGCCGCCGACAGCCTGAGCCCGCGCGTGCGGCGGCGCCCCGTCGACGGGCCGGCCGTCGGGGGGGCCGGCCACCCACGGGCAGCCGCCGACGGGCGGGTCAGTCCGTCTGCGCCGCCGCCGGGGCGGGGGCGGCGACCATCGCGATGCTGGCGACCAGCCCGACGACCACGACGGCGCAGGCCAGCAGCATGGTCTGCGCCGTGGCGGTCGCGAAACCGGTGTGCACCGCCTGGACGGCCGCGGCCTGGACCTCGGCGACGACCGAGGCCGGGGTGCCGTCGGGCAGCGTCACCTCGCCCGATGTGCCGTGGCTGAGCCCGCCCGTGGCGAGCGCCTGCAGGAAGACCTCACGTCCCTGGGCAGACAGCCCGTCGGCGAGCGACCGGGCCGCTTCGGGGATGGCCACCGCAGCGCGAGCCGAGAGCATGACGACGATCGCAGCCGAGCCGATCACACCGCCGACCTGCCGGGTCATGGTGTAGGCGCCTGAGGCGGCGCCCGCCGTCGAGGCCTGTAGTCCCACGCTCACCAGGTTCGACAGCGGCGACATGACCGCGGTCACCCCGAGCGCGAACAGCGCGAGCGGGAACACCAGGTACCAGGCCGTCCGTTCGACATCCGTCCAGCCCGCGAGCCAGCCGACCGCCACGGCCATCGCACCGAACCCGGTGACGACGATCCACTTGCCCGGCAACCGGTCGGAGAGCCGCCCGACGAACGGCGCGACGGCCGCCGACACCACCGAGCCAGGCAGGTCGACCAGCGCGGCGTGGATGGCCGACAGGCCGAGGATCTCCTGCAGGTACAGCATGATCGGGAAGTAGATGCCGATCATCGCGAAGGTCACGGCGGCGCCGGCGACGTTGCCGAGCAGGAAGTTCCGCCGTCTGAAGAGTCGCATCGGGAGCAGCGCATCGTCGCCGCGCCGGGCCTGGGTCACCCCGAACACACCGAGCACGAGGGCACCCGCTCCGATGACGCCCCACACGGTGATCGGTCCGGCGATGGTCCCCCAGTCGTACGTCGCACCCTCCTGCAACCCGAAGACCACGAGGAACAGCCCGACGACGGACAGCACGACCCCGACCAGGTCGAGG
>JAKLPK010000009.1 GCA_022013895.1 Cellulomonas sp. | reverse complement strand
GCAGGATGCCGTGCCAGACCATGACCCCGACCGTGAGCAGCAGCCCGGCGTTGTAGGTCCAGAAGAACCAGGTGAAGGCACGTGAGGCGGAGATCGACAGGACCGCGTCAAGCAGCAGCACGATGAGCATGAGCAGGAACCCCAGCGCGAGCAGATGGGTGTGCACCACCGTGAGCTGGGTCGCCCCGGTGAAGTCACGGGCCTGGGTGAAGCCACGGCTGAACAGCCCGGCCAGCAGGCCGAGCACGGCGTAGGCGATGGTTGCGCGGTAGAGCTTCGTCACGGTGTTCCTCCTGTGGGGTGGGCACACAGCCTTGCGGTCGAAGGGGCTCCGGCGCATCCGGACCGCTCAGGTGGGTCTCAGGCCACTGCCGTACCGAAGAGCAGCCCGACGGCGTACGTGAACGCCATCGTGGCTGCCCCCATCCCCACATTGCGCGCCACGGCACGGCGCTTCACGGCGCCGCCCAGGTGCGCCGAGACCAGCCCGGTGATCACCAGCCCGACGATCACCGCCGCCACGCAGACCCAGATCCGCCAGCGGTCGGTGGGGGCGAGCATCGCGAGCATCGGCAGCGCCGCACCGACCGTGAACGCGGCGAACGAGGCACCCGCGGCGGCCCACGGGCTCGTGAGCTCGTCGGGGTCGATGCCCAGCTCGGCCTCGGCATGGGCGCGCAGCGCATCCTTGGCGGTGAGCTCGCGGGCCACATCGGCGGCCAGTGTGGGGCTCAGGCCCTTGGCCTCGTAGAGCCCCGCGAGCTCGGCGAGCTCGGCCTCGGGCAGGTTCGCCAGCTCCCAGCGCTCCTTGTCGAGCACCGCCCGCTCGGTGTCCCGCTGGGTGCTCACCGACACGTACTCGCCACCGGCCATCGACATGGCGCCCGCGACCGTCCCTGCCAGCCCTGCCGTGACGATCGCCGTCAGGCTGCTCGTCGCCCCGGCCACACCGATCACGATGCCCGCCACCGACACGATCCCGTCGTTGGCGCCCAGCACACCGGCGCGCAACCAGTTGAGCCGGGCGCCGAGCCCCGCGGTGTGCGGTTCGGCGTCGTGCACCTGGAGCCCGTCGTCAGCCACGTGTGGTTCCCCTCATCCGACCTGGACCTTCGGGCCACAGGGTAGGGGGTGGGCCGGTCAGACGCGTCGGGGCACCGCACCCGTGAGCTGCAGCATCCGGCACATGAACCGGTGCCCGCCGTCGGAGGTCGGGCCGAACATGAGCGGGCAGCCCCCGGCCAGGACCGTCATCCCGTGCTCCCGGCCATAGGCGGCGGCCTCGGCCGAGACGCTGCCACCGCCGGGGCCGCGGTGCATCCAGACGAAGCGCACACCCAGTCGCGCGGCCTCCTCGACCGTGCCCATGGCGTGAGCCGGGGCGGTCGCGATGACGACCGCGTCGACCCCGCCCGGGACGGCGGACAACGACGGGTAGGCAGGGTCGCCCTCGACCGTCTCGGCGTTGGGGTTGATCGCGAACACCTCGTAGCCGCGTTCCCGCAGCCGCTGGTAGACCGGGTTGCCGCCGTGCGTCGCGGCGTCACGGGACACACCCGTCACCGCGATCCGTCGCTGGGAGAGGAACTGCTCGGCCGCCTGGCGCATGGTCGTCACCGTGCGACCGAACCATCGGACGAGGCACCCGTGTGCGGGTCGAAGGTCCCGACGGGCCGATCGCCCGCGGAACCCCTCAGCAGATGCGCGGCAGCTGCTCACCCAGCGGACGGGAGACCACCCGACCGGCGCCCAGCGCGGACCTGGCCACCAGCAGACCGGGGTGCTCGTCACCGACCTCGCCGATGATCGCGGCGTGCACCCCGAGCGGGTGCGCGCGCAGCGCGGCCAGGGCGGCCTCGGCGGAGGCCCGGGGCACGATCGCGATGAGCTTGCCCTCGTTGGCCACGTGCAGCGGGTCCAGGCCGAGGAACCCGCAGGCCGCCCCGACGGCGTCGGGCACCGGGACGGCGGACTCCACGAGCTCGATGCCGACGTCGGCCACCTCGGCGATCTCGCACAGCGTCCCGGCGACCCCGCCACGGGTGGGGTCGCGCAGCACGTGCACGTCCGGGACGGCGGCCAGCAGAGCCGCCACCAGCGTGTGCAGCGCCGCAGTGTCCGAGGTGAGCGCGGTGCCGAACTCGATGCCCTCACGCAGCGACATGATCGCCACCCCGTGCTCACCGACCAGACCGGAGACCAGCACCACATCGCCCGGGGCCGCCCGCGACGGGCGCACGTCGACGCCGTCGGGCACCACACCGATCCCGGCGGTGTTGATGAACAGCTGATCGGCCTTGCCGCGGTCGACCACCTTGGTGTCCCCCGTGACGATCCGCACCCCCGCGGAGCGGGCGGCGGCGCCCATCGCCTGCGCCACGCGGCCCAGGACCGCGGTCTCGAGGCCCTCCTCGAGGATGAACCCGGCCGACAGCGCGAGCGGCTGCGCGCCGCTCATCGCCAGGTCGTTGACCGTTCCGTTCACCGCGAGGTCGCCGATGCAGCCCCCGGGGAAGAACAGCGGAGACACCACGTAGGAGTCGGTGGTGAACGCCAGCCGCCCGGACCCGGGCGAGTCGAGGACCGCGGAGTCGCGCATCTCGGCGTTCGACGCATCGCCCAGGGCGGGCAGGAACAGGTGCTCGATGAGCTCACCCGACAGCACGCCGCCGCCGCCGTGCCCGAGCACGATCCGGTCCTGGTGCCGCAGCGGGGCCGGGCAGGTCCAGCCCTCGACGTCGAGCGGGGCGATCGGCAGGTCGGACATCTAGCTCACCTTCGTCGGCACCGACAGGCGCCGGAACTCGTAGTAGGCCGCGCAGGCGCCCTCGGCGGAGACCATGGTGGCCCCCAGCGGTGTGCGCGGGGTGCACAGCGTGCCGAACGACGGGCACTCGAACGGTTTGATGAGGCCCTGCAGCACCTCGCCCGCATGGCAGGACTCCGGTTCGACGGTGTGGATGTCGTCCACGTCGAACCGCAGCGAGGCGTCGAACTCCCGCCAGCCGGCCGAGAGCTGCCAGCCCGAGGCCGGGATCATGCCGATCCCGCGCCACTGCCGATCGCAGACCTCGAACACGTCGGCGAGCACCCGCTGGGCGACGGGGTTGCCCTCGGGGCTCACGGCCCGCGGGTAGGCGTTGCGCAGTGCGGGCGTGCCGGCCTCCAGCAGGGCCACCGTCTGGCGGATGCCCTCGAGAAGGTCGAGCGGTTCGAACCCGGTGACCACGATCGGCACCTGGTACTCCTCGACCAGCGGCCCGTACTCGGCGGTGCCCATCACGGTGCACACGTGCCCGGCTGCCAGGAAGCCCTGCACCCGGCTGACGGGGGAGTCCATGATCGTGCGGATCGCCGGGGGCACCCGCACGTGCGAGACCAGCATCGAGAAGTTCGTGAGCCCGCGCTGACGGGCCGTGACCACGGCCATCGCATTGGCCGGTGCCGTCGTCTCGAACCCGACGCCGAAGAACACGACCTGCTTGTCCGGGTGGTCGCTGGCGATGTTCACCGCGTCCAGCGGGGAGTAGACGACACGCACGTCGCCCCCGTCGGCCTTCACCGAGAACAGGTCCTTGTCCGTCCCGGGGACCCGCAGCATGTCGCCGAACGAGCAGAAGATGACGTCGGGCCGCGCGGCGATCTCCAGCGAGCGGTCGATCATCTCCAGCGGGGTCACGCACACCGGGCAGCCCGGTCCGTGGATGAACTCCACGGCGTCGGCCAGCAGCGTGTCGACGCCGTTGCGGATGATCGAGTGGGTCTGCCCGCCGCAGACCTCCATGAGGGTCCAGCGCTGCGTCGCGGTGGCCAGGATGTCGTCGATCATGCGCTTGGCGATGACCGGGTCCTTGAACTCATCGAGGTACTTCATCGCCGACCTCCTCGCCGGTCGGTCCCGTCGTGGCGGGGGCGGGGAGCACGATGCCGAGCTCGGCCTCGAGCATGCCCAGCTCGCGGAACATGTCCAGCGACGTCAGTGCCGACTCCTCATCGAGCCGGGTGAGCGCGAAACCGGCGTGCACGATCGTGTAGTCGCCGATCACGAGGTCGGGCAGGTAGGCCAGACACACGTCCTTGGAGGCGCCGCCGAAGTCGACGTCGGCCATCGGTGTGCCGCGGTCGTCCCAGATGCGGACGACCTTGCCGGGGATCCCCAGACACATGGTGATCACTCCCTTCCGTCGGCGGCCGCCAGCACGGCCTGTCCGAGACTGAGCCCGCCGTCGTTGCACGGGACGAGCCGGTGGCGAACCACCTGGAACCCTGCCTCACGCAGCAGTGCCGTGCAGCCGCGCAGGAGCAGGACGTTGGCGAAGACACCGCCGGTCAGACCGACGTGGTCGACGCCGGTCGCCGCCCGGGTGTCGAGGGCTGCGGCCAGCACCGCCCGCGCCACCCAGACGTGGAACCCTAGCGCGAGGTCGGCCGGTTGCCGGCCCGCCCGGAGCCCCTCGACGAGCGCGGTGAGCATCGGGGCCGGGTCGAGCACCGCCTGTCGACTGTCCTGGCCGGCGGAAGGCCGCCAGCCGCCGGCACCCGCGACCGCGCCGTCACCGACCCAGCCGGCCGGTTCGCCGCGGGCCGCACCGGCCGCGAGCTGTTCGAGCTCGATGGCGGCCTGGGCCTCGTAGGTGATGACCTGGCGGACCCCGAGCAGGGCGGAGACCGCATCGAACAACCGGCCCATCGACGTCGTCGGCACGGCGGCGACCGACCTGTCGAGAGCGCCGGCCAGCATCCGCCGCAGCGGGGGGTCGGCGTGCGCGACGGGGGGCAGGTCGTCCGACCATGCGATCCCCGCCCGGTGCAGCTGGGCGAGCGCCTGCCGCCACGGCTCGCGCACCGCGGTGTCGCCGCCCACCATCGACACCTCGAGCAGGCTGGCGCGGCGCACGATCGCGGCGCCACCCCGGTCGAGCACGTCCGCGCCGGCCAGCAGCCACTCACCGCCCCAGGTGGCGCCGTCGTCGCCGTAGCCGGTGCCGTCGAAGCACGCCACCAGCACGGGGGTGCCCAGCAGATGGTTCTCGGCGAGCAGCGATGCCGCATGCGCCCGGTGGTGCTGGACCTCGATGAGCGGCACATCGGCGAACCGGTGGGCCCAGGCCCGGGTCTGGTAGGCCGGGTGGGTGTCGGCGGCCCACCGGGTCGGGGTGACCTCGTAGAGCGCCAGCACGTGCGCCGCGGTGCCGGCGAGGGTCTGCTGCGACTCCCAGCCGGCCATGTCACCCAGGTGCTGCGAGCAGACCGCATCGGCACCGTCCAGCACGCACACCGTGTTCTTCAGCTCGGCGCCGACCGCAAAGGTCGCGGGCAGCTCCCGGTCCAGGCGCACCGGGAGCGGCGCACCGGGTACGGCTCACCGTCGACCACGCGGGTCACCGAGTCGTCGCACGGGGTGACGATCGGGCGGTCGTGGCCCAGCACGAGATCGGACAGCCGCAGCAGCAGCCCGGCATCCTCGTCGCGGTAGCACAGGGGCTCATCGGACAGGTTCGCGCTCGTCATCACGAGCACGTCGGCGACCGGGACGGCGGCCGGTCCCGGGCGCAGCAGCAGGTGGTGCAGCGGGGTGTACGCGAGCATGACGCCGAGCTCGGCCGACCCCGGCGCCACGCCCTGGGCGACGGGCGCATCCGACCGTCGGCGGGCCAGCACGATGGGACGGGCGACGCCGGTCAGCAGCTGCTCCTCGACGGGGTCGAGCTCGACCAGCCGCCGGGCCGCGTCCAGTGAACCGGCCATCAGGGCGAACGGCCGGTCGGGGCGCTGCTTGCGGGCACGCAGCCTGGCGATCCCGGCCGCGTGGTCGGCCCGGACCGCCAGGTGGAACCCGCCGAGGCCCTTGACCGCCACGGTGCCCCCGTCCGCGAGCACCCGCTGGGCCAGCGCGATCGCCGCCTCGTCGCCCGTGGTCCGCCTCGCCCCGTCGTCCGCCCACAGGTGCGGGCCGCACGCCGGGCAGGCGACCGGCTGGGCGTGGAACCGGCGGTCGAGCGGGTCGTGGTACTCCGTGGCGCAGTCGGGGCACATCGGGAACGACGCCATCGACGTCCTGGGCCGGTCGTAGGGCAGACCGGTGACGATGGTGAACCGGGGGCCGCAGTCGGTGCAGGTGATGAAGGGGTGCCGGTAGCGGCGGTCGCCGGGGTCGAACAGCTCGCGCAGGCAGTTGTCGCAGATCGCGCAGTCGGGGGGCACGGTGGTGCGGGGTCCGTCCTGCGACGTGCTGGCCAGGATCGTGAAGGCGACCGGCGTGGGGTCTGCCGCCAGGTCGTGGCAGCGCACGTCGCGCACCTGGGCCAGGGGCGGGGCGTCGGTGGCCACGCGACGGGTCAGCTCGTCCAGGGCGGCAGTGGGGCCGTGGGCGTCGATCACCACACCTGCGGCGGTGTTGGTCACCGAACCCGTCAGACCCAGCTCGTGGGCCAGACGGTAGACGTGCGGTCGGAAGCCGACGCCCTGCACGACCCCCGTGACGACCAGGCGGCGGCCGGTCATCGCGGCCGGCGTCCCGGCAGGACGGGAGGCGCCGCGCGGCCCACCGTCATCACCACTCCTCGCCGGGCGAACCAGAGGGGCTCGCCGCACCGTTGCGAAGTCAATGACGACGTCCGCGCGCTGTCAATCGACCCCGTGCGGGTCGCCACGGTCGGGTGCCGCGCCCGTGCCTGCCATCGACCCGCCTGGTGTGCGAGCCTGGCCGCCGGACCCTGACAGGAGGACCCATGGCAGTCGGTGCACCCCGAGCCGTCCCTGCGGTCACGCGGTGCTGACCAGCGCCGTGGGTCGTGTGCCGGGTCGCCGGTCATGACCTTCGCGACCCTCGCCCTGGTCTCGGTCGTCGCGCTGGCCGGACCGCTGCTCGCGTCCCGTGACCGGGGGCGGGTGCCGGTGATGGTCGGAGAGCTGGCGGCCGGGCTGGCGCTCGGGGCCAGCGGGCTGGCGGTCCTCGACGCCCAGGACCACACCTTCCGCTTCCTCGCCGACCTCGGCTTCGCGCTGCTCATGTTCGTCGCCGGTAGCCACGTGCCCGTGCGCGACACCCAGGTGCGGTCCGCGCTGAGCGTCGGAGCCCTGCGGGCGGGGCTCGTCGGTCTCGTCTCGGCCGGTGTCGGGGTGGGCATCGCCGTGCTGCTCGGCGGCGGGCACGCACCGCTGTACGCGGTGCTGCTCGCCTCCTCGTCGGCGGCGCTCGTGCTGCCGACGGTGGACTCGCTGCGGCTGGGCGGCCCCGCGGTGCTCGCGATGACGGCGCAGGTCGCGGTCGCCGACATCGCCTGCATCGTGGCCCTACCGCTCACGATCGTTCCCGAACGTGCCGGGACGGCCGTCCTCGGCCTGCTGCTGGTCGGGGCCGCCGCCGGCGCGGTGCTGCTGATGCTGC